>JAABUA010000026.1 GCA_011389515.1 Desulfobacteraceae bacterium
CCCTGCAGTGAAAGCCTTTGCGACAATAATTGCCGTATGAACGGCGAATCCGGCCAGCATAAGGACAAACCCCACCCGTTGGTAGCTGTCTTTCTGCATGAAAAGAAACACCCCGTAGCACGCGGAACTGGTAAGGTAAAGCCCGATTGCCGGTATAAGCAGATATGTCATTCGCACCCCATCAACGTCTCATAATCGCAGCTTTCGCCCAGTATCTCGCCCACCGTGTCTTTAAGCAGCCGGTTGATCTCTTCTGTTTTCTTTTCTTTCACCAACGCCAGCAGGCCCGCATTTATCAGTGCCTCAAAAAGCGGTTTGTGTTCTTCCGGAGCATGGCGCGTTTCCAGGAGTTTTTTTCTCACTTTCCCCATGAGTTGGAGAAACTCGGTATATTCCTCCCCGAACTCTTTTTCAAGGTTTTTTCTCAAATGCTTGGCAAAAGCGGGGCTGTTCCCGCAGGTGGATATTGCCAGCAGCAGATCCCCCCTTTTTACAATGGACGGCAGAATGAAATTGCAGGCATCGGGGACATCGGCAATATTGCATAAAATATTTTGTTTTTCCGCATCCCGGCTTATTTTCCGGTTCTCCGCTTCGTCGTCCGTGGCCCCGATGACCAGAAACCGGCCCGCGACATCGGCCGATTCATACGGCCGCCGGATCAAAGTCAGGTCGTCGTTATTGATTGTTTCCAGTTCGCGGGAAAAAGCCGGGCTGACAACGGTCACTATTGCGCCGCATTCCAGAAGGGTTTTCACTTTGCGGCACGCCACGCTGCCGCCGCCGACCACAAGGCAGTCCCGGTTTTTAATGTCCAGACAGACGGGATAATATTTCATGATTGCGATGTTGCCTTTGTTCTTATTTATCGGAGTTTCGGTAAAAAACGATTTGTGATTCCGGACGCTCAAGTTACCGTCTATTTGGCAAGAATTCCGTTGATCTTGTCGAAAATCCACTTGCGGATGGTTTCTTTTTCTGTGTTTTCCGTATCCTGCCGAAGTTTCTCCATGGGGATTTCCGCCCTGGCCATGCTCTTGTGTCCGCCGGCCGATCCCATGGTGCCAAACAACCTGCTCGCCAGTTTTCCGGCGTCTTTCTGCAGTCCGTCGTTTCTCAGGATAATAATGAGCCGTTCTTCGTACATGCCGGAAACAATGCTCCATGTCACCGTGTTTACCCGCATGAAAAAGTCCCCAATAAGCACGCATATGTCCGGGTTTTCCACATTGCCCAGGTGGATGAAGATCCGCGAGTCGTCGATGATTTTTCCTTCTATGGCTTTTTTGAAATAATCGAGAAACCCGATGCGCAGATCCACTTGTTCGATGCGGCGCGCCAGGTGAATGTTGGCGTGCCGAAACAAGAACTGGAAAGCGCGTATATCCGCATTGGTGGCCATGCGTTCGAAATTGCTGGTATCGGTTTTAATGCCGTGGAACAATGCGGTGGCCAGCCTTTCCGAGGGTTTTATCTTGGCGCTTTTGAGGTATTCGGTCATGATAGACGATGTGGCGCCGTAATTCGGTCGGATGTCCACGAAAGGCGCCTTGTATTTCCCGGGTTCGTGGTGATCGATGATGACCGTGTAATCAAGACCCTTGAAACTGTCATTGTGATCGGGTTGGGAATCAAGAATGGCGACCTTGTTGTACAGGTGCGGGTCGATTTTGCTGATATGAATGAGGGTTACATCAAACAGCTGCATCATGGCCATGTTGTCCGGCCGCGTGATGGTATTGATATTGGATATATTGATCCGGGTGACCCGCCGGTGCAAAAGACGCTCCAGCGCCATGGCACTGGCGATGGCATCCGGATCCGCATTGATCAGAATCAGTACATGATCCGCGCCGGAGAACTGGTCAAGCAGATCATGGAGCCTGTCCGACGAAGTCGTTGTCAAACCGATATTTCCTTGCTTCTGTTAAAATGGAATTGCACCGTTAGCCGGGTTATACCATTGAAAATGATTGAATATCAAACGTTAATACAATAAGTCATCTTTTGCGGTTTGTAAAACGCCGAATGAATTTTTCTTGCAGCCCTGTGTATTGTCTGCTATTTTTTCCGATGCAAGACAACAGTAAACGTGGTAAACGGTAAGAGTTATGTAATAGGCGAAACGCCACCCAGACTCTCGGGGTGGCGTTTTTTTGTGCCACTGCTTGTTGCTGACACGGATAAACGGCGGAGAAAAAACGGTTTATGCCCTCAACGCTCATCGTTATTGACAATTATGATTCCTTCACCCATAACCTCGTGCAGATGTTCATGCTGTATGACATAGATATCCGGGTGTACCGCGCGGACAAGATTTCCGCCGAAGCGGTGATTGCCGCAAAGCCGGATTATATCCTTGTCAGCCCCGGACCGAAAGATCCATCAAACGCAGGGATATCCGTAGACCTGATAAAACGTGCCGCAGGTCTGATTCCGATTTTCGGCGTATGCCTGGGCATGCAGTGCATGAACGAGGCGTTCGGCGGAAAAACGCTGAAAGCGCGGGTTCCCGTACACGGCAAAACCAGCCGGGTGCATCATGACCACACGGGCATTTTTTCCGACCTGCCCGATCCGTTTACCGCGGCCCGCTACCATTCGCTTGTCGTCGATGCCAAAGGCTGCGGACTGAAGGTCAACGCGCGCACGGAGGACGGCGTGATCATGGGCCTCTGGCATCCGGAAATGAATTTGCACGGGGTTCAGTTCCATCCGGAAAGTTTCATGACCGAATACGGGTTCGGCCTGGTGGAAAATTTTCTGAAAAGCGGCCCGCTGCGACCCGCCATGTCCGCCATGTCCAAAACGTCCGCTTTGTCCACTTTTCATTCTCCGTTCCCCCGGGGATGCAAAAGCGCACCAGGAATGAAAAATGAACCGCATACCTGATTTTTTATCATATACCGGCAAGATCGAGCGGATTCACACGGAGCCTTTTCCCATGGAGATGCCTTTTGTGGATATCGCGTCTGCATTTGCGGACCTTGATGGAACCGTTGTCCTGATGAGCGGCGGCGACATGGATTGCGCACGGTATCACATCCTTGCGGTAAACCCCTGGTTGACCGTCAGAAGCCGCCCTTCCGGAAACCGGGTTATATTTCCGGACCGGGAACGGCGCATTGAATCCGATCCTCTTGACCTTTTGAAAAACATTATCCTTCAATACAGGCTTTTAGAGAGGGCTTTGCCCGCGGATTCACCCGGAAAAAGTTCTGCCGGACCGGTTTGCGCAGGCCTTTTCGGTTACCTTTCCTATGACCTCAAGGCGTATATCGAGACCCTGCCCAACACTGCGGTGGACGATCTTGAACTGCCGTTGCTCTGCATGTATGCCCCGTCTGCGGTTCTCGTCGAAGACCGGTCTGCCGGGGTGCGGCATCTCCATATTCCTGTTCGAAAAACCGGCCCAAAAGACAGTTTCAATGAGGATCGCGGCGCTTTTTTCGGCCGGTTGGAAATGCATGCGCATCGGGATGTATCCGGGCCGGCGGCCGCGGGCGATGGTTTTTCAACGGACAGCAGGGGGTTTCGCTCGACCTTTTCCCGGGAGGCCTACATGGCGGCCGTTGAAAAAATTAAAGCATATATCGTCTCGGGGCATATATACCAGGTGAATTTGTCCCAGCGGTTTCAATCGGCGTTTTACGGCTCTTCATTTGCCATGTTCAAAACCCTTTTTGAGAAGGCGCCGGCGCCGTTTTATGCCTACGTCAATGCCGGCGATCACCGGGTCGTATCCACCTCGCCGGAGCGGTTTCTCAAGCGGTTCGGGACGAAAGTCGAAACCCGCCCCATCAAGGGGACCCGGCCGCGGGGGGAAACCGAAGAAAAGGACCGGGAAAACGCGGAAGCGCTGCGCAAAAGCAGAAAGGACGATGCAGAGCTGTCCATGATCGTCGACCTGGTAAGAAACGACCTGGGGCGGGTCTGCGCCGGGGGAAGTGTGCGAGTGGTGGATCATCGGCGCCTCGAGCCCTATAAAAATGTATATCACCTGGTTTCTGTCATCGAGGGGGAACTCATGGAAGGAAGGGACTCCGTGGATCTGATCCGGGCGGCCTTTCCGGGAGGCTCCATAACAGGCTGTCCGCGAATTCGGGCCATGGAGATTATCGATGAACTGGAACCGTGCCGCCGGCATATCTATACGGGATCCATCGGCTATATCGGCTTTCAAGACACCATGGACCTTTCCATTGCCATAAGGACCGCAACCATATCCGGCGGGCGGATGAATTTTTCCGTGGGAGGGGGAGTGGTCTTTGACTCCGATTCGTCGGATGAATACGATGAAACGCTTCACAAGGGGAGATCGATCATGGGACTTTTTGAAAAACCAGACAATGCCGGGGGGGCCGGCGGGCCCAAAACGGCGCCGCCCATGACCTGGTGTAACGGGGCCATTCTTCCGTCCGACGATGTCCGGTTTCACGCAGCGGACAAGGGCGTGATGTACGGGTACGGATTTTTTGAAACGATACGGGTAAAAAAGGGGATACCGGCATTTTTGGAAGCCCACGAAAACCGGTTCAACAGCACCTGGCGCGCCTTGTTTGAAACGCCTGTTCCGGATGTGGACTGGAAGGAAATCATCGGCAGCGTGGTAGCGGCAAACGGGCTTGCAAATACGCTTTCAAGGGTAAAAATAACGGCAGCCTGCCGTGATGACGGTGAAAAGGAGCCTTTTTCCGCAAACATTACGGTAAGTGCGGTTCCTTACCGCCACCGCCTCGACGCGCTTCAGAAAATGGGGATTGACCTTGCCGTCTACCCGTATACCCGACAAAACCCCCTGGCAGATTACAAGACCCTGAACTACCTTTATTATTACCTGGCCGGAAAATGGGCAAAGAAGAAAGGCGCGGATGAAGCCGTTATTTTGAATCCGGACGGTTCCGTGTCCGAAACCAATACCGCAAATATCATCTGCATCCGCGGAAAACAAGCGATTCTGCCTGCATCGGACCACGTGCTGTACGGCATCATGCAGGAGCACGTGGCTGCCTATCTTCGAGACAACGGCTGGCAGGTTGGAAAGCAGAACGTGTCTGCAGAAGAACTGTCCCGGCTAGATGCGATCCTGTTGACCAATTCCCTGATGGGCGCCGTGCCGGTCATCGGTATTGACGGCTTGCTGGTTCGTTCCGACCCCGGACTCTGCATGCAAATCAATGCCAGCGTCCTGTAGAGACCCTCGCCATTCATTAGAATCCATCTCAACATTCGGATTTCGGTTCAAGATCGCGGCGGCGTCTTGTTTCAAACCGCAGACATACTCGCGTATTTCGAGGATTTGAAATAAGACGCCAACAAAGATATTGGGCCGAAAGACAATGTTGAGATAGGTTCTACTCTTTCAGCGCCTCACGTATGCGGGTCATTGCGGTTTCCACGTTTTCAAAGCTGTTAAAGGCGCTGAGCCTTATATGGCGGGTGCCGCAGGAGCCGAATCCCGCACCCGGGGTGCAGACCACGCCGGCTTTGGTAAGAAGCATGTCAAAGAGATCCCAGGAGTCGGTTTTGGCATCGACCCAGACATACGGCGAATGCTGTCCACCGATGTAATCATACCCGAGATCATCCATTTCGCGGCGGATCCGGTCGGCATTTTTCATGTAGCCGGCGATGATTTCCCGGGTTTCCTTCTTCCCCTGTTCACTGTATACCGCTTCCGCTGCGCGCTGCACCGGGTAGGAAACCCCGTTGAATTTGGTGCTGTGGCGTCGGTTCCAGAGGCTGTGCAGGCTGTGGGGCGTGCCGGTGGCGTCATATGCCATGCATTCTTTGGGCACCACCGTGAATGCGCAGCGCGTTCCCGTAAAACCGGCGGTTTTGGAAAAGCTGCGAAATTCGACCGCGACCTTGCGGGCCCCGGGAATTTCGTAAATGGATTTCACCATGGCATCGTCCCGGATAAAGGCTTCATAGGCGGCATCATACAGGATCAGGGCCTTGTTTTCGGTCGCCCAGTCAACCCATTGAACCAGCGCTTCCCTTGTAATGGTTGCACCGGTCGGGTTGTTTGGAAAGCACAGGTAAACCAGGTCGACCGGTTCTTCTGGGAGCCCGGGGATATAGCCGTTTTTTTCCGTGCATGCCATGTAGACGATGTTTTCAAAGCGGCCGTCCCTGGCGATCCCGGTTCGGCCCGCCATGACGTTGGTATCCACGTAAACCGGGTACACCGGGTCCGGAATGGCGACCGTGATGTCGGTTGACAGGATTTCCTGGAAATTGCCGGTGTCGCACTTGGCGCCGTCGCTGATAAAAATTTCGTCGGCGTCCACCGCTGCGCCCCGTGACTGGAAATCGTTTTCAGCGATTTTTTCGCGAAGGAAAAGATATCCCTGCTCGGGCCCGTATCCCCGGAATGTTTCATCTCGGGCCATTTCATCCACGGCCTGGTGAAACGCAGCGATGCATGCCGGGGCAAGCGCACGCGTGGCATCTCCTATGCCCAGGCGGATGATGTCACGGCCCGGATTTTTTTCACAAAAATCGTTGATTTTTTTTGCGATAGTGGAAAAAAGATACGAGGCTTGGAGCTTCAAATAGTGTTCATTGATCTTTATCATAAAAAATCCTTATTTCATGTATGCAAAAAATGATGCCATCAAGAGTCGTTATCCCGTAACCGGTACCATACAACCTGCCTATATAATCGAATGATCCGTCCGTGTCAATCCGCCGGAATATCCACCCGGCCTCCGCCCTCTGTATTGTTGTTGCATTTTAAATGCTTATAATATACATAACAATATTTTGCGTTTCGTATCCGCATGCAGACCAGGGGCGGAAAGGGCCCATGTCTTTTTTAAAACAGGTTTTTCAAACCATATGCGAAAATGCGATGCTCCCCTCTGGATCATGCGTTTTGACGGGGGTTTCAGGAGGACCTGATTCCGTGGCGCTGCTGCATGCATTGATCGAACTGGGAAAGGAAAACCGTTACGGCATTGCAATCGCGCACGTGAATCACGGCCTTCGCGGTCATGCATCGGAACGGGATGCCGTCTTTGTGGCGCGCCTTGCAAAAAAGCACAATGTGCCTTATTATGAAAAAAAGATTGATGCATTTGCCATACAAAAAAAGATCGGCGGCAGTCTTGAAGAAGCGGGAAGGGATGCGAGGTATCATTTTTTTCATGAGACAGCCGATCGCTATGGATATGACAAAATAGCGGTGGGACATCACCTGGAAGATGATGCGGAGCTTATCCTGATGAACATGATACGCGGCAGCGGTCCGACCGGCATGGCGGGCATCGCGCCGGTGAGGGGACGCATTGTAAGGCCGCTTATTCATTGCCGTCGAAGTGATATACGGTCCTTTCTCCATACCGGCAACATTGCATATGTTCATGATGAGAGCAATGACAATACCCGGTTTCACCGCAACCATGTCCGCCACTGCCTGATCCCCGCGTTAGAGGACTACAATCCCCGTGTTGTTGAAAACCTGCACAAAATGGGGCAGATAGCCGGATCTGAGAACGGGTGGATCGAAGGGATGCTTTCACCGGTATTTGACGCCGTGGCGGCGGACCGGAGCAAAGGGCGCCTGGTTCTTGACATCGAAAAAGCCAAAAGGCAGCATGTTGCGGTAAAACGGCGGATTGTCCGGAAAGCCCTTTTTACGGTCAAGGGGGATCTCCGGCGTATCGGTTTTGCACATATTGATGCCATCATTGCCCTCATGGACAAACCGGACCCGTCCGGGCGAATCGATCTTCCGGACCGCATCCGGGTGACGCGGAAAAATACGTTTCTGATACTCACGGCGGAAAAGCAGCCGCTCAGATCAACCGCGCTTGCCGGAGACGGCTTTGGTGTACCGTTTTATGAATACACGGTTGCGGAAAAACAAGCGGTTTCAGGCCGGATGGTTATACCGGAAGCAGGAGCGCATATTGTCTTGACCCGTTTGCCTGTAGAAGATATGGATGGTTTTCCGTCCGGTGATACAGCGGCACTGGATTGGGATCGGCTGGTTTTTCCGCTTTATGTACGCAACGTGCGACCGGGGGATCGCTTCATGCCGCTTGGCATGTCCCGAACCCAGAAACTGAAGGATTTTTTTATCAACAACAAGATTCCGGCAGAGAAGCGCCGCCGGGTGCCCCTTTTGCAAAGCAAAGGGCAGGTGGCCTGGATTGCGGGTTTGCGGATGGACGACCGGTTCAAGATAACCCGGGAGACGAAAACCGTCTTGATGGTGAGCCTGGTGAAAGATCTGTATTGAGCGCATATGATAAAGAGATGACACCCGTTGTGATAAGACAGAATATATACAGGTATAACACAAAAAGAGAAACCAACGCGTCCGGAGGATTTCTGACTTGAACGCATTCAACAAAAACATAGCGTTATGGATTGTCGTCGCACTGATGATGATCATGCTTTATAATCTATTTGCCACCCAGCCGCAGCCCCAGAAGGAGCTTGGTTATTCCGAGTTTTTGTCCATGGTGGAAAACAAGCGGATTTCCAACGTGGTGATTCAGGGGGACGAACTGAGCGTGACCGACACAACCGGGGATACCCATGTCGTTTATTCGCCTTCCGATAACGAACTGGTGCGTATCCTTCGGGAAAACGGCGTGGATATAACGGCGAAACCCGAACAGGAAACTCCCTGGCTGATATCCGTTCTGGTTTCCTGGTTCCCGTTTCTCCTGCTGATCGGGGTCTGGATTTTTTTCATGCGCCAGATGCAGGGAGGCGGCGGAAAGGCCCTGTCGTTCGGGAAAAGCGGCGCGCGGATGCTTTCGGATGATGCACAGAAAGTGACGTTTGACGACGTGGCCGGCGTGGATGAGGCCAAGGAGGAGGTTACCGAACTGGTGGAGTTTCTGCGAACGCCAAAAAAATATACCCGCCTGGGCGGCCGCATCCCCAAGGGCGTGCTGATGGTTGGCAGCCCCGGTACGGGAAAGACCCTTCTTGCCCGGGCGATCGCCGGGGAAGCGGGCGTTCCGTTTTTTTCCATCAGCGGGTCCGACTTTGTCGAGATGTTCGTGGGCGTTGGCGCCTCCAGGGTCCGGGACCTCTTTGTACAGGGCAAAAAAAACGCCCCATGCATTATCTTCATTGACGAAATCGACGCCGTAGGTCGTCAGAGGGGCGCGGGTCTGGGTGGCGGCCACGATGAGCGCGAACAGACCCTGAATCAGCTTCTGGTTGAAATGGACGGCTTTGAATCCAACGAGGGCGTCATCCTGATCGCTTCAACGAACCGGCCGGACGTGCTCGATCCCGCACTGCTTCGTCCGGGGCGTTTCGACCGGCAGGTTGTGGTGCCCATGCCCGATATCAAAGGGCGTACGGAAATCATCAAGGTGCATCTCAAGCGAACGCCTTCCGAGGAAATCAACGTGGTCAACCTGGCCAAGGGAACGCCCGGTTTTTCCGGGGCGGACCTGGAAAACATGGTCAATGAGGCGGCGCTTATCGCCGCCCGCAAGGACAAGGAAAAGGTCACCATGGAGGACTTTGAGGATGCCAAGGACAAGATATTCATGGGCCTTGAGCGGAAATCAAAAGTAATGCGGGAAGAAGACAAGAAAACCACCGCCTACCATGAAGCAGGGCACGCGCTGGTGGCCCGTTTTCTGCCTGAGACCGATTCCATCAACAAGATCACCATCATTCCCAGAGGAAGGGCCGCAGGCGTTACCTGGTTCCTCCCGGAGGAGCGGGATTTTGTCTTCAAGGATCAGCTGAAAAGCGATCTTTCCGTGGCAATGGGCGGCCGGGTTGCCGAGGAGCTGGTGTTTAGCCGGATCAGCACGGGGGCGTCGAACGATATCAAGAAAGCAACGGAACTGGCCCAGAAAATGGTTCGTTCGTGGGGGATGAGCGAAGAGCTGGGCCCCCTCGCCTACGGCCAGCAGGACGAGCAGATCTTTCTTGGGCGGGAGATCGCACAGCACCGGGATTACTCGGAAGCCACGGCCCAGAAAATCGATGCGGAAATCACCCGTATCGTAAAAGACGCATATGCCCAGGCAAGGGAAATTCTAAAGGAAAACAGGGATGTGTTGGATAAGCTGGCCGAACTTCTTTTGGACAAGGAAACCGTTATGGGCAAAGAGCTCGATGATCTCATCATCAGCATGAGACCCGGGGTCAACCTCCCGTTTGCAACCGAACCGGAAAAACAATCGGCCGATGAAACCGTATAGCCTCAGACGGGGCTCCCATCAGCTGGAATTGGGGCGAAGAACATGCATCATGGGGATTCTTAACGTTACGCCGGATTCATTTTCCGACGGCGGGCGGTTTTTCTCTCTTGACAGCGCCCTTCGGCAGGCCGAAAAAATGGTGAATGACGGTGCGGATATTTTAGATATCGGCGGGGAATCGAGCCGGCCGTTTTCCGAACCCGTCAGCGTCGAGGAAGAAACAGAGCGGGTTTTGCCGGTCATCGAGCACCTGGCGAAACATATCGATGTGCCGATTTCCATAGACACCACCAAGGCCGTTGTGGCACGGCGCGCCATGGATGCCGGTGCTGCGATCATAAACGATATAAGTGCATTACGGCTTGATCCCCAAATGGGAGCCGTCGCGGCGGAAACAGGCGCATGGGTCATTCTGATGCACATGCTGGGCACCCCGAAAACCATGCAGGTCGATCCCTGCTATGACGACCTGATCGGAGAGATCTGCTCTTTTCTCGAAAATGCCGTTTCAACAGCTATAGCCGCGGGTATTTCCGCTTCAAACATTGTTGTCGACCCGGGTATCGGGTTCGGAAAAACGGTTTTGCATAATTTGGAACTGGTAAGAAACATCCATCGGTTTTTGTCGCTTGGCGTGCCCGTATTGATCGGACCGTCGAGGAAGGCGTTTATTCGCAAAATCCTGGCCCGGGAAAACCGCCTGGAAAATGAAAACGATGCTGCCAGTGAATTGGTTGAACTGGGAACCCAGGCCATTGTTTCCGCGGCAATTTTAAACGGCGCCCATATCATGAGGGTCCATGATGTGGCCCGTGCCCGCGCGACGGCAACCATCATCGACGCTGTAAAAAATGGAGAGTTCCATGCTGCTGGTTCTTGATGTGGGCAACACCCACACCGTGATCGGGCTGTATGACAATGACCGGCTGGTCCATGACTGGCGCATTCATACGGAAATCCGGCTGACGGACGACGAACTGAATATAATTATTTCACGGTTTTTCAGACAGACTGGCATCGAATCTTCCGCGATAGAGCAGACAGTGGTATCCTGTGTGGTTCCGCCGCTTTCGGGCGCCATCGAATCGTTTTGCAATAAATATCTCGGACATGAACCGGACTGGGTCAACCATAAAACCGTGGATATGCCGGTTCTTTTGAAGAATCCCGCGGAAGTGGGCGCAGACAGGCTGGTCAACGCCATTGCCGCCTACGAAAAGTACAGATGCGCCCTGGTCATCATCGATTTTGGAACCGCAACGACGTTTGACTGCATCTCGGAAAAAGGGGAATATCTGGGGGGAGCCATTGCCCCGGGAATCGGCATTTCTGCGGAAGCCCTGTTCACAAAAGCGTCAAAACTGCCCCGGGTGGAACTCATTGATGTTCCGGAGTGCGCCATTGGCAAGGAAACGGTTGCAAGCATGAAGTCGGGTCTGCTTTACGGTTATGCCGACCTTGTGGATGGGATGGTTCGTCGCATCCGCCGGGAAATGGAAACGTCCCCGAAAGTGATCGCCACCGGCGGCCTGGGCGTCATTTTGAATCGTCTTTCCGAAACCATCGAATCGGTCGAACCCGGCCTGACCCTTGAAGGCCTTCAGATTCTGGCGAAAAAAATCGCAGCCAATCGAGTGTAAATCGGAATTACAGAAACAACGGTGGTTGTTTTTCAATTTGCATTTGCATACAGCAAGTCCATCATGTCCACAAAATCTACCAGACTTACTCCATACCCATCTGTGCCCTGACCTTTTTTATCTCGGCTTCAAGCGCCCGTTTTTCCTCTTCTTCCAGGCCCGGCTTGTGAAGCCGTTTTTCAAGGGAAAGCAGGATCATTTCGGCGCGGTAATCATTGCAGGTGTATGGTGAACGGCTTGCCGGTTTTGTCATATCTTTCCAACTTTTCTCATGCTTTCTTTGAAAATCGTAAAAAACAACTCGTTGTCATTGATGGCGTTTTTCAGGAGCTTGTCTAGATGGGGCACGTCTCTTTCGTTAATGGTCAGGTTCACGCTTTTGAGAAATGCCGCCATGTTGTCACGGGTGGCGTACTGCTTTGAAATCAGGCCAACAAATATATTTCTGCGGATGGACATGTTCAGGCGTTCCAGATAAATAAGAATACCGTTGGCGCTCGGACTGCTGCCGTCAAAGGACTCGTTGACGAGAATCAGGTCATACACATGGTACTTCATCTTTCTGAGCGCATCCCGAACCGAATCGGGGACGGTCACACTGTATTCCATGATATCAAGGACTTCCCTGATTTTTTTTATCGAACCGGGGTCGTTTTCACACACCATGGCGGTAAGCCCTTCCTCTTCGAGAAAATCAAAGGGCTTTTCACTTGCATCATATTCCGCGTCCGGTTCATCCGGCCCCTGCTGCCAGCCGGCGGCCTCCAGATCGCCGCCATTTTCTTTTGGAGTCAAGTCAACGGAGACTTTTCCCTTACAGGCCGGACACCGGAGCGTAAACGACTTCCCGGCAGGTATTTTGTCTTCGGGAATGTTTATTTTTTTTTCACAACTGCTGCAAATGATTTCCATATCAAGATCCTTGCACGCTGACCGTAACGGTTATTTTTTGTTGTAGTGCATATCGATTTCAAGCTCGTCGATATCGGAGGTGGCCTCCCCCCGCTCGCTTTTGATTGAATCGATGCCTCGGCCCACGATGGATTTTCTGGAAGCATATCCCATGGCGGTTTCTTCGGTTATCAAGCCCTTTGAGAACAACTGGGTGATAAAGTTGTCAAAAGTGGTCATGCCCAAAGCCGTACCGGCTTCCATAATGTCATAAAAGGTCTTACCGTCAGCTTCTCCGTGGAGAATCGAATCCTTGACGCGCAGGCTCGTGCGAAGGATTTCAAAGGCCGCCTCTCTGCCGCCCCCTGCCTTTGGCAGAAGCCGTTGACAGACGACCCATCGCAGCGTGTCCGCAAGCCGGGTCCGGATCTGGTTTTCGTCTTCGATATTGAACATGCCTAAAATCCGGTTGATGGTTTGCCCGGCATCCACCGTATGCAGGGTGGTAAGAACGAGATGGCCGGTTTCCGCCGCTGTAAGCCCTATTTCAACCGTTTCCCGGTCCCTCATTTCCCCGACCAGGATGACCTTCGGCGCCTGCCTTAGCGCCGCGCGCAGGCCATGGGCAAACGTGTCATAATCCTTTCCCAGTTCCCGCTGGTTGAACGTCGACTTCTTGTGGGAGTGGACAAATTCGATGGGGTCTTCCAGGGTAATGATGTGCACGGACTTTTCTTTGTTGATCTCTTCCAGAAGGGCGGCAAGGGAGGTGGTTTTACCCGTGCCGGTGGCGCCCGTGACAAATACGATGCCGTTTCTTTCCTTGGCGATTTCATTGAACGCTTTTGGCAGCCGGAGCTCTTTTATGGTTGGCACCCGGGTTTCAAGCTGGCGCAGAACAACCGACAGGTGTCCCGACTGGGAGAACACGTTGACGCGGAACCTTGCTTTTCCGGGAAGCGTGTAGGACAGGTCGCAGGAGCCTTCTTTCAGCAGTATTTCCGTCAGCCTCCGATCGTTTGCGATGAGGTTGAGGGCAAACACCTCTGTCTGGAACGGCGTCAGTGTTTTGAGCTTCGGTTTCATGTCCACGGAAACGAGTTCGCCGAAGGATTCCACCTGCAGCGGTTTTCCCACCGTGATGTTGAGGTCTGAGACGCTCTGGTGGGAATCGAGCATCGTTGTCATGATGTGTTCGATTTCCGGTTTACGCATGATCGTGATCCTTTTCAGATATTTCCTGCTTGTTTATGCTTCCGTGAAGTCATCCGGCTGGCTCTTCAGAAGGGGTTTGAACCTGGACTTTTCATTTGACTTGGCATAGGCGTCGTCCGGGCTTATCTGCCCCTTGTTATACAGGTCCATTATGGCGTCATCCAGGACCTGCATGCCGTATTTTTTTCCAGTCTGCATGGAGGATGTAAGCTGGTGGGTTTTCCCTTCACGGACCAGGTTCCGTACAGCGGGGGTGGCGATAAGAACTTCAACAGCCGGGCATCTTCCTTTCCGGTCAACCCTTTTAAAAAGGACCTGGGCCAGGATGGCCCGGATGCCGTCTGACAATGTCGATCGGATCTGGGGCTGCTGGTTGGCCGGAAAAACTTCGATAATGCGGTCCACGGTTTTCATGGCGCTGGAGGTATGAAGGGTGGCAAATACCAGGTGACCGGTGGACGCCGCTTCAATTGCAAGGGAGATGGTTTCCAAATCCCGCATTTCTCCCACCAGAATGACATCCGGGTCTTCACGCAGCGCCCCCCGAAGGGAAGCCGAAAAAGATTTCGTGTGGGCCCCTACTTCCCGCTGATTGACAATACATCCCTTGCTTTCATGAACAAATTCGATGGGATCTTCGATGGTGATAATGTGGTCCTTGCGAACACGGTTGGCCTCATCGATTATTGCGGCCAGGGTCGTTGATTTGCCGCTGCCGGTAGGGCCTGTAACGATAACGAGCCCTCTCGGGAGGCCTGCCAGTCGTGACACAACCGGCGGAAGGCCAAGCTGATCTGCGGTCATAATGTTGCTGGGAATCTGTCTGAAAACGGCCGCCACGCCATTTCTCTGCATGAACAGGTTGGCGCGGTACCGTGCAAGACCCGGTATTTCATAACCGAAATCCACATCCCCGGTTTCCTCGAAGACCTTGATCTTTTCTTCGGGCGTAATTTCATATATCATGCCCCGAAGATCGTCGTTGCTGAGCGCCTTGTACTTTACCCTTTCGATTTCCCCCCGTATTCGAAGCGCCGGCTGCTGGCCGGCAGCCAGGTGGAGGTCCGAGGCGCCCTGGTCGTTCATCAGTTTGAAAAACGCGTCGATTTTTGCCATGAGCTTCTCCGAAAACGATGATAAGAATGGTTAAAAGCATGGTCGCATGCGCTGCTGCGCAGTCATATTTGTCTGGCAAGCTGAAACAGGGTTTGTACGACAAAGATCTGAAGAAAGTAGATTGCCAAAATGACGATCATCGGCGCGAAATCGATGCCACCGAAATTTGTCGGAATATGCCGCCGAACGCGGTGCATCACCGGTTCGGTGACCTGTCTTATGAGGCTGACGATCGGGTTGTAAGGATCCGGATTCACCCATGAAAGGATTGCATAGGCGATAATGATAAACATGTAGAGATTCAGGCCGATTTCCAATACCCGTGCAATCCCTAAAATAAAATTTGCAAGCAGGATGCTCAACAGTAATCCTTGTTTCAAATAGTAATTAAAAAGGCCGGGCTGTTACAACTTGTGCCGGAGAACACCAATTACGTAATAAAATAAATAAAAATAAACCGTTTAGTCAAGAAGTTTCCGTTTTAATCGCCAAATCATTGACATTGCGCGCTTGCCTCAATTATAGTCCGCAAGGGCGGTTTTTGCAATCACCCTGCTGTGTTCATAAACGGCCATGGGTGCTGCTGCGAAGAAAAACAGAAGGGATAGGATATGAATACCCAAAACGGCAAAAGCGATCGTACCATAGGGTTTGTCGGCGCCGGAAACATGGCCGAAGCCATGATATCCGCATTGATCCGAACAGGCACCTTCTCTCCGGACAATATACTGGCCGGTGATATACAGCCGGAGCGGGCGGCATATATCGAGAAAAAATACAATATCCGGCGTATTTCAGACAACCGTCACATCATGGATGCCTGCGATATTGCGGTATTGGCCGTAAAGCCCCAGCAGATGGCCGGTGTGCTGGAAGACCTTGCCGCGCGCAATGCTTTCGACGCTGTCAGGGATCGGTTGCTGATCATCTCCATTGCTGCGGGAATAAAAATTGACACATTTGAAAAAGCTGTATACGCGGGAAAAAGCGAAAAAGAAAAACAGCGCATACCGATTATCCGAGTAATGCCCAATACGCCGGCCCTCGTCGGAGCAGGGATGTGCGCATTTTCAGTCAATTGTCATGCAACCGGCGGCGATATCGATGTGACCCGCAGGATTCTTGGCGCCATGGGGGAGACGATACAGTGTGCAGAGGAAAAAATGGATGCGGTTACGGCAATATCCGGCTCAGGCCCCGCCTATTGTTTTTATTTCCTCGAATCGATGCTTGCGGCCGGCGAAACGCTCGGTCTTACTGCGGAAGAAGCGTTTCAACTGACATTTTCTACGCTCAAGGGAGCCCTGCGCCTTATTGACGTGCAGCAAGCGTCCCCGGAGGATCTGCGTCGCAAAGTGACATCGCCGGGAGGCACCACCGAGGCCGCTATACGTGTTTTTGAAGAAAACCATCTGAAAGAAACGCTGATTTCAGCCATTATGGCAGCAGCCCGCCGTTCCAGAGAGCTTGGCCTTTCATAAATCCGCTTTTTTCATAAAAAACATGACTGATTCCGTCGGAGTGATTATATTACCCGGATAACCTAAAACTTGTAAACGATAGCGTAAAATGATTTTAACCCAAACCGTTTCATATTCAGCGGCCTTTCTGGCGGGGCTCCTCTCCTTTATTTCCCCCTGCCTTCTGCCGCTTATTCCGGCTTATTTTGCCTTTATCAGCGGATATTCCATAGAAGAGCTCACCGAAAATCCGGAGGCGGCCGTAAGGGGCCGGATTCTTGCTGCAACCATAAGTTTCGTGATGGGTTTTTCGGTCGTGTTTATCCTCATGGGGGCTTCTGCTTCGTATATCGGAAGCATGGTTGCCCAATACAAGGACATCATTCGGATCATAGGCGGTTTGCTGATTATCGGTCTGGGGATTCACATGACAGGGATCATTCGTATCCGTGCACTTGAAAAAGACAACCGGATTGCGCCAAGCAGAAAACCCCTGCACCTTGCAGGCATTTTCATTGTTGGAATGGCCTTTGCCGCAGGATGGAGCCCTTGTATCGGCCCTCTTTTAGGGTCAATTCTCATGATTGCGGGCACCAGTGAGACCGTCAGCCAGGGCGTATGGCTTCTGGCCGTTTATTCGGCCGGACTTGCGGTGCCCTTTATTCTCATTTCCGTTTTTGTTCCGGCCATGCTAAAAATAGTCAGAGGCGCTTCAAAAGCGCTTCGTTACGCCGGCCCCGTTGCCGGAGTGCTGCTGATCCTGGTCGGGCTGCTTCTGCTGACCGACAGTTTCGGCCTTTTTAATTTTACATAAGTTTTGACGGACTCGTAAAAAGTTGCGATCAGACGGCTTTGAATCACGCCATGGCGTGACAAGATCAAGGCGCAAGCAATTTTTGAAGAATTGAGAGTACTTAGCCGTACGTGAGATTCTGTAAAAATTGTTCGCAACGCAGATATTGGACTTTTTGCGAAGTCGTCAAGAATTGTATGTCTTTATATTCATTATTCGGAGGGACACCTCATATGAAACACTCAGCGCGAAGAATCGTCATATTCGCTTTACCGATACTGATTATCAGTCTTTTTTCATGTACCGGCCTTGCCGACGAGAAGGGGGATATCCGCTGGTATTCCTACAAGGACGGCGTGGAGAAAATGAAATCCGGGGGAAAAATCGGTTTTCTGTATTTTTACACGGACTGGTGCGGATTTTGTAAAAAAATGGACGAAGAGACGTTTTCCATGAAGCAAATAAGCGACTATCTCAATGAAAATTTCGTTCCCATGAAAGTCGACGCGGAAGATGAGCGGGAACTGGCCCGTGAGTACGGCGCTAATCAGTATCCTTCCAACCTTTTTCTTTCAACCGATGACGGGGTGATTGCCGGCCGGCCGGGTTTTATCCCCGAAGATCAGATGATCGGCATTCTGAAATATATCCACACGGAAAGTTACGAAACCATGAGCTTTACGGATTTTCTTGAAAAAGAGTAGGATTTGACAGGTATTAGGCAGTGCTCATGAAAACCAAACATCTGAAAAATATCCTGCTTCAGCATGCGTTGCCGAAATCACCCTCGGTAAGGATTTTTCAACCTGCAAGCGTGCTCATGCCGCTTTTTGAAAAAGACAACGAGGCCCACTTGCTTGCGGTGCTCAAGGCGGATACCGAAGGCTATCCATGGCGAAACCAGGTCGCGTTGCCCGGGGGGCGGGTGGATGGAAGCGATAAGAGCACCATGACGACCGCCTACCGTGAAGTAAAAGAGGAATTGAACATCAATGCTTCGCAGATTGAAATGATTGGTTCCCTGGGATATTTCCAGACCATTCGGGAAATTGAGATAGAGGCGTTTGTGGGCTTCTGGAGCGGGGACCGCTCCGGTTTGCGCTTCGATCCCCAGGAAATTTCAACCACGCTGGAAATCCGTCTTGACGACCTCATAAAAACCCATGTGGAAAAGAATTACGTGGGGAGGCGGCCGGATGTATTCAATCTGATTTACCCGGCGGGCACACAATCGGATAACGGCGTCGTTGTATGGGGGGTGACCGCCATTATACTCCATTTCTTTCTCGAGCACCTGCGAATGATTTCGCCCGAAAATTTCAATGGCATCCGGAAAAATCGGTCATTTCTCTGATTTTCGGCGTCTTGAAAAACGGATGACCAGCGAGATGAAAAGTCCTGCGCTAATAACGAAAAGCAGCGACGGTACCCACAAGATCCAGGGTTCATGGTATGCCGCTGCCACCCGGATGCCGACGGTGGCAAAAAGAGCGATTCCCAGCGTTACAAATGCCCCGATAATGCATGCTATGCCGGAGTCATGCCAGGGAACGGGCGCTTTTCTGAACATGGGATTGTTTTCAAGCTGCATGGCTGTTCTCTTTTTTCCGGGGTTTTCTTTGGGTTTCCGTGTTTCCATCGCGGGCCCGGGCAATTGCTTTGTTGGCCCTGATGGGTGGCTGACAGTTGCACTGGAGTTATAATTCTTTGCATGTATCAATAGACATGATGATCAGGAACACCTCGTAGGGCCCACATTCTTTGGGAATATTTATCGCGCCTATACAAGAATGCAAATATTTTTAGTATAGCATATAATTTCCAAGCCGTTAAAAGCAAGGAGGTTTTTTGAAAACCCCGGTCTCAGCTCTTTTTCTGATGTTTTTCCTTCTTTCCGGTTGTGCCGCCTTGCGCGGACCTGATGCCGTGCCGCAAGCGGAATCGTACCCGGTCGATACGATCCTTGCCGCAGAAACACAGAAAGTGGTTTCTTTTGAAACCATGATCGCGGACCTTGAAACCGTTTCCGTCGTGTACGTGGGGGAGGCCCACATCAATCCCGCACATCACGAAATTCAGCTCCGCGTACTCAAAGCGCTGTATGAAAGGCATCCCGGCAAAATCGCGGTTGGAATGGAAATGTTTGCCCGCCCGTACCAGGCATTTTTGGCCAAGTGGGTCGACGGCGGGCTTTCAGAGGAAGCGTTTCTCAAAAAAACCCACTGGTATGCCAATTGGCGATATGATTTTTCCCTGTACCGCGACCTGTTGAACGAGATACAGCAAAACCGGATTCCGCTTTTCGGGCTCAATATCGAGTTCCATATACCCTCCAAAATTGCTGCCGGAGGCATTGACTCCCTGCTTCCGTACCAGGCCCGACAGCTTCCCGACAGGATCGATCTTACGGATGTCGAACACCGGGAACACGTGAGGCAGGTGTATGACAAACATGCCGACCGCATTACCCAAAGGTATGATTTTGAAAATTTTTACGCCGCCCAGGTCGTGTGGGACGAAGCAATGGCGGAAGCGGTGAGTCGTCATGCAAACGACCGGCTGCTGGTGGTCTTTGCCGGAAACGGCCATATCCTTCGGGGCTTTGGCATACCCGAGCGGGCGCGTTTTCGAACCGGCCTTTCCTACCGAACGGTCATGCCCCACAAAGATGGAGAACCCGTTGATTTTTCCGTGGCGGACTATATCTGGATTGCACCTTCCGTCCAAAGACCCGGTTTCATGGGAAATGATTCATAAGGCAACTTTTTTCCCCGGAGTTTGCGGGTAAAAAAACACAATATATTGAATTTTCCATTGACAATTTTCAATATATAGTTAAATTTAGGTACAAAGACAATTTCGTCTATCGTGTTGAAACAGTGAAACGATCTCAGTGCCCGAGCGGAAAACCAGGGTTTTTCGTTAAGGAACGTCTCAGAGTGGAGGATGCTGCATGTTTACCCATATAAAGAAAAGAAATGGCCGGATTGATGAATTCGATTCTTCCAAGATCACTGCTGCCATTGCCAAGGCCGGAAATGCAACCGGTGAATTCGACGAGCACACCGCAAAGAAGCTGACATTGCGCGGGTTGTCGCTCGCCCATGAGATGCAGCTTTCCAGTCCGCCAGAAGTTGAAGAAATTCAGGACATTGTAGAGCGGGTGCTGATAGATTCCCCGTATTTTAAAACGGCCAAAGCCTACATCATTTATCGGGAGCAGCATTCCCAGATACGGAGCATCGCCACGGCCGCCAACGTGGAGCTGGTTGAAAACTACGTGCAGAAACTCGACTGGAAGATCAAGGAAAACTCCAATATGAGTTATTCCCTCCAGGGGCTTAACAATTACATTTCTTCCGATATCACGGCCGAATACTGGCTGAACCGGATTTATCCGCCCGAAGTGAGGCGGGCGCATAAAAACGGGGACCAGCATATCCACGACCTCAGCCTTCTGTCTGTCTATTGCGTGGGGTGGGATCTCGTGGACCTGCTCAAAAGCGGCTTCATGGGCGTATCGGGCAAGGTGGAAAGCGCGCCTCCCAAACATCTTCGCTCCGCATTGGGGCAGGTGGTGAATTTTTTCTATACGCTGCAGGGGGAGGCCGCAGGGGCGCAGGCGGTATCCAATTTCGATACGCTGCTGGCCCCGTTTATCCGTTTTGATCAATTGTCCTACCGGGAAGTCAAGCAGGCGCTCCAGGAATTCGTCTTCAACATCAATATTCCGACCCGTGTCGGATTCCAGACGCCCTTTACCAACATCACGATGGATCTCAACGTGCCGTCCGTATTCAAGGATTCCCCGGTAATCATCGGCGGGGAATACCAGGATGTCACGTATGGGGATTTCCAGGCCGAAATGGACCTTTTCAACCGGGCGTTCGCAGAGATCATGATGGAAGGGGATGCGCGGGGGCGTGTGTTTACCTTTCCCATTCCCACGTACAATATTACCGCTGATTTCGACTGGGACAATCCCAACCATGACTACATCTGGAAGATGACCGGAAAATATGGGATTCCTTATTTTTCCAATTTCGTCAACTCGGACATGTCCCCCGAAGACGCGCGTTCCATGTGCTGCAGGCTGCGCCTCGACAACCGTGAACTCCAGAAGCGGGGCGGCGGCTTGTTCGGTGCCAACCCACTGACCGGTTCCATCGGCGTGGTGACCATCAATCTCCCCCGTATCGGATATCTTGCCGAAAGCAGGGAGGACTTTTTCGAACGCCTGAAGAATCAGGCGGAAATCGCCAAGAAAAGCCTTGTGATCAAACGGAAGGTTCTCGAACGTTTTACCGAGCAGAACCTCTATCCGTATTCCCGCTTTTACCTGAGGGCCGTCAAAGAGAGAACCGACGCATACTGGGCCAACCACTTCTCCACCATCGGCATTATCGGCATGAATGAGGCCTGTCTCAATTTTATCGGGCAGGATATCGGAGAACCCGAAGGGCGGGCTTTTTCCATTGAAGTGCTGGATTATATGAGACAACTCCTTGAGAATATTCAGGAAGAAACCGGGGAAATCTTCAACCTCGAGGCCACCCCCGGGGAAGGAACGGCATACCGGCTTGCCCTTATCGACAAAAAAACATACCCGTCGATACTCTGTGCCAATGAGAGCGAATTTCAGGAGGGAGCGGATCCCTTTTACACCAATTCGAGCCAGTTGCCCGTCAATTATACGGATGATGTTTTTGAAGCGCTGGAACTTCAGGACGAACTCCAGGTCAAGTATACCGGTGGAACGGTTTTTCATATTTTCCTGGGAGAGCAGATAAACCATTTTGAAGCGACCAAGCACCTGGTTCGGAAGATAACCGGCAACTTCCGCCTTCCGTATTTCACGATCACGCCGACGTTCAGCGTGTGTTCCGATCACGGCTATTTCAGCGGCAATTACGAAGCCTGTCCCACGTGCGGCGCGGCAACCGAAGTCTATTCCCGGGTCGTTGGCTACTTGCGCCCCGTCCAGCAGTGGAACAACGGCAAGCAGCGCGAGTTTGATGCCCGAAGGACCTATAAGATTGCCTCCTGATGAACATCGGCGGTTTTGAAAAATACAGCTTCATTGATTATCCGGGATTCATCAGCAGTGTCGTTTTTACCCGCGGGTGCAACTTTCACTGCCCGTACTGCCACAACCCGGAACTGGTGCGGCAGGTAGAGGGCGAGCCGGCCGCTTCATTTTCCCAGGAAGACATCCTGACTTTTTTTGAAAAACGCCGAAAATTCATCGACGGTGTCGTCATTACGGGGGGTGAGCCTTTTCTCCAGCCGCATCTGCCTGCATTCTGTAAGAAAATCAAATCAATAGGCCTTTCCGTAAAGATCGACACAAACGGATCCATGCCCGAAATGCTTTCGGATCTCATACAAAACCGTCTTGTCGACTATATCGCCATGGATATCAAGACCGACCCGGATCGCTACTTTCCAGTGATCGCACGTGATATCGAACCGATGCGGATCAGAAGCGCCGTTAATGTCATACTCGCCTCAGGCCTTCCCCACGAGTTCCGAACCACCTGTGTTACGCCGATCGTTGATGAGGCGGCGTTTCATGTCATTGCCGATCTTGTCCGCGGCGCCTCCCTTTACGCCCTTCAAATCCCCCGTTGTGAAAAAGTGCTGGACCCGTCATTTTTTGCGCAGCACAGGCAGCAAACCTCTGCAGTCGAGCTGGACGTTTTTGCGTCGATTCTTTCCCCCAGTGTGCACCAGTGCATTATTCGATAGCAATTTGAAATTTTGTTGACAAACACCCTACTGCTCCGCTATAAAAAACTTTCCGCTTACGTTAACTTTTTCGGGCATTACAAGCGATCTCAAAAAAAAGATCGCGCCCGCACCTGTACCGGTTTACATTTTCAGGAGTCTACTGATGTTTGATTATTTGTTATCCGAAGAAGGCGTTACGATTCGCGACGAGGCAAGGGATCTCGTAAAATGGGTTCCCCGCCAGATGATCCTCGACATGGACAACGACAAGATACAGTTTCCGCGGGAATTTTTGCAGGAAGCCGGCCGCAGAAATCTTATGGGCTGCCGCTATCCGGATCAATGGGGGGGGAGAAACCTGGACTGGGTGACCACGTGCGCCGTAATGGAAGAGGTCGGGACCCTGGGGTATATTTTTGCCTGCACATTCGGCGTGGGTGCAGAGCTCGTATGCGATGCCATCATCCTGCACGGCACCGACGAGCAGAAGGAAAAATACGTATCGCCGCTGTTGAAGGGAGACCTGTTCGCGGCGGAATGCCTTACCGAGCCCCGGGGCGGGTCCGACTTCTTCGGCACCACCACGACGGCCGAAGACAAGGGGGATTATTTTCTCGTAAACGGCCAGAAACGGTTTATTGTCGGCGCCGAAGGGGCCGATTATTTCCTGGTCTACGCAAAGACAGACCCTGAGGCGAAACCGCACGAGGCCTTAACGTGTCTTATCATCGACCGGGGGCCCGGCGTTGAAACCTCCTATTTGTACGGACTTATGGGATGCCGCGGCGGCGGCGCCGGCCGCCTTGTTTTCAAGGATGTGAAAGTGCCCAAGGAAAACGTGGTCGGCAGGATAAACGGTGCATACGCCGTTTTCAACACCATGATGATACCGGAAAGACTCGGTACTGCAGCCATGACCATCGGCAGCGCGCGTCCTGCCCTGGATATCGCAACCGGTTATACCACCCGCCGCAAGGCCTTTGGAACCACCATCAACAATTTCCAGGGCGTAAACTTCCAGGTGGCGGAAGCAGTGATGCTGTTGGATGCCTGCCGTTCCTTGATTTATGCGACCGCAAAGGCGGTGGATACCGGACAGGATTCCCGCAGAATCCGGCGAATGGTTTCGGAATCCAAGAAATTCGTTACCGAATCATGCCAGAAGGCCGCCAACAATGCGATGCAGGTAATGGGCGGCATCGGCTACACGAACATATTTTCCATCGAAAGAATTGTCAGAGACCTTCGGCTGGCGTCCATCTGGACCGGAAGCAACGAAATCATGTCCGTGATCATTGCCAGCGAATGGTACCGGGAATATTTTAAGAACAAGGACAGGCGCGTTCGGGATTTTGAAAACGACGCAGCGGAAGCGGACGCGCCGGAAGAAAAAATATATGAATAGGCAGAAAAAAAAAGGCACAAACGGAGATAGCTAAATGGGAATCGCCGATGCAATAAAAGCAATCGCCCTTCTTATCGCCGCAGCGTTGGTGGGCAATTGGTATCTATCCGAAGTGAAAAAGGCAAAACAGGAAAAAGCAGCGTGGTATAAACCGTACATATCAATACCGGGCATATTGATTTTTCTTGCGGCAATAGGCCTTCCCATCCTTGTCTGGTTCATGGGAAAGCCGTAAAAAAAGCAGTCCTCCTGGCGTAGCGGCGTGATGCATTGAAACGTCAATGTATCGCGCCGCTACAAACCATCACTTTTTATTCTTTTCTAATTCTATCTTGTACCAGCAGGCAAAATCAAACATTCCCAAGAAACGTTCATCCTCGTTAATAATCCCCAGGCAGATTTCAAAGGCGCCTTTTCTGTAGTCGTTTCCATGGGCATCAAGATTACGGGATTTCAAAAATTCCTGGAGAAGCGTCTGGGAGGTCCGTTTGGTGCCGTCCATCCGTATATCCACCGGATCTTTGGGCTCGGCAAAAGGGTTCCATTTTTCATATCCCTTTTTCAATATGTGTTTTTGCCTGCGCGGGGACATGGCGTCAAATATCAATTTTTTCCGCAGGTCGTCATTATCGGGTTCCGTCATTGTTTCCCCCTGTTTGTTTAGGACTCCTCTTTTTCCTCATCAACGGGCATTCCTAAGTATTCTTCGTTATACTCCGTCAGCATAGCCATGGAAACCGGCACCAGAACATCGGGGAGACCGACCCGTCTGGAATTGATGCGCTTTACGAGTTCCGTTGAAAGCGCAATCAACTGGTCTTGAATAATGTCCATGTTGACCGTCGGGTACTTGCTTCCCTTTACAAAACCGGACAGGCCGCAGGTTCTGCCCGACCCGCCAATGGCAAGGGGGACGCCGTAAATTCGGCATGCAAGCGGTCTGTGGGGATACAGACTGCAAAGATCTTCGTCGCTTAACATGGGGCAGCGGATCCGTTTTTTTCCCATGTCTTCAACGACGGAAGTCTCTTCCTGTCCTTCCTGCGCGGCTTTAAAGGCCTCCCGTTTTAGTTTGTATATTTGCCTGTCTGCCGTGTTGGCTTTTTCAAGCATATTTTCCAACGCTTGGCCGGTGAATGTTTCCTTGAATTTGTGATTCAGATATAACGCTTCAACCAGGGTCAGATCAAAAAGCGCATAGCAGCAATCCGTGCATCCCGGTTTGCACAACACCAGATCCGGATGCATGTCGTATACCCTTTGAAACGCCTCGTCTACTTTTGCGGCCAGCGTTTCGTATTTTTCAAAAAAAAACGTAAAATCCATTATTGACTCCTTATGTTTGTTACAATTCACATGATGATCAGGATAACCCTGTTTATCCTGTCTATCCAAGAATGCAAATATAGTAAAATGTTTCACGTGAAACATTTTGTTGGCCGGTTGCAATGCTGCTTATTTTCCAATACAGTATCGACTGAAAATTTCGTCAAGGACCTCGGGCGAAGCGGTGCTTCCGGTAATTTCGCCAAGCCGGTCATGGGCTTGTCTCAAGTCGATGGAAACCAGTTCAGGGGTCGCATAATTTTCCAGGTTTTCAATGGCCTGGGACAACGCCTCTTTTGCTTCCAGAAGCAGCGCTTTGTGTCTGAAATTGGGTACCGGTTTGACGGTTTTCCCTCCTTGCAGCTGCCGGGCGGCATTGGCAATTTTCTGTTTCAGCGGTTCAATTCCCTGGTTGTATTTTGCGGATGTTTCAAGTACAACGGCCCTGTCCATCGCCGGCGGAAGCAAAAGGGCGGCATCCCTTCGGGCCATGTCGATCTTGTTGAACACGATAAAAATGACTTTGTCCGGATGTTGCTCGAAAAAAGCACGGTCGTCATCAGAAACAGGGCAGCAGGCATCCAGCACATGCAGCACCAGGTCGGCGTCCCGGATGTGCATGCGGGCCTTTTCAATCCCGATTTTCTCCACCGGATCCGGGTCTATCCGGAGGCCTGCCGTGTCAACCAGGGTAATGGGAATGCCGCCGGAATGAAACAGGGTTTCAATATAATCGCGGGTCGTGCCTGGATGCTCCGTGACAATGGCACGCTCGCATCCGGAAATGCAGTTCATGAGGCTGGATTTGCCGACATTGGGAGCGCCTGCAATAACCACACGAAATCCGTCCCGGAGGGATCTGCTTTCTTCGTAGGCCCACACAAGATCCATAACCGGGCTGATCATCGTACCGGCAATCGCATGGATCATTGATGCAGTGTCGATTTCCTCTTCCATGGCTTCGGGAAAGTCGACCATGGCTTCTATGGATGCCATCAGACCGGTGATGCGGGATTGAATCGCTTCAACAGACGCGGACAGGCTGCCGGATGCCTGTTCAAAGGCAATGTCTATTGCGGCATCGCAGCGGGCGTTGATGAGATCGATGACCGCTTCGGCCTGTGCAAGGTCGATTCTTCCGTTCAAAAAGGCGCGGCGGGTGAATTCTCCGGGTTGGGCGGTTCGAATCCCGGTGTGGAGCAGCAGCGACATGATGCTCTCAAGTATGACGGTTCCGCCGTGGGCCTGAATTTCAACGACATCCTCCCGGGTATAGGATTTGGGGGCGGGCATTACGGCGACGATCACTTCGTCGTAAACGCGGTTTTCCACGGGGTCGGCAATGTGTCCGTAATGGATTTTCCATGGTGAGAAAAAAGAGGGATCTTTGACAGCGACCGGAGCCGTCCCCTTGTCGAACCTGCCGGGGCAGAAGATATTCGCAACTGCGTTCAGCGCATCCGGGCCGGAAATTTTAATAATGCCGACCCCGCCGTTTCCGGACGGCGTTGCAATGGCGGCAATGGTGGAATGGTCCATGGTTTTTCACGTTGCCAGAATATTGTATACATTTTTTTATAGTTTTATCAATTGTTTACGGCGACTTTATCTTTCCTGCTCCCCGGCTTCCGTATTCTGCCCGGAGGCGTCGACGTCGTTTTTCCGCCTTCCGTTTCCCTTCTTTCGCTTTCTGGGTTCCGGTTTCCTGCCGGGGGCTTTTTTCTTTGGAAGGATCAAAAGTTTTCGCAATTCCCCGTTGCCTGCGCTTTGGGTCCGGATTTCGCGGTTTTCTTTCAGGGCAATATGAACAACACGCCTGTCCTGTGCATTGATACGGTTAATGACCATTGGTTTGCCCGTCTGCTGTGCTTTTTCAGCAAGTCGGGTGGCAAGCTGGATTAATTCGGTCCTCCGCTTGTCAAGATAGTCCTCAACATCGATTTCAAACTGGATGCCGGAGCCAAACTGCTTGCTTACGGTCTTTTCGGCCAGGTATTGAATGGCGTCGAGCGTTTGCCCCCGTTTTCCGATCAGGCGGGCCGCATCGGTTCCGCCGGTGATTTTAAAACGGACAACATCGTCGACATTTTCCATTCCGACCTCGGAATCCGGGGAAATCAGGGCTACGGCGTGGGATAGAAATCCGTTTATCCAGTCCGAGGCAGCCTTGATATCCTCTGTCCTGGCAGCCGGCTCCTTTGGCAGGGAGCCCTCCCCTGACACCTCCTCATCTTGATCCTCATCCTCATCCAAAGGGGGCTCGGTCTCGGGAGGGATTTCCGGCGACGCTTCGGTGGTTTCAGCAGGGGTTGCCAAAGGTGTCTCCGGCGGTGCTTCCGGTGACGCAGCGGGCTCGTCGGTATCGTCGCCGCCGGTGTTTTCACCAAAAGCTTCGTCAACAAGCGCGGAAACGGGGCTTTTCTGCTTGGCGGCCGGCGCCTTCCGTTTCTTCTTATGCCCTGGTGCGCCGGCTGCGGATTTTTTCCCCTCTTCGGTGGATTGCGGAGGGGTGACCCGAATCAGCGCCTTTTTTGTTCCCACGATACCGAAGATGCCGCTGGAACCATGCGATATGATGTCGTATTTTAACTGTTCCCGTACAATGTTCAACTCTTTGCAAGCTTTTTCTATGGCTTTGTCTACGCTTTTATCTTCAAAGTCGATAAACGCACTCATGAAGCGCCTCCAGATTCGATCATGATTGGGTGATTTTCCGGTTAACGTTGTATTGCTGCGCAATGGAGACAACGTTGTTCACCAGCCAGTACAGAACAAGTCCCGCGGGAAAGTTGATGAAAATGAAAGTAAAGACGATGGGAAGCATCATCATTATCCTTGCCTGCATCGGGTCTCCCGGCGGCGGGGCCAGTTTCTGCTGCAAAAACATCGTCGCCCCCATAATGATCGTCAACACGGGAATGCCCGCAGGTTGTGCCATAAGCGGTATGGTGACGTTGAAATCGAAAAGCCGGTCGGGTGCGGAAAGGTCGTTTATCCAAAGCATAAACGGCGCATGGCGCAGTTCGATGGCCTCGTAAAGCATCCGGTAAAAGGCGATGAACACGGGTATCTGCACAACCATGGGCAGGCAGCCGCTCAAGGGGTTGATCTTGTATGTTTTATAGAGGTTCATCACCTCTTCGTTCATTTTTTTCTTGTCATCCTTGTACTTGTTTCGGATTTCCATCATCAGGGGTTGAATTTTCCGCATTTCCCCCATGGATTTATAGCTTTTGTTTCCAAGGGGCCAGAAAACCGCCTTGATAAGAAGGGTGAGCAAAATGATCGCTATGCCGTAGTTGGCAATGATATTGTCATGAATGGCATTCATGAGCCACAGGGCGGGTTTTGCAATGACGCTGAAGATGCCGAAATCCACGATTCTGTCCAGTTCATATCCAAAATCCTGCAGAAGAGAAAGTTTCTTCGGCCCCATGAACAGTTGGTAGTCAAATTGCGCAACGCCCCCCGGTGTAAGGGGGTCCATCGGCTGCTGGAAAGTCGATTTCAGCAGATTGTTTCGTGCGTCCACGTCAAGAACCACGCTGGTGTTGGTGGCTTCCCGGGGAATCAGCGCGGTCATGAAATAATTGTCCTCGATGCCCGCCCACTGGATGCTGCCGCTGTACGTTCCCTTTTCCTGGATATCGCTTATTTTTATCTGGTTCAGATCCCGGTCGATGAAAATGAACGGTCCGGAAAACGTAAACCGTTTCGAGTCATCGGGCGGCGGGTTGGTCATGGTGATGGACAGGTTGCGGTCGATAATGCCTTCGGATTCATTCCGGACCAATACGGTCATGTCGATGTTGTACTTGTCCGGGTAAAACGTATAGCGCTTTTCAAGGATCAGGCCATTGCCAGATTGCCAGAAAAAGGAGAGGGTTTCCGGAGCGTTTTCCACTCTTAGTTCCCGGCCGGTAAAATCAGTGGCGAAAATTTGCCGGACAAGGGGTTCATCGGTGCCGGAAAGCGCGACAAGGGCGGAACCCATCCGGTTGCTCTCCGGAATCATGGCCATATGGGGGGCGCCTGGTTCCGGATTCTCCCGGTATTCCTTCAGGTCAAAACGGAGGATGGCTGCCCCTCTATCGGAAATAACCGCTTTATAAAGACCTGTTTCAACGGATATGGTTTCAAAGGTGTGATCCGGCACCTGCGCCGGCAATTCTTCTCTTGGCGGTTTTGTCTCCATGCCCTCGCCGGTGATGCTACCGGGGGCCGTATCCGGTTTTTCCGGCGCTCTTTCCGTTGTTTCCACCGGAGGGGCAGAGGGCGGGACCGGACGCCTGTCGACAAAGAAAAAATCCCATACCAGAAAAATCGCAAGAGAAAGAACTATTGCAGCGATCAACCGAACGTGTTCCATTAATGACTCCTGGTTGTATTACAATTTTGAAATCGGTTCTAGTGGCGGCATATGCAGGCAACAGGATCATCACGCACATGGGATGACAATGATGTCAGGAAAACGGCACCGGAAAGATGGGCATCGTGTCACGAAAACGATATCGCGAGGGGCGGCTTGAAATAGGTGAAATATCTGCTTGATGTAGAGCGATTGGGCCAATGATCTTGTAAAGACTGTTTAATTTAATTCAGGTATTTATTTGTTGTGCCCGGTGCTTCTTATCCGGTCGATCACAATCATTTACGGCACCAGGTCCACACCGCCCGGATGAAACGGATGGCATTTCAGTATTCGTTTCATCGCAAGAAATCCCCCCCGGAATGCACCATACCGGTGAATTGATTCAAGGGCGTAATTGGAGCAAGTGGGATAAAACCGGCAGTGCGCCCCCAGTATCGGGGACAGGAAAAGTTGGTATATCCTGATAACAGTCAGCAGCAGATATCTTATTTTTCAATCCTCCTCGATCCGGCTTCTTGAATCCGGTCCACAAGTGCATGCAATGACGCGTGCGCCCGTTGGGAAGAAACGTCCATGGCCGATTTTTTTACAATGACGTTGATGTCGAGGTTTTGTTTGATCCGGGACCGGCTGCGCCGGAAGTATTCGCGTACAATGCGCTTTAAACGGTTTCGGATGACGGCATTTCCCACTTTCTTTGTAACCGTTATTCCCAGGCGGCATCGGTCTTGTCCATTGGGTTTGTAAGAAAGGATAAAGTATCGGTCGGATACGCTTTTTCCCCTTCGGGACAAGTCGACGAATTCGCGCCGTTTACGCAGCCTGTCTGCCCTGGTAAACCTCTCCCTGGTAAACCGCTCTTGGATAAAAAAATCCCTCTTTGTTTCGTTAATCGGCCGTGTTTCCAACGGGTTATACGGTCAGACGCTTGCGCCCCTTGGCTCGCCTGCGGTTAACAATTTTGCGCCCGTTTTTGGTGGACATCCGTTTCAGAAACCCGTGTTTCCTGGCGCGCTTGATTTTGCTGGGCTGATATGTTCGTTTCATGATTCACCTTTTTTGTTGTATAATAACGCGCCCCATGCCTGTTTCCGGCGTGAGCGTGCTTCCGGGCGCGAAGACTGTTCTCTGATTCAGTAAAATTTGTCTTTCTACCTCAATATACCGTTTTTTGTCAAGCATCAAACGGAAAATATACTTTTTCTTCGGGTTCCGGTTTCCTGCGCCTCTGACATCCGCTCTTTCTACTCGCTCAGAAGGATCTCGTACTGCTCCAAATGAAACGCGGGCATCGGGTATATCCCTATGCGGCAGTTGATCTGGGTTTCGAGCATGGTGATCAGGTTGCTTTTTTCTCCCAGAAGCAGTTCCGCAATAACCGGATGCACTTTCAGCTGAAACCGGGTTTCCCCGGAGTCCCCGGTATCGGGGGCCTGTCGGACAACTTCGCGGAAAATATTGTGGCAAAGGGTTTCCCTGGAAAGCAGCATGCCCTCCCCGTCGCAGTAAAAACAGGGCTCATAGAGCATTTTCGGCAGGGATCGCACGACCCGTTTGCGCGTCATCTGGATCAGCCCCAGGTCGGACATTGAAAGGACGTTGGATTTTGCCTTGTCCGGTTTAAGGGCATCTTTAAGGGCGTTACAGACCTTTTCCTGGTTGACCTTGCTTTCCATGTCGATAAAATCGATGATGATGATTCCCCCGAGGTTTCTCAGGCGTATCTGGTATGCGATTTCCTTTACGGCTTCCAGGTTGGTCTGCAAAATGGTTTCCTCAAAGTTGCGCTTGCCCACGAATCGACCGGTGTTGACATCGATTGCAACCAGCGCTTCCGTGTTTTCGATGACAATGTACCCCCCGCATTTGAGCCAGACTTTTTTCCGCAAGGCGCGCTGTATGTCCACCTCGAGGTTGTAGGTGTCGAATATGGGCGTTTCTCCCGTATAGAGAAGCACGGAATCCTGCAGGCGGGGCATGAATTTTTTGACAAAGGACTGGACGGATTTGTAGACGGTCGGCGAATCAATGGTTACCTTGTCTGCTTCATGGGCCAGAAGATCGCGAACGCTCCGCAAGGTTACGGTCAGTTCCTGGTGGAGAAGACAGGGCGTAGGCGCTGTTTTATACTGTTCCTGTATATCTTCGTACAAGTTGTCGAGAAACTGCATTTCCTGGGCAATGGTTTCGGCACTGATGCCTTCCCCGGCGGTTCGCACGATATAGCCGTATGGTTTCGTGCGGAGTGACTCGACACTCTCTTTCAGGCGGATGCGTTCGTTTTCATCGGCGATCCGCCTTGAAATACCCAGATGGTCAACTGTGGGCATGAGCACCAGGAACCGCCCGGGCAGGGACAGGTAGGTGGTGAGGCGCGCCCCCTTGGTGCCGATGGGAGATCTTGCCACCTGGACAAGGATGTCCTCCCCTTCCCGTATCAGGTTTTCGATGGGTGTCTTGGCGGTTTGCGCATTCATGGACGGGCCAAAAGGCTCGGAGTCGCCGTCCTCCCCGGAAATCCCGTTATCCTCGAGGTCTTCTTCGTCCGGCTGCCGGGTTAAAAAGAAGTTTTCCGTCTGTCCGTTCCGCTCATACAGGATGTCATCAACGTAAATAAAGGCCGCCTGGTTCAGCCCGATATCCACAAATGCGGCCTGCATCCCTGGCAAAACCCGCTGCACGCGGCCCTTGTAAATGTTTCCGGTAATGTGGGATTCATCGCGGCGCTCGATGTAAATTTCGACAAGGATGCCGTTTTCCAGCAGCGCCACCCGGATTTCAGGCCCGGTCGCATTTACGACTAATTCTTTGTACATATATTCCCATCTGTTGGTGGTCAAAATATCCCCTTGTTCAGTCCTTTTTTGTTTCCGTGTCTGCGGCAGGATACTTAATGATCCTTGCTTCTGCGATCTGCCCCTCTGAGAGCCCCAGTGCTTCCCGCAGCACTACGGCCGGGCGGATGCCGCTTCCGGGCCGGTTGTCCAGGCAAAGTTCTATGATACCGGGCTGTGTCTGTGAAATATCCAGCACCCGCTGCTTCATGTCCACTGTTTTTTCTTCCCCCCTGGCGGTTTTCTGCGTGTATGGAAAAGATTTTGCAGACGTAAATTGACGGATGCGTTCCGGGTCGATCGTTTCTTGGAGGCGCACCCGGTACCGGAGCGAATCCGGCGCACCACCGGCCTCTTTCCGGCTTATAAAGCGGCACGAGGTGATTTCAAGGCCTTGGGGAAGCTCCCGGTTTATGTCGGATATTACGCAATCGGCATCAAGGGTTTCCTGAACCGTAATATAAACGGTTTCCTGCATGCTTTCAATACCCACAGGGAGTGCATCCGTAAAAGTTATTTTCGCCTTGGGGTGAAAACCGGCGGAAAAAACGATCGGCAAACCCGCGCGGTTAATCGCCCGCAAAAACACGTTGACCTGCTCTAAGTGGCTGAAAAAACGCGCCTGTCCGGTACGCTTGAAGGTCAGCTGCAATTGACGGTTTTCGGAATCGCGATCCTCCTTATCCGGCTTCTCCGAGCGGTCCGGTTCTTCGGAAAAAGACGGAATTTCCCCTTGTGACGAAATTGGCAGGATGGTCTCAAAATCACACACCCCGCAGCCGGAACACTCCCCGTTTCTGCAGTCCGCCGTGGACAGTTCCTCCATCGCCCGTTTGTATTCCGCTTCTAAAAAATCCCGGGAAACGCGCACATCAATATGGTCCCACGGAAGCGGGGCCGTTGTATCGGTGGTTTTCAGGGCAAGTTTCTCCGGATCGATGCCCGACTGATTCATGGCGTCCAGCCACCGGGGATACCGGAAAGAATCGGTCCATCCGTCAAATCGGCAGCCATTGTTGTACGCGGCAACGAGTAGACCCGACAGGCGGCGATCCCCCCTGGCGAAGACGCCTTCCATGAGACTGGTTTCCGGGTTTTGCCACTTGAAGCCGATCCCTGGTATTTTCAGTTCCCGGCGAAGCCGCTCGATGCTGCCTTTCGTGGTCTCGAGATCCGTCTGCCTTGCCCATTGGAACGGCGTGTGAGATTTTGGAATAAATGCGGCAACGCTGGCATTGATTTTAAAATGTCCCTTGCCGCCGGGCCGGATGCGTTTCAGGCGTTTGACCAGGTGGACGATGGCGTCTATGTCTTCGTCCGTTTCAGTGGGAAGTCCGATCATGAAATAGAGTTTGACCAGGTTCCAGCCCAAACCAAAGGCATCGGTGGTGGTCTGTATGATTTCATCTTCGGTGATATTTTTATTGATGACAGCGCGCATCCGTTCGCTGCCGGCCTCCGGGGCGATGGTAAAACCGGTTTTTCTCACTTTGCGGATCTGCTCCATGAGCTCGCCCGATATCGACCCCGCACGGAAAGAGGGGATGGACAGGGCGATCCGCCTTTTGGCGTAGCGCTTCATGAGATATGTCATCAGGGGGGAAATGCAGCTGTAATCGCCGGTGCTCAAGGACAGAAGGGAAAGATCTTCGTATCCGGTGGAACAAAGGCTCTTATGCGCGAGATCAACGACCCGGGAAAAGGCGCGTTCCCGGACCGGCCGGTAGATCATTCCCGCCTGGCAGAAACGGCATCCCCGGGTGCATCCCCTAGCAATTTCAAGCCGCAGCCGATCGTGCACGGGCTTGCCAAAGGGGAGTACCGGCGCGTCGGGAAACGCCGCCGCGTCAAGGTTCCCCACAATCGCCCGCGTAATTTTTTCATGCCCGGCAACCGTTGGCGTCAGCACCTGTCGGTCCTGGCCGTCGCGGGAAACAGTAAAAAAGGAAGGCACGTAAACCCCCTCGATGCCGGCCCATCGCCGTAAAAGCGATTGCCTGTCCCGGCCGCCGGCTTCTTTCCATTCAATAGCCGCCCGCGCCATGTCTACAATAACGGTCTCGCCGTCCCCCACCACCATGGCATCGAAAAAGTCCGCCACCGGCTCCGGGTTGACCGTGCAGGGGCCGCCTGCAATGATCAGCGGATGGCGATCATCCCGTGACGCTGCGTAAAAAGGTATCCCCGCAAGGTCGAGCATCAAAAGGATATTGGTATAGTTGAGTTCGTAGAGCAGGGAAAACCCGATGATATCAAATGCTGAAAGGGGGGTTTTGGTTTCCAGGGAAAACAGCGGCCGCTTTTCCGCCGCAAGAATCCCCGCCATATCGTCCGCAGGCGCAAAGACCCGCTCGGCATACACATCGGGCTCCCGGTTCAGCACGTGATACAGGATCTGCATGCCGAAATGGGAAGTGCCGATATCGTAGAGGTCCGGGAACGCCAGGGCCATGTGCAGCCGGACATCCGCCGGATGCTTCATTATCGCGTTGATTTCGCTTCCCAGATACCGGCTCGGCCGGGTGACCCGGCCGAGAATGTCTTCCGGTGATTTTTCATCCATTACTACTATGTATCCTTATTGCATGCTGGCCTGGACGAATTCCAGCGTCTGCCGGACATCCTCTTTAAAGAAGGCATCCATGCCGTCATGCCATTTTTTTTCGGCCAGCCGCGTGCGGATGCGGTCGGCAGCCTCTTTTCGCAAAAGCGTTTTCATTGCCATAAACGGCCGGTTGGGCGTATCGATCCACTGGGAGACAACCTGTATGGCCCGAGGGATAAGCTCTTCCTCCGCCACGATTTCATCCATCAGCTTGAGTTCCCTGGCGCGGTATACGTCGACCATCTCCCCGAAAAACATGATATCCCGGAATTTCATATTGCTGTCGAACCCAAAGCGCATGACTTCGTGCTGGGCGACGGAAAGGGGAAGCCCGATCTTGATCTCGGTCATGCCGACCTTGATCTTGGGGTGGTCTTTTATGATCCGGTAATCCGCAGCCATGGAGTAGATCAGCCCCCCCGCGGCGCAGTGGCCGTTGATGGCGGCGACAACCGGCTTCCGGCAGGTAAAGAGGTTGGTCAGAACCGTTTCCTCAAATTCAAAAAAGGCGATTGCCTCGGCTTTGTCCTTGAAATTGATGAAAATCGGCAGATCAAACCCGCTGGAAAAAAACCGTCCGGCACCCGTCAGCACGATCCCCTTGGGAGAGGGGTTTTCGTCGGCCGCAAGCACGATTTCGTTCAGCTGTTCCAGCATTTCCCGGTTGATGGGATTGGTCTTGCCATTATGAAAGGTTACCACCAGCACATCGTCTTGCATCATGGTTTCAAGCATGGATGCCTCCATTTTTTTATGTATAAGGTTGATGAACCCGTTAAAAGTCAGTCGAAAAAACACTTATACTTATCCAAAAACCCCCATTCGTCAAGAACCAAATCCGCAAGGCAAAAATCTCCTCTTGAAATCGGTTCAATAAGGTTTTATAGTAATGATTCCGGTTGTGATAGGCGGGGCGGTAGCGGTGCCCTGCACCCGAAATCCGCTTATGCGGGGCCGAATTCCCTCCGAGAGGACATTAAGCGAAAAACAAAAGGCCGTTCCGGGCGGCCGCCGCGCAACAGGCACTTACGAACCTCGTCAGGTCCGGAAGGAAGCAGCGATAAGTAATGGCGCCTGTGTCGCGGATCGTTCCCGTCCGGATAACGGTCCGGCGTTTTTTGCTGCCGTTCGACGGAGGGTTCACAACCGGATTTTTAAGTTCAGGCCCCGATCCTTCTTTATGAAATTGTCTTTTCCTCCCCTTGACAATCCTACATTTCGTCTTATTTTGGTTGAGAATTGTAAATGGTTGAACTCGTTGAATAATTTCTGGTTTTTGAATTTTTCGGCAAACGGGCATTCCAGGCAGTTGAAATGGTGTGAAACGCTATGGAAAAATTCGGAAAACATAAAAACCGGACGACAGAATCCGTGACGCAGGAAAAACGAAACAACAGGGATGAGCGTATGCATAAGGATGGCAGAAAAATCAACATTACCGAAAACCCTGAAGAGGAACAGGATCAAAAATCGCGGCAGGGCGGCGACGAGGAAGAAGGGGGCAACACCCCTGACATCGAGACGCTGCGGGAAGACATTGCAAGCGCCCGTAAGGAAGCGTGCGAAAATAATGACCGGTTTTTACGGGTATGCGCCGAGCTTGAAAACTACAAAAAAAGAGCCCAGCGCCAGATGGATGATCACCGGAAGTTTTCCAATACGGAATTGATCAAGGACCTGCTTCCGGTGGTCGACAATCTTGAGCGCGCCGTGGAAGCGTACAGAGAAAACCGTCAGACCACGGAGGCGTGTATGTTTGAGGGCGTGGAAATGACGCTGAACGAGATCTTGAACATACTGAAAAAGTATAATGTTACGCAGGTTGACGCACACGGCAAACCATTCGACCCGAATTATCACGAGGCCGTAATGCAGGAAGAATCCGCGTCGCACCCTGAAAATACAGTCGTGAATGAACTGCAGAAAGGGTACCTGCTGCATGATCGCCTGATCCGGCCGGCAATGGTCGTGGTGTCAAAAGGTTCTTCAGCGGATAAAAAAGAATAAATCGTAAGAAAACATACGTACGAATACAGGATAAATATCAACAAGGAGGCTGAACCAATGGGCAAGGTAATCGGAATTGATCTGGGAACAACAAACTCATGTGTTGCGATCCGGGAACAAAAAGAGACCAAGGTTATCACCAACCCGGAAGGCGGAAGAACCACGCCGTCCGTGGTTGCCATTAACGATGACGGAGAAAGGCTGGTGGGCACGGTTGCCAAGCGCCAGGCCATTACAAACCCGGAAAACACGGTGTATGGCATTAAGCGGTTGATCGGCAGGAAATTCGAATCCTCGGAAGTCCAGAGGGATCTCAAGAACCTGCCGTTTAAAATAGAAAAGGCGAACAACGGGGATGTCCGTATCAACATCCAGCACAAGCAGTACAGCCCCGGCGAGGTGTCTTCATACATTCTCGGCTACATCAAGCGGTATGCCGAAGAATACGTCGGCGAAGAAATAACGGATGCGGTCATCACGGTACCGGCGTATTTTGACGACAACCAGCGCCAGGCCACCAAGGATGCAGGAAAAATCGCGGGCTTGAACGTACTGCGCATCATCAACGAGCCCACGGCCGCCTCGCTGGCATACGGCCTGGACAAGAAAAAGGACGAGAAAATCGCCGTATTCGACTTTGGCGGCGGCACGTTCGATATCTCCATTCTAGAAATCGGCGAGGGGGTGTTCGAGGTCAAGGCCACCAACGGCGATACCCACCTGGGCGGAGAGGATCTTGACCAGCGCATCATCAACTACCTGGCGGATGAATTCAAAAAAGAGTCCGCCATCGACATCCGTACGGATAAAATGGCGCTTCAGCGCCTCAAGGAAGCGGCTGAAAAAGCCAAGATCGAATTGTCTTCCTCCATGCAGACGGATGTGAACCTGCCGTTTATTACGGCGGACGCGTCCGGGCCCAAGCACATGAACATCAAGCTGAGCCGGGCCAAGCTGGAATCTTTGGTGGAAGACCTGCTCGACCGCCTGGAAGGGCCCTGCAGAACCGCGCTCAAGGATGCCGGCTTGACCGCTGATGATATTGATGAAGTCATCCTGGTCGGCGGCATGACGAGGATGCCGGCGGTGTATGATCGGGTGAAAAAGCTGTTCAAGAGGGAGCCGCACAAGGGAGTCAACCCGGATGAAGTCGTGGCCATTGGCGCCGCCATCCAGGGTGCGGTGCTTTCCGGTGATGTGAAAGACGTCCTGCTTCTTGATGTCACCCCGCTTTCCCTGGGTATTGAGACCCTCGGAGGCGTTATGACCAAGCTGATCGAGAAAAACACCACCATCCCGACCCGGAAGAGCCAGGTTTTCTCCACGGCCGAGGACAACCAGCGGGCCGTTACCATACACGTGCTCCAGGGTGAGCGGGAAATGGCGGCCAACAACAAGACGCTGGGCCGATTCGAGCTGACGGACATTCCTCCGGCGCCCCGCGGCATACCGCAGATCGAGGTCACCTTCGACATTGATGCCAACGGCATCGTCAATGTGTCGGCGGCAGACAAGGCTACGGGCAAGGAGCAGTCCATCCGGATTACGGCTTCCAGCGGCCTGAGCGAGGCGGAGATTGAAAAACTCATCAAGGATGCCGAGCAGCATGCCGAAGAGGACAAGAAAAAGCGGGCCCTTGTGGAGGCAAAGAACAATGCGGACTCTTTGATCTACTCGACCGAAAAGTCCATCAAGGAACTCGGCGACAAGGTGGATTCCGAGACGAAAACCAAGGTCGAGGAAATCACCGGACGGCTTAAAAAAGCCATGGAGGGTGACAACCCCGAAGAAATTACCCGCATCAGCGAGGAGCTGCAGCAGGCTTCCCACAAGCTGGCCGAAACCATGTACCAGCAGGCGTCACAGGAAGGGGCTGCGCACGGCGCCGAAGGCGCCCAGCAGGCCAATCCTTCCTCTGAGGAAGAGGACGTGGTTGATGCGGATTTTGAAGAAGTCGACGAAAGCCGCAAATAAGCCGGTAGTCGGTGGACAATAGACAGTAGAACGCATCTCAACATTTGGATTTCGGTTCAAGACGGCAGCTAAGATATTGGGCCGAAAGACAATTTTGAGTCGGAAGCCGGTAGGAAAAGAATCGGGGCGGACATTATAAATCCGCCCCGCCTCTTTTCTTCCGGCTTTTTTGTTTTCGGGGTTTTTTTATTGATCGTTCCTTTTACTTTTGGTATCAAAAAGAGTTTTGATACCTCCGTAAAGTCGTCAGTTTTTAAACCCAAACGCTTCAATGTGTGTAACCTGGAGATCAAAATCGATGCAGATAACGGAAATCCTGGCCCGCAATGCCAGAATGTACGGCGGCAAAACCGCGCTTATCGAGCGCGTCCCGGAAACCGGCGAACGCCACGAAATATCATGGCGCCGGTTTTACGGGCAATCAAACGCCCTGGCAAACTTTCTTCGCGCCGTCGGCATTGACAAGGACGACCGGGTGGTTTTGCTGATGACCAACTGCATCCAGTGGCTTCCCGTCTATTTCGGCATTCTGCAATCCGGGGCGATCGCAGTACCGCTTAATTTCCGGTTTGCTGCCGACGACATAAAGCGGTGCACCCTTTTGTGTGATGCAAAAGCTTTTGTTTTCGGCGCTGAATTTATCGATCGGATCAATGCCGTCAAACCGTTTCTGGACCAGTGTGTCTCAACCTATATCTATTCGGGCCCGCC
>JAABUA010000027.1 GCA_011389515.1 Desulfobacteraceae bacterium
AGTCTGGATGCGGAAGCCAAAGATATGATTGACGGATATGTGGCCGGTTTCAACCGGCGGATCGACGAAGTGGCACAAAATCCGGCGCAGCTCCCCTTTGAATTCCATGCACTTACCCGGCAGCTGGGCCTTGATGCGTTTTTCGTGCCGGAATATTGGACCGCTGAAGACGTTATGGCATGGCAGGCCGCAATGCTTCGGAATTTTGACCCGGAAGCGACCAAACAGGGGCAGCTCGATAACGCCGCGCTGCTGCAGTATTTGGCCGCGCGATATGGTGATATTCAGGGAATGGTCATGTTCAATGACCTGCGCTGGTCGAACGATCCTTCCGCCACAACCTATATTCCGGATCCGGCAGGGCTATCCGCCAGTGGAGGAGCCGCAATGCAGGCAATGCCGTCGCAGGATACGGAAAACCATGATCTTGCCGGTCTTCGCAGGATGGGAGATCTCTCCGGGGTAGCCCAAAATGTTGAGCGGATGTGGACGGACCGTGAGGAAAATCTGAAAAAAATCAATGCATTTCCTGAGATAGGATCCTATGCCTGGACCATATCCGGCGACAAGACGGCATCCGGGAATCCCATTATCTATTCCGGTCCGCAGATGGGATTCAGTACGCCTGCCATCTGCGCGGAAGGTTCCATTGACGCCGGCGGGCTCAAAATTTCCGGAATGGTAATTCCGGGACTCCCGGGCATTGTCATTGGGCGCACCCCGCATCATGCATGGTCCATGCAGGTAGGACATGCCCGGACCCTGGATTATTATTTCGAGCAGCCGCCGGGTCTGGCTCCGGAAGGCTACTACACGTCCCGCATGGAAACCTTCCAGGTGGCCGGACAGGATCCGGTGACCATCCAGGTGTATCGAACCCCGAACGGCCCGGTGGTCAATCCCATGCCGTTTGATCCGGATACGTATGTTCCCAGTGCTGAAAACCCCATCGTATCCTATAAATATGCGCACTGGGGCATGGAGCTTCAGACTGTTTCCGCTTTTCTGAAAATGGCTCAGGCAAAAAGCATGGACGCATTTGGCGCCGCCCTTGAAGATGTGGGGGTTTCCCAGCATTTCTGCTACGCCGACCGTAAGGGCAATATCGCCTACTGGATGTCGGGCGTGGATCCGGTTCGTCAGGATTTCAATGCCGACGGAAAGCGTGTCGACTGGCGGCTCCCCCAGGGGACGCTGGTCGATCCGGTCCAGTGGAGCGCGGACAAACGCAAGCCGCTTTCCACGGATCGCAATACGGACCAGGGATTTTATACCGGGTGGAACAACAAGTCCAGTGTCGAATACCCCAACAGCGCCAACAATATGAGCTATTTTTTCGGCCCCTTTCATCGGGCCCACGTGCTGGAAGAGTATCTTTCGGCCAATGACAACCTGACCTTCGAGGAAATTCGTGACCTGGCCCTGAATATTGCCACTACGGATTCTTTCGGCTCCGGCGGCAATCCATGGGCATTCGTGGAAGACGATTTCCGCGGTGCCGTTCTGGCCGATCCCACGGATGATCGAATGGCTGCCCTTGAGATAATGGACGACTTTGACGGTCACTTTGTGGCCGGTGGTCCGGAAAACTGGGCGGACGGGATGGACCGGTCCGATGGCTGGATGCTGGCCGATGCCTGGATTCGCGAGGTTCTTCGGCTCACGTTTGTGGATGAGCTTGCCGGATCCGTTCAATACGACGCGGAAGAAGAAGAACTCAAAAACCTCACCGTTCTTTTTAACGTGCTGCTGCACGGCCTTGCCGGTGATGGCTCATCGGTTATAAAAAATTACAACTGGTTTCAGAACAATGCTGATCCGGATGCACCCCAGACGGCCGAAGAGATCATCCTTGCCGCCCTGGACAATGTGCTGGCGGAGCAGTTGCCGTTGGAGGGGCGGCCATGGGGCGTAGGGGAAAGAAAGGTAGAACCCTTTAATCATCCAATGTTTCCGGATCCCCTTCATACCATGCCCTTTTCATCCCGATCCACCTATGCCCATGTCGTGGAGATGGCCGCAGACGGCCAGGAACGCATCGAGAGCATGTTCGCACTTGGCCAGTCCGGAACGATACTTGCCGATGTGTCCGGGATACCTGTATTTGACGAGAATTTTTCCTCCATGACAGACGTGTATGATGACTTTTCGCACCGCGATTTTCCGGTGCTCAAAGCCGCCGCTACAGATGACGATGATGACGACGACGATGAAGATGACGACAAAAAAAGCAGTAGCAGCAGCACCTGCTTCATTAGCTCACTGCTGCGCTGATAACTAACAGCCGGTAGTCGATTGTATCATTGCGATTAATCCAGGGGGGTGTGGTATCTCCACATCCCCCTTTACCGTTGGTATATTGTAAAATTGCAGTTAATTCTTGTTCCGGCGTGCCGTATATCGTATGTAAACAGATTTTGTGCATAACTCACAACCAATAACCTGCAGCTTGTTACACAATGAACATACACCCGGAAAAGCGCGTACGCATCTTCTTCAGTATTGCAGGCGGGATAGCGCTTACATGTGCATTTGACAATATCGGATTGGGGTTTTTGGCATGGCTCGCCCTGGGAATCCTGCTTTTCGGGCTTCGGAACGCCGGGGTAAAGGAAGCCGTTTACCTGGGCCTACTGGCGGGTTTTGTTCATTATTTGACCCTTCTTTACTGGCTGGTCCCCACCATGCACCGGTACGGGCCGCTGCCCATCTGGTTGAGCGTTGGGGCGCTTATGCTCCTTGCGTTTTATCTTGCCCTTTATTTCGCTTTGTTTTCAGGGGTGGTGACCGCCGTGGTGAAGCGGCCGGTTTTTCTGGTTTTTGCGGTCCCGGTGTTCTGGGTGTCCCTTGAATACATCAAGACTTTTCTTTTTTCAGGATTTCCGTGGGGATTGATTGGTTACAGCCAGTACAACTACCTGCACCTCATCCAGGCAGCGGATATTTTCGGTGTTTATGGTGTGTCGTTTTTTGTTGTTGCGGTGAATGCGGCCCTGTTTGTATTTTTTTTATATGCAGGCGGCTATGCCTGGCAAAAGACAACCCCCGGCAGGGCGGATGCTGTTTTCTGTTTTTTTTTCATTATCGTGATCTTTGCATTGAATGCGGGATACGGCCGGTATAAAATACAGGAAACAGGCGGGCTCATGGCGGATGCAGAATGCCTGAACGTGTCGGTTGTCCAGGGGAACATCGAACAGACAATGAAATGGGATGACGCCTATGTCCAGTCAATCGTGGACAGGTATATCCACCTGTCGGAAATGGCCTTGTCGTCCGGGTCGCACTTCATCGTCTGGCCCGAAACGGCCATGCCTTTTTATTTTCTGCAGGAAAGAGCCCAAACCGACAAGGTTCTTGATGCGGTCAGGCGGATGGGAACCTGGTTTTTAATCGGCAGCCCGTCATATCATCACGATCGTGAGAAGGATGCATTGTGGTTTTATAATTCGGCGTACCTCATAGATGCGGAAGCCCGGTTGGCAGGCGTTTATGATAAGGTGCACCTTGTCCCTTTCGGAGAGTATGTACCGTTTGCAAAATGGCTGCCGTTTGTGAACCGGATGGTGCATTCCATCGGCGACTTCAAACCGGGTGAAGAAGGAAAGGTGCTGACCATGGGGGATGCGGATCTTGCTGTCCAGATTTGCTATGAGATTATATTTCCGCACCTTTCAGCGGGGATGGTCAATAACGGCGGAAACCTGATTGTCAATATCACCAATGATGCATGGTTTGGGAAAACGGCTGGTCCGCGGCAGCATTTTTCCATGGCCGTATTCCGGAGCGTGGAAAACCGCAGGGCGCTTATTCGCTCCGCAAACACCGGTATAAGTGCCTTCGTTGACCCGGCGGGACGCATAGTGGAGCGCTCCGGGCTCTATGAAACAGCGGTTCTCAGCCATTGCGTGCCGGTGATTACAGGAAGGAAATCATTTTACACCCGATATATGAATTTGCTGCCCGTTGTCTGCCTTGCGGTGTCATTGTCGATACTGGCGGCGGCGGGAATAAGACGGAAAAGAAGATATAATGGAGGAAAAGAAGATGAACGGCGATATTAAGGAACAGATCAGCGGTTTTTATAAGACACTTGAACAGCTACAGGAGTATCTTTGACATAAACGGCAAGAAAGAACGTATTGCCGAAATGGAAAAGGCGGTCAATGACGAAAACCTTTGGAATGATCCGGATAAGGCAAAAGCCCTTTTGAAGGAAAGGGCTTTTTTGACCGCCAGGGTGGATAACTGGCAGGATCTTTATGCCCAGGTGGAAGAATGCGATGTCCTTTTTGAACTGGGAGAGGAAGAATCGGATGAGACCACCATCGCCGAAGCGGCCCGCCAGGCAGGACGGCTTGAAAAGAAGCTGAAGGCGTTTTCCCTTCAGGCGATGCTCAATGGCGAGGACGATGATCGCAACGCCATTGTTTCCATCAATGCAGGGGCCGGCGGGACCGATGCCCAGGACTGGGTGCAGATATTGTTTCGCATGTACAGCCGCTGGTGCGAAAACAAGGGATATGCCGTTGAATTCATGGACTTCCAGGAAGGTGACGAGGCTGGCATAAAGAGCGTGACATTCAACGTGAAAGGCGAAAACGCCTACGGGTACCTAAAGGTGGAAACCGGTGTTCACCGGCTCGTGCGGATATCCCCCTTCAATGCAAGCGGCAAGCGGCATACTTCTTTTGCTTCCGTGTTTGTTTATCCGGAGATAGAAGATGATATCCTCATCGAAATTGATGAAAACGATTTGCGCATCGATACGTACCGGGCAAGCGGGGCAGGAGGTCAGCACGTCAACAAGACGTCCAGCGCGGTCCGCATCACCCACCACCCGACCGGCATCGTGGTTCAGTGCCAGCAGGAAAAATCGCAGATAAGGAACCGCGAAAAAGCGATGAAGGTGCTGCGCGCACGCTTGTACCAGCATGAAAAACAAAAACAGGACCAAAAACTGCAAGAGATTCATGACAACAAGGAAGAAATCGCCTGGGGCAGCCAGATCCGATCCTATGTTCTCAATCCGTACCAGATGGTCAAGGATCATCGGGTCAACATGGATATCGGAAATGTGGATGCCGTTCTTGACGGTGACATCGATCCGTTTATCGAAAAGGTTCTGCTTGCGGATCATGCCGAGGAGTAAAACCCATGCCTGAAAAAGACCTTTCATCAAGGCTCAGATTTTATTTCATCGTGGACTGCGATTCGCCGCTTCCACTGGATAAACAGGTAAAAGCCGCCCTTCTGGCCGGCGCTACCATGGTGCAATACCGCAACAAGAATTTCAAAACCAGTGATTTTAAAACCCTTGAAACCCTTTGCCATTTGTGCCGGACGAACCATGTGCCGTTTATCGTAAACGACGATATCACGCTGGCCCGGGCAGTGGGCGCCGACGGCGTGCATCTGGGTCAGTCGGATGAAACCCATTCCCTGGCCCGAAAGATCCTGGGTGAATACGCCGTTATCGGAGCATCCATATCCACGTTGGATGAGCTTTCAGGGACGGAGCTTATCCACTGCGACTATATCGGTGTCGGTCCTGTTTTTCATACGGCAACCAAATCGGATGCCAATCCGGTGATCGATCCCCGGGGGCTGTCGGAAATCGTTCGAATGTCCCCTTTGCCGGTGGTGGCTATAGGCGGCATCAATGCCGGCAATGCCGGGTTGTGTTTTTCCGCCGGAGCATCCGGGGTTGCCGTTATCAGCACGATCACCCGGGCGGGAGATCCTTCTGGAAACGCACTTGCCCTCGGAGCTGCATGCGGATGTTCGCCGCGTTTGCTGAAAACACCCTGGACAGATGAGTTCGAACTTATCGACCGAATGGTGACAACCTGCGCGTCATCTGCGAAATCACCGTTGCTGAAGGTCCCCCCGGGTGATGACGCCGCTTTGTTTGCAGATATTGTCAACCCCGTATTTACTACCGATACCCAGCGTGAGGGCGTTCACTTCCGCCGGTACTGGCAGGAAATGGATGAAATCGGGAAAAGGGCGGTCGAAATCACGTTTTCCGATCTTGCCGCATCCTATGCCAAACCCGTGGGTCTTTTTGTCAATCTATGCATTCCTGCGGAAACAGCCGAGGAGGATGTCGTGGATCTCTACAGGGGGATCGATCATGTTTTGTCCCTCCATGGCGCGGCCTTGGCCGGCGGCAACCTCTCATTGGGTCCGCTGTTCACCCTTGACCTGTTTGCGGCAGGGGAGGGAAGCGATATTTTTCCCATGCGCAATGCCGCCACGCCCGGTGACGGGTTGTATGTGACCGGACCGCTCGGCCTTGCCCGCTCGGGACTCGAATGTCTTGCCAAAGGAGATTTTTCCTTTCCCGGGCTCGTTGATGCATTCAAGTTTCCGCGTGCCCGCTTCGATGCGGCGGATATCCTCTGCGCAAACGGTGTCGCCTGCGCCATGGATATCAGCGACGGACTCCACGGAGATGCCTCCCATATTGCCGTGGCCTCCGGTGTAAGTATCCGGTTCGAGCCGAAATTGCTGGCGATCGATCCACAGCTTGCGGCCTACTGCGCAAAATACGGACTTGATCCCGCCCGCCAGGTGCTGGCAGGCGGGGATGATTATGAACTGCTGTTTGCATGTCGGCCGGAAGTTTTTGAAAAACTCTCTTCCGCACTACCTGGGGCCTGCCGGGTTGGATCCATTGTGTCGAAGCAGGACCAGCTGTGCCTGGGGGCCCCGGAAGGAACAGCCTCCTATCGGCACGGCCGGCGAGAAACCGGAAATCATGGCTGAAGGAAAAGCCAACCCGACCCTAAAAGAAAAAAGGATAGGCAATGAAATATTCAGAAGCAAAATTCGGCAGGGTGTTTGTGATCCGCCTTGAAGATGGCGATATCGTGCATGAAGCCGTTGAATCCCTTGCCGCGGAAAATGGCGTAACGGCCGGAGCGCTTGTCATCCTTGGGGGAGCGGACAAGGGCAGCCGACTCGTGGTCGGCCCCGAAGACGGGCGTGCCGAGACCATCGTCCCAATGACAAAATTGCTTGAAAACGTAAACGAGGTGGCCGGCACAGGAACGCTTTTCCCGGATGAAAACAACCGTCCCGTGCTTCACATGCACATGGCGTGCGGCAGGGAGGATAACACCGTCACCGGGTGCGTACGCACGGGGGTGAAAGTGTGGCACGTAATGGAAGCCGTCTTGTTTGAACTCACGGATACCCATGCCGTGCGAAAACCGGACCCCATCACCGGCTTTGCTCTCCTTTCCCCGGATGGCAGATAGCCGATGACTGGAAAGGAACCCGAAAAATTCATTATCGTATCTATGGCAAAATTTGCGGCATAACCCATAATTTCCAGTTAAAGAAGGTTGAACATGATCATTCCCATAATTCTGGCCGGCGGCTCCGGAACCCGGCTCTGGCCGCTTTCCCGCAAGCTTTTTCCGAAACAGCTCTTACGTCTGACGCGGGACAGGACGCTGCTCCAGGAGACCATTCTCAGGGTCAAAGGTGCAAGCGATATGGTTGATCCGATTGTTATCTGCAATGCATCATACCGATACATCATCGCCGAACAATTGCGGGAAATAAAGGTCACACCGCATTCCCTTGTCCTGGAGCCGGCGGGGAGAAGCACGGCGCCGGCGGTTGCCGTGTCGGCAATAATGGCCATGGACATGGATCCGGACGCTACGATACTGGTGTTGCCTTCCGATCACCTCATACCCGATATAAAAAAATTTCACGGGGCACTGGGTGCCGGCGCCTGCTTTGCTGGTCGGAGCCGTCTGATCACCTTCGGTGTTGTTCCGAATGCGCCGGAAACGGGATATGGCTATATCCGCAAAGGAGCAAAAGCTGATTGTCTCTGCGACACCCGGCACGAAGCCTTTGAAATTTCCGAATTTGTCGAAAAACCGGATATTTCGACTGCCCGGAAATATGTCGGGTCCGGCGAATACTGCTGGAATTCGGGCATGTTCATGTTCCGGGCGGCGGATATCCTTCGGGAGATGGAAACGCTTTCCCCGGAGATACATAACGCATGCTGCATCGCGGTTCGAAAGGGGGTCGCTGACAATGATGCTTTCCTGCTGGATGCGGAGGCATTTGCCGGTTGTCCATCGGATTCCATCGATTATGCTGTTATGGAAAAGACCCGGCGGGGCGTCATGGTGCCCTTTGACGCGGGCTGGAATGATGTGGGTTCCTGGGAGGCCCTTTGGGGGCTCGGGGAAAAGGATGCCGGCGACAATGTGGTTAAAGGGGATGTAATCGGACGCGACAACCACGGCTGCCTTGTTTTTGCAGAAAGCCGGCTTGTGGCCGTACTTGGCATGAATAACGCCATTGTTGTGGAAAGCCCGGACGCCGTCCTTGTGGCGGAGCGGGGGCGCGGCCAGGAAGTCCGGTCAATTGTGGATGAACTCCGGGAAGAAGGCCGAAAGGAAGCGAGCCGGCACAATAAAACATTTTTTCAATGGGGCAGGGTAACGCTGATAAGCAGGGATGAAAAAATGGTGGTGCGGCGGGTGACGGTTAATGAACGGTCCGCCGCAATGGTTTGCACCCCTGTGGGACGCGTTTTGCACTGGATCGTTGCCGATGGAGAAGGGATTTTGAGAAAATCCGACGAAACCGTTGTTTTTAAAAATGGTACCGCGATGCAAATCGACCCGGAAAGCGAGGCGGTTTTTGAAAACTGCCATGACACTCCGCTCGTTTTCATGGAGTTTTATCAGTCGGCAGCCGGAGACGGCGAGCATTTTGGGGGCAGGTAATCATACACTTTTTTCAATCATGCAGTCCTTCTCAAGGATGGGAAAATGAATCGCAGTATGGACGAGAAACCGATATTTGACAAGGCGGACCTGATGGATCGCCTGGATGACGACCACTTGCTTGCCGTGGAACTGGCGGAATTGTTCATAACGGACGTCAAAAAAAAGCTTTCTTCCCTTCAGGCAGCCATTGAAAAAAGCATCGGCTCGGAAATCGAAAAAGAGGCGCATTCGATAAAAGGAGCGGCATCCAATCTTTCCGGGCAGAGAGTTCGCTATCTGGCCGGTTCAATCGAAACAGCAGGAAAAAACAACGATATGAGGGACGCAAAGGCCGCCATGACAGAACTTACAACTGCTATCGATGATTTCGTCGATGCTTTGTATTCACAGATTATCGATCCGGCGCGTAAATAATTCTTTTTTAAACGGTTTTTTATGTGTCACTGTTTTTTTCTTCCCACTCGAAAGAGAACATGGCCGCAGATACGCGGCGAAACAGGAATTCGACCAGAAAATCACAGGGTACCTGGGCGTCAAGGGCTCTGAGGGTTTGCTGGTATTCCTTCTTTCTGCTCTTGTTTTCCGGATCTCCCGTGCGTTTGAATTCATGGGTGTATTCGGACATCAGGAATTTTTTCAGGTGCCAGGGAAGTTCTATGTCCACATTTTCAAGCCGGTACCTGTATTTCTGCAATTTTTCAGAGAATTCGGTTTTTGCGGTTTTCCAGAAGGTGCGGCTCGTATTTTTATACACTTTCAGAAGGTCGTCGAAATCCTGAACGTTTTTTTTCTTGATATGGCTGATTTCCATCATCAGGCGAGCCGCGTTTACAAACAGGGCCCGTCCGGTAACAATCTTGAAAATCATTACCAGCGCCGCGTGCATGTCCTGGAGGTAAAAAATCCTTGGCAATTCTTCCCCGTAAACAGCCCGCAGCACCTTGTTGCCGAATATGTGTGACGGCGTGGCATAAGACGGCGTTCCGGCCAGCAGCGGCTGCTGGATCCTGCCGTTTCTGTCCGGTTTGAAACAAACCGCTGTTTCCATGTCGATGAGGCCCAAATCGTATGCATCGGGATTGGCCAGAATATGATCGGCCCCGTCAAGAAATGCCGCTACGTACATGTTGTCCGGTTTCAGGTCCCGTATGGCGACACGGCGTTTTTTCAGCCGGTATAAAAGGTTCAAAAGGTTGATAACAAGCCCCTTCATACGCCCCCTATTGCTGTAAAAGTGCTTGTTTTTGGAGACCTTGTATACGATTTTCCGGAATTCTTCGATAACGGGTTTATTGTCCCCGGTCAATTCCTTTGTTATCCGCTCTACTTGTTCAAAAACGCCTTCGGGAAGGTCATCCGGATCAATATCCGGGCGCAATCCGGCGATGTGGGTAAAAAGCCATTCCTGTTTCTGAAAATCCGGTATGGAGCCTTCAATGCCGACATTCTGGAGCGCTTCTTCTATCTTTCGGCCGTAGGATTCCACCAGGGCATGCATATCAAAGTATATCCGGTCGTTTCGGCTGCCGAACATGGATTCGAATACCATAAAGTCGGAAATCGCCTGGGGTCCGTTTTTTACGATCTCTTGGCGAGCATGGTCTACCGCATGATGGAGCCCTTCGATGACCTGATTGAAAAACCGGTATTTGGAAAGGGCCATGAAAAACACGAAACCATCCCCGATTTTTAGAAAATCCTGCAACCCGGTATCTTTTGAGAGAAGATCGACATATTCCTTTTCGGCATCTTCCGGGGGCACATAGGACGGCAGCCGGATGATGGGAACCTTTTTCAGGATAGCAGTGATTTCCGGGTAAACGCATGGAATTTTTTTTTGTATGCGCGTTACAATAAAATGTTCACGGTTGATCTGGTTTAGATACGCCTCGAAATCGGTGATGGGGCGCGGCGGAATTTTGATCACCAGCATATCGTCATAGATCACCTTGTAGCATCTGCTTTTGCTTTCGACTTTTTCGCCTAAAGGTTCGATGCTCATCCTTCGGGACTTCCATGCCGATCGATAGCGGATTTTGAACTCATAAATCGATTCCCCGCCGGCTTTTTCAGAAACGGGAATGACCCTTACGGTATCGGAAGGGTCATTTTTGCCGGTTACATGAAGTCTGAAGAGATTGACAAAGTACCGTAGCAGCGGTTTTATATCCTTCGGGGGTTTTGGCATAAAAGCAGATATCCCTGAATTTTTGCGGCATGTAAAACCGGCCGGGTATGCCGGGAGCGAATCGACCGGAATGTCTTGTAAAATTTACCGGTTGACCTCTTTTATCAACTTACCTATAGTTAGACGGTAACGATTCCAAAATATTTTGGATTGTTTTTATATACCTTGAAAATAACGATCGATCAATTGACAAATTTGATGGCACCGTAAAAAGTCGCGATCAGACGGCTTTGAAAAAAGTTCAAGATCAAGGCGCGAGCAATTTTTATAGAATTGAGCGTACTTAGCCGTACGTGAGATTCTGTAAAAATTGTTCGCAACGCAGATATTGGACTTTTTGCGAAGTCGTCATTTATAGAAGGTTAAAAAGAATGCCGTATATAATTGTTTTTCGCAGCGATGAGAAAATTATGGAATATCAAGCACAAGAAAGTGCGCCGCTGCGAATAGGGAGAAGCCAGGACAACGATATTGTCATTGCGGATTCAGCGGTTTCCTCACAACACGCAGAAATCGAATATGATCGCGGCACTTTTTATATCACCGATTTTCAGAGCAGAAACGGCACGTTCGTAAACAGGGAGCTGGTTATTTCACGCCCCCTGGCACATGATGATATTATTTCCATCGGAAGTTACCATCTCAAGTTTATTTACAAGGGGGATGAAAACCCACCGCCGTCGTCCCGCAGCATCGGCAAGCAGGATGCCACCATGCACATCGATACGCCCCGTCATCGGAGCCGGCTTGCCCGAAGCGTTGCGGAGCTGGCAGAAAGAGAAAGCCGCACATCCATCCGGGGGATGATTTCCTTTCTTACGGGGGATGAAAAGCCCCTGTTCCTTGACAAGCCGATTGTCACTATAGGAAAGGATCCGGACTCAGATATTGTCGCGAAAGGCTGGTTTGTGGCAAAAAATGCAGCCGAAATCCGAAAAAAAGACGATGGATATTATCTTGCCCCCACGGGCAGTAAACCGCCCCTTGTCAATGCAACACCCGTGCGTTCGGAAGTCCTTCTCAGGGAGTTCGACATGATTCAGGTAGGTGCAACCGCCGTGCAGCTCTTGTATCACAGGGGCGGCAGGATCGGATCAGAAAAAAAATGATGAAAAAAGACACGGGAATGCCCATGCTATCAAGGCGCATGGAATATGTTTTCTGGCTGCTGACCGCAGTTCTTTTCCTTGTGTCTGCCGCCGCAATCGTGGTTTTTTTTCAAAAAACAACCGGAATCATGCCGTTTCTGCTCAGTATTCTTTTTTTGAACGGTTTGCTTGTCGTGTTTGTGTATACCCGGTTTATTCTGCCCTCAAGACGGTTTGTCGATTTTATCATTTCCGGGTACCGGGAAAATACGGTTGACCAAACCGCCCTGAAATCCGTTCCCTTTCCATGGCGGCCGTGGTTCAATATGATCGCCCGGATCTATGAAAAAATCGATGCCCTTGAAGCGGAAGTGGCGGAGAGCAATAGTAATGATCGAGTTGAAAAGAATCTGCTTCGCCGTTTTTCCTGGGTTTTTGAAAGAAACGAGGTGCTTACCGAAGAGCTCAGGGTAAAGAACCGCGATCTTGAAAAGGCGGTGAAAGAACAGCAGAAAACGGCAAAGGAGCTCAAAGAGCATCGGGATCATTTAGATGACATGGTGCGGGAGCGCACGGCCGAGCTGGTAAAGAGCAACCAGTACCTGGAAGAAGCCATTGAAGAAGCCCGGAAACAGGCGAAAAAAGCCGATGAAGCCAATCAGGCCAAAAGCCAGTTTCTGGCCAATGTCAGCCACGAGATAAGAACGCCCCTCAATGCAGTCATCGGTTTTACGGATATGCTCATCGATACCCCCCTGGAGGAGTCGCAGCTCGATTTTGCCGGGACCATTCGAACCAGCAGTGAGGCGCTTCTTGCCCTTATCAATGATATCCTCGATTTTTCAAAGATAGAATCCGGGGAACTGGAGCTGGAATCCATCGATTTCTCTCCGGAGCTTCTGGCCTATGACGTGTGCGAACTGATCCGTCCGCAGATCGGGGAAAAGCCGGTGGAACTGGTCTGCAGAATCGGCGAGAATATTCCGGCGTATCTCATGGGGGACCCAACCCGTTTCCAGCAGGTGTTGATCAATCTTATGACCAATGCCCCGAAATTCACCGAGTCCGGGGAAATCAGCCTGAGTATAGACATTGCGGAGCGGAATGAAGACAGCGTCCTTGTCGTGTCAACCGTCCATGACACCGGGATCGGGATTGACGAAGATAAGCGCAATATCATTTTTGAACCGTTCCGTCAGGCGGACGGCTCTACAACGCGCAAATACGGAGGCACCGGTCTCGGGCTTTCCATATCCAGGAAACTCGCACGCCTGATGACTGGCGATATCTGGGTGGAAAGCGAACCGGATGTCGGTTCCACGTTTTATTTTTCCGCCTGGATGAAGGCCTCCGCCAGGGAGCAGTCCTGGAAGGCCGTGGCGGCGCCCATATCCGGCAGACAGGTCCTGCTGGTGGATGACAACCAGGCAAGTCTTGATATCATTAAAAGCGCCCTGAAATCCGCACACGTGCGCACCAGCGATCTTCGTTCGGGCATGGAGGTGGTGCCGACGCTGGAGCGCGCCATTGTGGCGGGAAACCCTTTTGATTGCTGCATCATCGATATTTATATGCCCGGTATGAGCGGCTACGAAGTGGCACGGCAGATCCGGGCTTCCAAAAATCCGAAAATTTCGGCACTGCCATTGATCGCTTCTTCCTATCTTTTGGAGAGGGATCCGGAACTGTTTGCCCAAGTAGGTTTTCAGCAGTCTCTTGTCAAGCCGGTGCGCAGGGAGCGGCTCTTCGAGGTGCTGGCGCAGGTCATGAAAGGCGGAAGCAATGAACCCCCTGCCCCCCGAAAGAAATTTCCGGATCTGGATTCTGCAGAAACAGCATTTACGGGTACCTGTATACTGGTCGCCGAGGATAACGTGGTCAACCAGAAACTGATCCAGATGATGCTGAAGAAGGCCGGATGCAAAGTGGTGCTGGCTGAAAACGGGAAGGAGGCGGTAGAAAGATTTACTGCTGCCCCTGAAGCGTTTGATCTTATTCTCATGGATATCCAGATGCCGGAGATGGACGGTTTCGAGGCGCTGAAAGTTATCCGGGAAAAGGGGTATGCCCGCATTCCGATCGTGGCCATGACCGCCCATGCAATGAAAGAGCACCGGGAAGAGTGCCTTGCCGCCGGCATGGATGACTATATTTCAAAGCCCATCCGCAAACCGGAACTGCACAAGATCATCAGCCGCTTTGTCCTTCCCTGATTGTATTGTTGCTATGGACCATGTCCTGAAGAAATTCGCCGGTGGCAAGTTGTAATCGCAGATGATCCAACTGAAGCCGGTAATACACATTTGCCAGGCTCAACTCCGCCTCATTCAAAGCGGTGTGCGCATCCACCACATCAACCGTTGACGCGAGCCCCTCTTCGAATTTTGCACTGACCTGATCATAATGGGCCTGGGCGGCATCGACCTGCTCCCCAAGATGCCGGATCATTTTTTTTCTTGTCTGGATATCCGCATAGGATGATCTCACATCAAGGCGTATTTCCTGTTTTGCACGGTTATATGCGGCCTGCATTTCAGATTCCATGGCTCTTGCCCGGGCGATTTCCGCGGTGTCCCTGAGGCCGGTAAAAAGGGGATATGTGGCGACAAGGGCGGCCTGCCAGTTATAATCATCCCCGTAATATATCCTGTCTTCATCCACCCGGTAATATCCTCCTTCCAGCGACAGGGAGGGTAAGAAATCCCTTCTTTCCGCTTCCACCTGCTTTTCCGCAGCCAGAAGCCATTTTTCCGCCGCCATCAGGTCGCGGCGGCTTTTGAATGCCGATTCGATATACGCATCGACGCCGGCATCTTCCATTTCAATACTTTCCGGTTCCTTTACCGATGCCGGCACCGTTGATATGCCCATTTCCAGGGCGAGTTGCTCCTTGGCGATGGTATAGTTGTTTTTGGCATCTTCAACCGCTTCCATGGCCGCCGCCACCTGCACCCGGGCCCTGAGCACCGCCGTCATGTCCACCAGCCCGACTTCCTGGCGCTGGCGGGCCAGTTCCATGTGCTGGTTGGAGCGGGTCAGCTGGTTTTCCGCGATTTCCGTAAAGCGCCTGGCAAACAGTACATTGTAGAAGCTCTCAGAGACCGAATAAAGTATCTGCTGGCGGGTGCGGTAATCTTCATATTCGCTGCCTTCAGCGACGAACCGGCTTGCCTGGATGGCAATGCGCAGCTTCCCGCCATGAAAAAGAACCTGGGAAGCCTGTATGCTTGCTTCGTTGTAGTGGTCGGGTCCGGTGCCGAGCCTCAGATCGGTGGTTTCCTTCATCCGTATATGACGTCCCCGAACCTGGATCTGGGGCAGCAGGGGAGACCTTGCAATCCGTATATCTTCTTTTGCCTGGTCCACCCGGTGGCCTGATACGGAGATTCGCTCGTTGTGCTTCAGCGCGCTGTGATAGGCTTCCTCAAGCGTCAGTTCCCGATATTCTTCGGCGCAGACAATAGGCGGGAACACAAAAAGAACAAAAGCCAGGACAAATGGAAAAGCGGTTAAAAACCGGTGTTTGAAAGCAATGCCGCAAAATCGGTTCATGAGCAATCCTTTTTTCAATATCTGTCTAGTATACGTGAACGGCCAAGAAACCTCTTTACCGTGTTTCGATCATTCCATCAACCCCTGATTTCAGCGATCCGCATTACCCGCCGATCGCGAACATCCGCGATCCGCATCTTGCGTTTTGCCCCGCTTCGCTTTTTTCAAGAGGCTTTTTTTCCACAGCCGCTATAATTTCCCGGGCAAGTTCGGCATCGGTCGCGTCGTTTCGAAGAGGGGTTTTTATATCGGTGACGATATCTGAGAGCAGGCAGCTGCGAAGCCATCCGTCTGCAGAGAGCCGTAGACGGTTGCACCATCTGCAGAAGTGGTGGCTTACCGGACTGATAAATCCGATTTCACCGGGTGCCCCTTTTATGCGGTACCTGGTTGCAGGGCCGCGGCGGCGGCTTTCTGTGCAGTGTAGAAGGTCTCCCAAAGGGGCGATGATAGACCGGATATCGGTCTCTGTGAGGGGGGTTTTGTTTTCCACGAGCCCCGGCCCGAAGTACGGCATCTGTTCGATGAAGCGCACATGAAAAGGATAGTCGAGGGTCAGGGCGGCCAGGTTTTTCAATTCATTGTCGTTTATGCCTTTCAGCGCCACCACGTTTATCTTTATCGGTGAAAACCCTTTTTTCAACGCCGCTACAATAGCGGACCATACGCGGTCAAAGCCCCTTTGTCCGGTTATGCGGGCATATTTTTCAGAATCCAGCGTGTCGAGGCTTATGTTCAGGCGTTTTATGCCGATATCATGCAGGTGTTCCAGGTGTTTTTCAAGAACGATACCGTTGGTAGTGACGGATATATCCTCGATTCCCTGTATCCCGACCATTTTTTCCAGAAACGATACGCATCCCTTCCGAACGAAAGGCTCACCGCCGGTGATTCTGACCTTCGTAATGCCGAGTTTTGCACCGATTGTTGCAATCCTCGTTATTTCTTCGTAACGCAGAATGTCGCTGTGAGGAAGTTTTTGAATCCGTCCTTTCGGGGTGCAGTATATGCATTTGAGATTGCACCTGTCCGTGATGGAAATCCGCAGGTAGTTGATGTGTCTTTTGTAGGTATCTTCAAGCCGGCCATTTTGCGGGCATTCGGCGTTTTGGGTCATTGGCGGTCACTGTCCGGTATGTTGAATTTTTGCCTGTATTCGGGGATGTCGATAATCGGTGGGCGTTCGTGCCCCTCGATATGAAACGTGTCCTTCTGATAATGCCCGGGCACCTTCTGGTATTGTATCAACTCATTATACACATTTTGCCGGATTTTCACCAGACCATAATTTTCGATCCGCCTGAGAAATGTTTTCATAATGACAAAGGACATTTTTCCGAGCGCCTTTGTGTCCTGGTTCCGGTGGACTCTTTTGTCGAGGTCCACCTGGGCCATGACGCTCATTCCCCACTTGTCATAAATATCCAGAAGCATGCTGGTTTCTATGCCATATCCGATAGGAAAAGGGATGGCTTCGAGAAGCTCCCGGCATGCCGCATATTCGCCCGAAAGAGGCTGGAGTATCTGCGTCAGTTCCGGATAAAAAAGCGAAAATATGGGCCGGTTCACCAGTTCCGTTACCCGGCCGCCGCCGGTCGGGCGCATTCTTGCGTCATACCCGGCAAGGGGCCGGTCATAAAATGCTTTTACATATTTGATATGATCGTACATCAAAAGCGGACCAAGGAGGGCATAGGCGAATCGATGGTGAATATTGGTGATATCTGCATCCAGGTAGATAATGATATCGCCTTTGGTAACGTACAGGGCTTTCCATAAATTTTCACCCTTTCCCTTGAAAACCGGAAGATTCGGCAGAATGTCATTTGCGGCATGCACGCTCGCGCCATAGGCGGCCGCCACCTCACAGGTATTATCCGTGGAGCCCGAGTCCACAACAACGATTTCGTCAATGAGCGGATACCGGTTCATCAGCTCGGATTTCATGATGACAATCTGTTTGGCAATGGTTTTTTCTTCGTTCAGTGTCGGGAAGCACAGGGAGATGGCAATTTTTTTCTGGTCCTTTTTTTTGACCAGTTTTCCGATATCCTTGAATTTCGAGTGATGAAAAGTGTTTTCCCGCAGCCAGTTTTTACTTGTCATCACACAACCCCTTGTCGATTGCCAGAAGAAGCCCGATTATCTGGGCAATACCGGTAAACATGGGATTGATTCGCATTGTCGCATTTGCCAGGTGTGCATTTTTGCCGGTGGTCATGCCCAGGACCACGGCGGGAATGTTTCTGGAGAGAAATACCGACAGCTCTGATTCGCTCGATTCGCTTACCGGTTTCAGGCCGAGGCTTTTCATTACCGCCACCGTACACTTGACCAAAGGGTGTCCGTATTTCAGGGAAGCGGCATTTTGAACGGTGATGGTTTCAAGCTTGAGCGCAACGGAATGCTCCTGGCCGATCCCTTCCACAATATCTTCCATTTTCCCGTAGACTTCTTTCACCATCTCGTCGGAATCGCTTTGAATTTCAAAACCGAGCCGTGCCTGGACTGCGATGTCGCCATGTTTGTGACCGCCTGTTATCCTGCCGATAATGATCCGGCAGCGGGGCCTCTGTGGCAGGCTTATGGTAAGAAGTTCATTGATTACCTCATTGAGTATCAAAATGGCATTGGGTTTGTATTTCTGGGTGAAAAAGTGGCCGGTCGCAAGGATGTCGCATGAAATTTCCCCGCGGATGATTCCTTCGGAATAGTAATTAAAATGCCCGAGTACCTGTCCTTCCATGATGATGCCGCTGCGGATGGGCCGGGCCCATGTATTCAGAAGGTGGCGAATCCCCCGCAGGTTTCCCCGGCCGATGGACTGGGTGACGCCTGCAAGCACGATATCGGATGAAAAAGACAGCTTGAGGTGCCGGAAAATCGTTGGAAGAGAGGCCAGAATCCCGATGCTCAGCGTGTTATCGAGAATCCCGGGACCGGTTATGGCATTTTTTCGCACAATATAGTTATGGTCGACGTCGTCTGCGGAATATATCGTGTCCAGATGGGCCGTCAGGAAGATGGGGTCATTCTTTTTCCCGGCTTTCCCCTTGATAACACCGATGGCGTTTTTCAACTGGTCTTTTCCACATTCGTCCACTTGGGCGCATGAAAGCCTTTCCAGGAAAAGGTCGGCCCGGGTATCTTCACCGAACGTCGGCCCCGGCATCTGTCCGATAAGGACAATATTTGAAATGACCGTTTCCTTTATTGCCTGTATCTGGTCGACGAAAAACGGCAGTTTTTTTAAAATTTCGTCCATAATAAACGAAACCTCTGTTCCGGCGGGCAGAAGGAATCATGCATCCAGTTCACCCAATTTCACCCTAAGGTAATATCGCGTGGTATGAAAATCAATAAAGATCGGATCAGGGAACTTTGATGGACTCGTAAAAAGTCGCGATCAGACGGCTTTGAAAAAAGTTCAAGATCAAGGCGCGAGCAATTTTTGAAGAATTGAGCGTACTTAGCCGTACGTGAGATTCTTCAAAATTGTTCGTAACGCAGATATTGGACTTTTTGCGAAGTCGTCAACTTTCAGCTACCCCAGTAATCTGCAATGGCATTGCAGAGTCCGTCGATGGTATAGGTGTCCGCTTCCACATCTACGGTAAAGCCGTTTTCAGCAGCGGTTTGGGCGGTGATCGGGCCGATGGCGGCCACAGTTAAGCCGGAAATCAGTTCGTCAAATTCGTCCTCCGGCAGGAGCGCTTTAAAATTTGTGACGGTTGAGGAGCTGGTGAAGGTCACCATGTCGATCGTTTTTTCACGGAGGGCTTCTATCAGTCCGCCCGTTTCGTCCGTGTCGGATACCGTGTGGTAGGCGATAATTTCTTCCACTTTCGCCCCCATCCTTGCAAGTTCCACGGGGAGTATGGGGCGTGCACCCGCCGCTCTCGGAAGAAGGATTTTTTTTCCGGAAACGGCTTTATCCTGAAACGCATCCACAACGGATTCCGCCCGAAAACTTTCCGGAACAATATCGGCATGGAGCCCGAAACGTTTCATTTTTAAAGCGGTAGCAGGGCCGATCGCGGCCGTTTGAATGTGCCCCAGCGCCCGGGTGTCTTTTCCTGCGGCTTCCAGGCGTGCAAAAAAGACCTCCACGCCGTTTACGCTGGTGAAAACCAGCCAGTCAAAGGACGGAAGGTTGTTTACGGCGTCATCTATAAGGGTTGTATCGTCGGTCGTGACCACCCGTATTACGGGATATTCAAGGCACTCGGCGCCCATATCGGAAAGTTTTTTAACCATGTCGCTGGCCTGCTTTCTCGCCCGCGTGACGATGATCCGCCTGCCGAACAGGGGCCGGTTTTCAAACCATTTCATTTTTTCCCGCAGTTCGACCACCCGGCCGACCACGATGATGCAAGGGGGCTTCAAGCCTTCCTTTGCCACATTTTCATTGATGGTTTCAAGGGTGCCCGTAACCGTATGCTGGGCTGCGGTGGTTCCCCACCGGACCAGCGCCACGGGGGTATCGGAAGTCATCCCGCATTCGACGAGCCGTGCTGTAATCCTGGGGAGATTTTTCACGCCCATGAGGAAAACAAGGGTCCCGCCCGTTTTTGCAAGTGCTTCCCAGTTGATCATCGATTCGGCCTTGTTGGGGTCTTCATGGCCGGTAATAAATGTCACGGAAGAGGTGTATTGGCGATGGGTCAGCGGAATGCCCGCGTAAGCAGGGGCTGCGATGGCGGATGTAACGCCGGGAACGATTTCAAAGGGGATGTTGTGAGCGGTAAGGGCTTCGATTTCTTCTCCGCCGCGTCCGAAAATGAATGGATCCCCCCCTTTTAGACGTACCACCATATTCCCCGCTGAAGCCTTTTCAACGATCAGCGCATTGATCTGGTCCTGGGTAAGGGTATGGTCCCCCCCTTGTTTTCCGGCATATATCCGTTCGGCGTTTTCGGAAGAAAACGTGAGCAACTGCTTTGATGCGAGGTAGTCATAGATAACAACGTCCGCCGCAGCAATACATTCGATTCCCTTTTTCGTTGCCAGGCCGGGATCTCCGGGACCGGCGCCCACAAGATAGACTTTTCCGCTCATTGTTTGCTTGCCTGTTCTAAGAGTCGATTGATTATCGCCGCAGCGCCTCTTTTGATCAGTCGCCGGGCAAGACGTTCACCCAGAAAGACCCCTTCATCCGCTGTGCCCGTGATATTGTCCTTGTAGATGATCGATCCGTCTATTTCCGCCACAAGGCCGGTAAGGGACAATCCGTTGCCGTCATCAGATACCGTTGCGAAAGCGGCGATGGGCACCTGGCAGCCACCCTGGAGCAGTTTCAGAAAGGCCCTCTCGCACAGCACTGCGCGCGCTGAATCTTCGTGGTGAAGGGTGGAAACCATTTCATTGACGGGGTTGTCCGTGCGCCTTGTTTCAATGCAAAGCGCCCCTTGTCCCACTGCCGGAAGGATGATATCGGGTGCGATTTCCTGGGTGACCCTGGCTGCCATGCCGAGCCGTTTCATGCCGGCGGCCGCAAGGATGATGGCGTCGAGGTTTTCCGATTCCAGTTTTTTGATCCGGGTATCCAGGTTGCCGCGCAGGCCCGTAATTTGAAAATCCGGCCGGAAGTGCAGCAGCTGAGAAGCCCTGCGAAGGCTGCTGGTACCGATTACGGCGCCGTTTCGGAGGTCTTCGACCGGGCAGCCGTTTTTCGTGATCAGAACGTCGTAGGGGGTTTCGCGCAGCGGGATGGATGAAATCCAAAGGCCTTCAGGCATTTCACCGGGCATGTCCTTCATGCTGTGAACGGCCAGGTCAATGCGGCCTTCTATCAGTGCCTCCTCGATTTCCTTTACAAACAGACCTTTGCCGCCGACCTTGGCAAGGGGTACATCCAGAATTTTGTCCCCGGTCGTCTTGATTACCTCGATTGCCACGCTGAGGCCGGAATGGTGCCGCACCAGTTCGCTTTTTACCCATTCGGCCTGCCAGAGAGCCAGCTTGCTTCCGCGGGTGCCGATGGTGAGGGAAGACTTCATACGCCGCAGCTGGAACAGTTGGTGGATGAACAGGTGCCGCAAGACGAGGCGCCGGCGGATGCGCTGACGGTCTCACCGCCGCTCCCCTTGCTGATAAACCCGCACGCGGACATGAGACGTTTTATGTTTTCTGTTCCGCAGTCCGGGCATTCGGGCGTTTCTTTCCCCATGACAAGCATTTCGAATTTTTTGTCACAGGTATCGCAGAAATATTCATATATGGGCATGGGGTTTCCCCTCCTTTTTGCTTTGCGAAAAACAATATGCAACAGATCCCGTGAGGCAAACCGGCTGTAAAATCCAAACGTTCTCACGGCCAGGAAAACCACACGAAAAAAGATAACCACAAACATATAAATTTACCCTATAGTGGGCAAATTGTAAAGATAATAAGCACGATCCACGGCAATGCAAAAACCGTGATCATCGAGACGGGCGGCAACCCTCAGGAACCCGCGATATTTTCCTGTTTTGTATTGTCGGCGATCATTTCCCTTGTGTTTTCCATGTAGCGGACAGATTCGTCATGGCCGCATTCAACGGCGGCTTCAAAGTGAATGAGCGCCTCTTCGAGCCGGTTGCGGCTGAAATACATCAAGGCCAGTCGATGATGAAACAATCCGTTTTTCGGCTCGATTTCCACGGCATTCTCGCCGAATACCAGGGCGATTTCCGGGTTGCTGTTTTCGCTTTCATAACAGAAAGCCAGTGCGGAAAGGGAATGGGCGTCGTCCGGACGCAGTTTCAAGGCGGTATTATAGGCTTTTATGGCGTCGTCCATGCGCTCTGTGGCGAGGCTGCAGTCACCAATGGTACGATAGACAACGGGCCCGGGGGCATCATTTTTGGATATGGCGTCATGAATGTATGAAAGGGCTTCACCGGGGCGTCCGAGTTCATAAAGTGCGCGTCCCGTCTGGAACAGCAGTTCAAAAACATTGTCATCCATTTTCACGGCGCGTTGGAAATAGTCGAGCGCGGTTTGGTATTCCTCTTTCTGCATGTAAATGTAGCCTGCATTGTAAATGGCAAAAACATCTTCCGGGTCCAGTTCGATCGCCCTGTTGAAAGACGCCAGGGCCTTGTCCAGATCTTTTCTGTCGCCGTGGCATACGCCGATGCTGTTATGCACGTTGACATTTTCCGGGTCCAGTGCGAGCGCGCGTTCGTATTCCGCCATTGCGTCATCGATTTTGCCGGCCTGGTAAAAGGAATCCCCGCTGATGTTCAGGCTGACAGCGTCAAAACGTACAATGCTTCCGGGCCCGAAAAAGTCCGCATGGACGAGCGCTTTTTTTGCATTTTCGGAGATATCTTTTTTCCTGAAGGAAATCTCGGGATACAGGGCAATGCCGATGCTTACGGTTTCACTTGTCTCACCGGATATCTGGCGGCACATTTCATTTGCCGCATCGCGGCATTTTTTTTCGTCCGCATCCGGCAGATAACACCCGAAAAGATCTTTCCCGGTTTTCAACCATGCGCCTTTGGCGTTTTCACAGATTTTACCGATAATCCCCGCGATGCTCGCAACGGATTTGTCCGGAGGGGGAACCGCACCATACCCATCGATACGGACGCTCATCACGCCGAAAGCGGCCATATCGGCCGCCAGTCCCATGATATGTTCCAGAAACCGCGCTTCATCGGAAACAGGGATATCGGATGATTTTTCCGCCGCAGGTAAAGCTGCCGCATCCTGGATGGAAACCGTTTTCAGCCGGCCGTCGGCTTCAGAAAGGAGGAGATGCCCCTTTGCCCCTTTCCCCGGCAATGTGTTCTTCTTATGATCCGTCATTATGTAAAACCTTTGTAAGCATGTAAGCAATTCATCCGGAAAATATATATAAATTGAATACTATCATTTTTTTGTCAAGCGCGTAAAATTTTAGCATCAGTCAAGCAGCTGGCGGACGGCGTTGCAGATGATTTCAATTTCATCGGCCATGACGGTGCGCACGTCCATGATAAAAGCATCTTCCTCGATCCTCCCGATCACTGGTATTTCGGCATTTCTAAGCAATCGGTCGATTTTTGCGGCCGATATTCCGTCAATCCGGATGGTTACGCATATGGTTGGTATTTCAAGCAGGGGAAATGATCCGCCGCCTGCTTTTGACACGGAATCCGCAAGTCCGGATGAAAGTCTGGCGGTATTGATCATACCGAGCTGCCTGTGCAATGCTTCGGCTTTTTCCCGTATATGGGAAAGCGGGCATGTGAGCATGGAAAGGGTAGGGATGACGCTGACAGCCCTGGCTTCGTCACGGTAAAACCGGAGCGTTGTTTCAAGCGCGGCCAGGGTCATCTTGTCGATGCGCAGGGCGCGGGTTAAAGGATTTTTTTTAATTTTTTCCATGACGCTTCTAGTGCCGGCCAGGATGCCTCCCTGGGGGCCGCCCAGCAGTTTGTCTCCGCTGAAAGTGACCACGTCGACACCTGCTGCGATGGATTCCTGAACCGTGGGTTCTTTCATCAGCCCGTATTTTTTAAAATCGACGAATGTGCCGGAACCCAGATCTTCCATGACCGGCAGACCGCGCTTCGCGCCCAGCGCCACCATTTCTCTGAGGGATACGCTTGCGGTGAAACCGACGATGGCAAAATTGCTTGCATGCACCTTGAGCAGAAGTCCGGTTTTTTCATTTATGGCCCGTTCGTAATCATGCAAATGGGTGCGATTGGTGGTGCCGACTTCTTTTAATATTCCGCCGCTTTTGGCCATGATATCCGGGATTCGAAAAGAGCCGCCGATTTCCACCAGTTCCCCCCTGGATACGATGACCTCCCTGTCCTTGGCAAGGGTGTCTAAGGCCAGAAGCACGGCTGCGGCATTGTTATTGACCACCATGCCCGCCTCGGCACCGCTTATTTCGCACAAAATATCTTCAACAACGGTGTACCGCGAGCCGCGCCTGCCGGTGGAAAGATCGAATTCCAGGTTGGAATACCGTTCGGCCGCCTCGATCATGTGCCGGACAGCATCCTCCGCCAGAAGGGAACGACCCAGGTTGGTATGCACCACCACGCCGGTGGCGTTGACCAGGCGAACGAGATTTTCAGACATGGCCGCTTTTACCTTGTTGCGTACCCGTGCCTGAACGGCTGTGTCAGCCAGATCGGACCCGGCAAAACCGGCAGGGTCTCTGCGGATGGCTTCCCGCAGCTCTTCAATGGATTTGCGGATCGAATCGATGATCACGGCGCGGGGAACATCTTTAAGATCGGGATCTTCAATTATCTGCGCCAGCAGGGTATCGACAGCGGGAAGCTTTCGGAGAAGCTCCTGCAGATGATTTGAAGCACTGTTTGACTCGCGCATGATGGTTTGTCCGGATATGTACCTGTTTATGTTATAAATGTACAGGGCTTGTAACATTATAAGGCGGTATGTTTCAACTTCTTTTTTACGGTTCACTGAAATGGGCGTATTTGTGCCCGATAAAACCCGATATTCCGTGGCTTCCTATAACTCCTCTTAAAATTGTTGCTGCGGGCAACACCCGGCACCAACCGTTTGAAATTGATCATTTATATAAGGAAAACGCCGTGGTGTATGGATTTGAAAAAATCGATTCCGATAACGATTTCGATTTCGAAGAAACCAAATCTCAACAAGCAGATTCACAGGGGTTTATTTTTTTTTCCGAAGTTGTCAATTTTGATGAACCCGTAAAAAGTAGTTTCAGACGGCTTTGTAAAAAGCTCAAGATCAAGGCGCGAGCCATTTTTGAGGAATTGAGCGTACTTATCCGTACGTGAGATTCTTCAAAAATTGCTCGTAACGCAGATATTGGGTTTTTTACGAAGCCGTCATAAAATATTTTACCGCCTGTCGCGATTGGGGTATATTTGCATCAACTGCACGCAGGTGTTTTGCTGTCGTGTATAAAAACAAGGAGGATACGCACATGCGCAACGCAAAGGAATATATCGTGTTCCCACTGGATATGCCCACCGTGGAGCAGGCATCCCGTTATGTCCGCATGCTTTGTGAACACGTGGGAATGTTCAAGGTGGGTCTTGAACTTTTCGTAAGGGGGGGCAATCGTATCCTCCAAACCATTCGTAACGAAAGCGATGCAAAGATATTTCTGGATTTGAAACTCCATGACATCCCGGAAACCGTGCGACGGGCGATGATGCAGATCGCCGGTTGGAAAGTGGACTTCACCACGGTTCATTGCGGAGAAAGCACGCATATGCTCGAGGCTGCGGTAGAAGGGGCCGGGGGGAAGGTATCCGTTTTGGGCGTGACGGTGCTGACCTCCGTGTCAGCTGAAGATATCTGGAATTCGGGTTTTGAAAGCCGGTATGCTGAAAATATCGCCGATCTCGTTGTTCTTCGGGCAAAATCGGCAAAAGCGGCCGGCTGTGCCGGGGTTGTATGCTCGGGCAGGGAAGTGAAAATGATTAAGGAGCGCTTCGGGCCTGACTTTGTGACCATGGTGCCGGGAATCCGGCCGGCGTGGTCTCTTGGGGAAAAAGATGACCAGAAGCGGGTGGTAACGCCGGCGGCGGCCATTGAAAACGGCGCCGACTACCTGGTGGTTGGCCGCCCGATACGGGATGCCGAAGAACCGGAAATCGCTGCGGAAATGGTGGTTTCGGAAATCGAGGGGGTCTTAGCCGGCTAAAACCCCCGGAGCGATCGTTGCAGAATAAACGAGATGATGATCACGGCAACGATGAGGGTGAAAATCACCTGGTTCCTGTTAAATTTTTTCATGGCCCGGCAACCCGTTTAGACCGGCTCGTCCAGGTTGAAAGCCGTATGCAGGGTGCGCACGGCCAGCTCGGTATACTTTTCCTCGATAACGCATGAGATGCGGATTTCTGATGTTGAGATCATGAGGATGTTTATATTTTCAGCGGCCAGAGCGGAGAACATCTTTGATGCAACGCCCGAATGGCTTCTCATGCCCACGCCCACAACAGAAACCTTTGCGATGTTTTTGTCCCCCACCACTTCCGCAGCACCGATCTTTTCGGCAATTTTTCTTTCTATTGCCATGGCGGCCTCAAAGTCGCTCTTGGGAACCGTAAAGGTGAGATCCGTCATGTTTCCGGCCCGCGTGTTCTGAATGATCATGTCCACCCCGATACCGGCTTCGGCAATGGGCTCAAGTATCTGCATGGCAATGCCGGGCCGATCCGGCACCTTGCTCAGGGTGATTCTGGCTTCGTTCTTGTTGTGTGTGACGCCGGCTACCACGACTTTTTCCATGTTGGCATCTTCATAGACGACCATGGTACCTTCCTCCTCGCTAAAGGATGACCTGACCTGAACAGGCACATCGTATTTTTTTGCAAACTCGACGGAGCGAATCTGGAGGACCTTGGCCCCGAGGCTCGCCATTTCGAGCATTTCATCGTAGCTGATTCGCTTGAGTTTTCTCGCTTTGGAACAGATATTGGGATCCGCCGTGTAAATGCCGTCCACATCGGTGAATATATCACAACGGTCTGCCCTGAGGGAAGCCGCTATGGCCACGGCGGAGGTGTCCGAACCCCCGCGCCCCAGCGTGGTAATATCCCCTTTTGCATCGATCCCCTGGAAGCCGGCGACGATCACGATGTTTTTTTCGGCCAGAAACCCTTTTATTCGGGATGCCTTTATATCGAGTATGCGTGCCTTGGTGAACTTGCTGTCGGTAAGAATTTCAGCCTGGAATCCCAGCATCGACCGTGCTTTATAGCCCATTGACTGCAGGGTGATGGAAAGAAGGGATACCGTGACTTGCTCCCCTGTTGAGACCAGCACGTCGATTTCCCGCTTGTCGGGAAATTCGGTGATTTTTTCCGCCATGCAAAGGAGCCTGTCTGTCTCGCCGCTCATGGCGGATAAAATGACCACCACGTCGTTTCCTTCGTCAAAGGTTCTGGCCACCCGTCCGGCAACGTTGCGGATCCGTTCCAGATCACCGACCGAAGTTCCTCCGAATTTTTGCACGATAAGCGCCATACGTCGATCCTGTGTTTGTCCCCCAGCCTGTCACGGGGTTTGTTATTGTTGTGAAAATCGTTTTATGCCCTCTACCAGACTTGCGGTTTCGGGTCCATAAAAAAATAGGGATACCATCCGTTCGTTTTCTCCCGATGACTGGATATCGATGGACAGGTCGGGGGAAAAGTCCTCCTTTCCGAGTCGTTCCGCCCATTCGATCGCTGTGACGCTTTTCCCGGAAAGAATATCGTAAAGGCCCAGGTCTTCGGCGTCAACCGGACCGGACAGCCGGTACAGATCAACGTGGAAAAGCCGGAATCTGCCTTCATATTCATTTATGAGCGTAAATGTGGGGCTGGTTACAGGGTATGTCGGCGGGACTCCGAGTCCCTCTGCAATCCCTTGTACCAGAACCGTTTTCCCGCTGCCCAGATCCCCGGTCAGGGCAATGAAAAGAGGTGTGTCAATTATTTCACCGAGTTTTCGCCCCAATGCCATGGTTTCATCGGCGGATGCGCTTGTTATGCAGATTTTTTCCGGCATGAGGACCTACAAGACCGGCGTATGGGCCGCTGGTGGATTGCCAAGGGAATCATCGATGATCAATTTGATGGTATCCGGGATCATATGCATGACATCGGTGGCAAGGTATCCGTAGTAGGCCCGCTTCTGCTGCAGGAGATCCGCCGCAGCGCCGTGGACGTATACGGCAATTCGCAGTGCGGCCCGGATGTCGTAATTCTGGGTGATAAGTCCCGCGATCATTCCCGTGAGAACGTCCCCCATTCCACCGGAGGCCATTCCCGGGTTGCCGGTGGGATTGACGTGAATCCGTCCGTCGGGTATGGCCATGACGGTCCTGGCCCCCTTGAGGACAACGTATACTCCGTGGGATTCCGCGAAAGTGCGTGCCGACCCGATTCGGTCGTTCTGGATGTCCTCGGCGGTCCGGCCCATCAGTCTCGCCATTTCGCCCGGGTGCGGCGTGAGGATGACATCCGATTTTTTGCTTTTTAAAATTTTTGCCGCATTGTCCGCAATGCAGTTGAGACCGTCCGCATCCAGGACGACGGGAACGGGGCTTTTTTTTACAAGATTTTCCACAAGCTTTTTCGTTTTATTGGCCATCCCGATTCCCGGACCCAGCGCCAGGCAGCGTTTGTTTTCAAGAAGCGACAGGATGTCATGTAATAGCGCATGGGTCAGGATGCCGGAGCCGTTGTCATCGAAACAGTGGGTCATGGCTTCACAGGCCTGGGATTCAACAATAGCGTTGATGCTTTCCGGAACCCCGACCGTTACAAGCCCTGCGCCGCATCGCATGGCCGACATCGCGGTCATGACCGCCGCTCCCGTTTTGCCGGGAGACCCAGCCACGACCAGCAGATGCCCGGTAGTGCCTTTATGGCTATGGGCCGGCCTGGATCTCATGGATGCCCGAACTTCTCCAAGCCGTGACAGGTGCTGTCGGGGAGAAACATGTTCCACCACGTAAGGGGGAATGCCGATATCGATAATATGCAGGCGGCCGGTATATGACGCGCCGGGCATCAGCACGTGTCCGACCTTGGCAAAAGCGAACGTTGCGGTTACATCTGCCCGGATGCTGATGCCACAAGGATTGCCGGTCTCGGAACTGAGCCCGGAGGGTATGTCTACTGCGAATACCGGGGCCGGATGATTATTCATGTAGTTGATGACGGACTTGAAATATCCCTTCACTTCATCTTCAAGTCCGGTTCCCAGTATGGCATCCACCCAAAGGCGGTTTTTCCCCATATCCGTCTTGTGGCGGACAAACGCGGCTTCATCCGTCACTTCGATCACTTCTATATCCAGAGATGACAGCATTTCCAGGTTGGCAAGGGCATCTCCCCGCACCCGCCGGCGTTCGGCCAGCAGGTATACCGTGACATTGACGCCGGCCTGGGCGAGATAGCGGGCGATCACAAAACCGTCCCCCCCGTTGTTACCGCGCCCGGCGACAACGGTTACGTCCCCGGCATACATATCCGGAAAATTTTCCAGCAGGATGCGCGCGGCACCGCGGCCGGCATTTTCCATCAATACACGGCCGGGCAGTCCGAAATTTTCGATGGTCATTTCGTCCATGCGCCGCATTTCGTCGGCTGTCAATATGTACATGGTCCTACCTCCGGTTGCTGCTTGTCCGCGTTTTTATCCGCATCGTTGAACCAATTCCCGCATTTCCGCCACCGCCGTCTTCATGCCCACCAGCGCGGCCCTGGCCACGATGCTGTGGCCGATGGAAAATTCGTCTATGATGCCGGTGCCGGAAAACCGTTTGATCGTATTGTAGCAAAGACCGTGGCCGGCATTTACCTTCAGATCAAGGTTTCGGGCAAGCCTTGCGGCATCCACGATTTCTGAAAAAAATCGTTCTCTTACCGATTTTGTTTTCGCATCGCAAAATGCGCCGGTATGGATCTCGACCATTTCCGCGCCGGCAGTGGCCGCAGCCTCGATCTGGGAATTGTCAGGGTCAATAAATATGCTCACCTCAAGCCCGCCATCATGCAGCCGGTCCACGGCGTTTTTTACATGCCCGGCATCGGCCTTGACGTCCAGCCCCCCCTCGGTGGTAACCTCACTGCGTTTTTCCGGGACCAATGTAACCAGGTCCGGTTTGATCTCGCAGGCGATACGGATCATTTCGTCTGTTGCGGCCATTTCCAGGATCAGTCGGGACAGAACGGTTTCCCGCAGCAGGCGCACGTCCCTGTCCTGAATGTGCCGCCGGTCTTCCCGGAGGTGAACAACAATCCCGTCCGCTCCGCCCAGTTCGGCTAAAACCGCGGCGTGTACCGGGTCCGGGTAAACACCCCCCCGTGCCTGCCGAATGGTCGCAATATGGTCCACATTTACAGCCAACTCCGCCATAATTGCCGTTGCCTCCTTGCTTTGTGACGTTATACCGGGTTCTCCTGTCCCACCAGGCGCTCCTTTTTGAGCAGTTCCATCAGCGCTTCGCTCTTTTGCTCCATCCCGCGGGCATCCGCTTCGGGGGATTCGTGATCATATCCGAAAATATGCAGAAGGCCGTGAACCAGGAGCTGGGCAAAACGTTCCTCAACCGGTATCATGGCCTCCCCGGCCTCTCGTATGGTCGTTTCCATGGAAATAATGATGTCTCCAAGCATTTTCGCCTCCGGGTTGACATCGGCGAACCGGCCTTCCATCATTGAAAAGGAAATGACGTTGGTCGGCCATGGTCGCTGGAAATACGCTTCGTTTATTTCTGCGATGGTTTTGTCATCCGTAATCAGGATGGAGAGCTCCCCGTCAGGACTGCCCAAGTCGTTTAAGGCTGCCTGTGCCGTTTTCCTTATTTGATCCGTCGGTATTTTTTTCAGATTCTGCTCGTCTGTTATCAGGACTGCCATTTTCCTCCCTTTTCTGGCCGGTTTGCGGTTTGTCGGGATATTCCACCCGATGATGATGGATACCGGTCAGGATCTTGACGAACGTCCGCGCGATGATATGGAGATCTTTCAGCGTGAGGGGGCATTCATCAAGCTGGTTGTCTGAAAACACCTTATTGATAAGAAACTGGACGAGCCCCTGGAGCCTTGAATGGGAGGGATTTTCCAGCGTACGCGATGCGGCTTCCACCTGGTCGGCCAGCATGATCAGCGCCATTTCCTTTGTCTGGGGCTTGGGTCCCGGATACCGGAAATGATCGATATTGATTGGCTGGTCTTTTTTCTGCTTTTTCGCTTTTTCGTAAAAAAAGCTGATGGTGCTTGTGCCGTGATGCTGTTTGATGGCGTCGATAATCTCTGGTTCCAGGCGGTTTGCACGGGCAAGTTCCACGCCGTTTTTAATGTGGGAAATCAGTATCAGGCACGACATGGAAGGGGCAAGCTTGTTATGGATGTTTTTGCCGTTTTTCTGGTTTTCTATGAAATGCTGCGGATTTTTGAGCTTGCCGATGTCATGGTAATACCCGCACACTTTTGCCAGAAGCGGATTGGCGCCTACCTCGGACGCGGCTGCTTCCACCAGGGAGCCGACGATTACGCTGTGATGATACGTTCCCGGCGCTTCAAGCATGAGCCGGCGCATAAGCGGCTGGTCAAGGTTGGCCCTTTCGCCAAGCGTCGAGTCGGTTGTATATCCGAAAGCCATTTCAACCAGCGGAGAGATGCCGATGGTCAGAATGCCGGCGCTGATGCCGCCCAGGAATGCAAAGGCCGCATCCCACGACAGCCTGAGGGCGGAAAAATCCCCGAGATATATACTGAGGGAGGTCGCAAGTACCATGTTGAGCGCCCCCAGCTTGGCTCCGGTTACGATGAAATCCTTGCGGTGCTTGGCGTTTCTTATCCAGTAGGCGCCAACGATGCCGCTTGCCAGAAAGTAAATGCAATAGATATAGCTGTTTTCAAACAAAAGCCCCGCAAGGAGCGCCACCACGATCGCAAAGGGAAAGGCCACGGAAAATCCGGTAAACTGGCATATGGTCATTGCTGCGGCGGCAAGGGGTATGCCGTAGAACATGGATTCGGTTTTGAGCCCCAAAGAGACGTTTTCCGAGAAGGATATTGCCAGTGAAACAGACATCTGCGTAATAACAAAAAAGAGGATGAGCACGCACCCCATGAAGATGAGGTTCCGGTTGTGGCGCGCCTGCAGTTCAAAGCGGTAGCGGAGGGTGATAAAGTAGGTGATGACCAGCAGCCAGAAGATGATCAGCGCCGTGCCAATGCTTTTTCCTATGATTTCATTGTTATTGGCATGATGGGTCAGGGCGTTTAACTTGAGCATGTCCGTTTCGGTTACCCGCTGGCCTTCACGCAGGATCATCTCGCCTTTTTTGATCTGATAGAGAATCGGCTTGATGTTGTTTTCCGCGGCCTGTTTCCGGTTTTCCGTCAGCGTGCGGTTCAGGGTGATATTGGGCTGAATCATGCGCTGGGTGATATCGACGATCAGGTTGACCAGGTTGTAGTCCAAGCCCCGTAAAAGCGGATCCCCGGTAACCCGTACCATGGTTTTTGCCTGGTCTATGCCGTAGAACTGCCGCAAGTTCCATACGACGATCTCATCGCCGGAACCGATGGTTTTCAAAACAATGCCCCGATCCTGATCGCGCAGCAGCATCTCCTTGTTGGACACCACGCCGCTGTTCATGACCTTGGTCAGTATTTCGTTGATGAGACCTGAAATTTCAGGGGAAAAAGATTCCTTGTTCAGGATGGCGTACGCGCCGTCGCTCAGGGTGAGGCCCAGTGAGGCTTCGAATTCCTCCTTGAGATCGGCAAGACGTGCGTGCAGATTGACGCTGTCGCTGCTTTGATCCGCCAGTGGCGCGGGGTGAGCGTCGTCTGCCGCCATCTGGAGGTTTTCCGCAGCAATCGACTGTTCAATGGCGGCAAGGGGTATGGCAAATGCCCGTTGCACCTGCCGGGTCAGCTGCGGGGCAATGTCCGGGTTGTAATCATATACGGTTTGAACCTGGTTTCGTGCCTGCCCTTTTTTTTCTGCGGTGGCGACATCGTCTTCAACAAAAAAATCCCTTGGCGCCTTGATGTTTTCAACGACAATATCGCCGACACGATAGGCGGGAGGCGTGATAACCAGGTTGGGGTAGAACGTGAGCGTGGTCAGGATGGTTACCACCAGAAGGATTCCAAGGGCGGCTCCCCTGGCGGTATTGCGTTTGTGCAGATGAATATCTGCAAGTTTCATGTTCATATTCGGCTCACATACATGCAATAGCGAATTTTACGCACTTGCTTCCGGCGTAATTGCATCGCCATGACTTATCAGCAGAAGACATTCTACGCAAGTATAAAATCAACCCTCTTTTTCCCGCTGCTCCTTACGCTCGTAGGCATCGATGATTTTTTGCACCAGCTTGTGCCGCACAACGTCTTTTTTCGTAAAATGGACAAAGGCAATATCCGCGATATCCTTGAGAAGGTCCCTTGCTTCAGCGAGTCCGGAGGCCCTGCCGGCCGGCAGGTCGCTTTGCGTGATGTCCCCTGTGATGACTGCCTTGGAATTGTATCCGATCCGGGTCAAAAACATTTTCATTTGTTCGCTGGTCGAATTCTGTGCCTCGTCTAAGATGACGAAAGAGTCGTTGAGCGTCCTTCCGCGCATGAACGCCAGGGGCGCAACTTCAATGATGCCGTGCTCCATCATTGCCGAGGCTTTTTCGATTTTGATCATGTCGTTTAACGCGTCATAAAGGGGGCGCAGATAGGGATTCACTTTTTCGGCCAGATCGCCGGGAAGAAACCCCAACGCTTCACCCGCCTCGACGGCTGGCCGTGTGAGGATGATCCGGTTTACCCGTTTCTTGGTCAGTTCGGCCACGGCCATGGCCATGGCCAGGTAGGTTTTGCCGGTTCCCGCCGGCCCGATCCCGAATACAATGTCGAATTTCCGGATGGCATCGATGTAGGCTTTCTGCATGGGGCTTTTCGGGGCCACCGTCTGCTTGTCGGCCTTGATGTAGATTGTGTCGAGAAAAATATCTTTGAGACGGGTCCGGTGGTCGCGGCTCAACACGTTGGCCGCGTAATCGACGTCGTTGGGGTATACCGGGTACCCTTCCTTTATAAGGCTGTAAAGCTGGTTTAAAATATTTTCGGCAAGCTCGGAGGCGATATTGTCCCCTTCAATGATAACGCAGTTTCCCCTGGCATGGATTTTTGTGTCCGTGGCCGCGGCGATGCGATGCAGGTTATCGTTATGGGCGCCGAAAAGCGTTTTCACCAGTGCGGGGTTGGAAAACGCCATCTCCGTTTGGGTATGTTCCTTGTATTTTGTCATATGTTCGTATCAGTGATCGTTTAATTGTGAATCATAAATTGTTGACGTATATTTAACCAGTTGATACATATTATGATATTTTTCATGGTGACAAACTATAAGCCCTGCCGGAATTTTGTCAATAATTATCGGCCGCAACTCGGGAGGGGACGCATGAATCCATTTGATATGATTGTTGTGGTAATCCTGGTTTATTTTCTGATAATCGGGATTATCCGGGGCAGTATCCGGGAACTCACCTCGATTGCAGCGCTTTTGGGCGGTTTTTATTTTGCGTACCTCTATTATGAAGCGTTTGCAGGGGTTTTTTCCGTTTTCATCCAGACCGATTATATAAGAAACATAACCGCATTTCTCGTTCTTTTCTGCATGGTTGCCATCAGCGTTATTCTGGTGGGCACCCTTTTGAGAAGCCTCATGAAGCTTGTGCTTTTAGGGGTCGTGGATCGCCTGCTGGGCGCTGTGATAGGCGCGGTCAAGGCGATCATCGTCATATCCGTGCTTCATTTCCTGGCACTGACATTTTTGCCTTCCGGCGGGGCCGCTATCGTGGCCCAATCAAGGATGGCTCCCGCAATAAACAATGCCGCCGCTGTCATCGTCTACCTGGTTCCCGATGATTTCAAAAAGGAGCTTGCGGCGAGGGCCCAGAATCTTCGCTGGCAATGGGAAACGCGGCCGGAGTAGGCAGCAAACGCGGCCGGAGTAGGCAGCAAACGCGGCCGGAGTAGGCAGCAAACGCGGCCGGAGTAGGCAGCAAACGCGGCCGGAGTAGGCAAGCGGGAATCAACCATTTGCATAGGCGCTGTAATAGATGTTGATGAAGCTTTTATGACTTGAAAAAGCGATTTCCGGCATTGCATCCCTTTCGAACCATTTTACCTCGTCGGCATCGTCGCCCGCGACGGGGGTTCCGCTATACCGGCGCACCAGAAAACCGGCCATCAGGATGGTATCATATATTTTTCCCGAATGGGTTGTCACGCCCAGCAGCATATCGATCCGGCCGTCTATGCCGGTTTCTTCCTTGAGTTCCCGCAGCCCGGCCTCTTCGGGTGTTTCCCCCAGTTCGATAAACCCGCCCGGAAGGCACCACCACCCTTTTTTCGGCGCAACGCTTCGTTTGACCAGAAGAATCCGATCGTTTGGGTCAACCGTTACCAGACAGGAAGCCGGAACCGGATTTTCATAAACAGGGGCGGCACATGACACGCAATAGCGGCGCGTCCGCCCCTCCATGAATTTGTCGATCAGCCCGCATGCGCAGTACGGGCAGTAGTTCTTGAGTTTCATTTAGTCTTCGAAGTCGCCTTTCTCTCCCCTGTCCCGCACGATGCGATCACCCTTTTCCCGGATTTTTTCCGGGGTCCATTCGTCCGGGTTTTCAGTGCGGGAAGCCCTGGGGCCGGGATCAAATGTGCCGGTCTCAAGGATTGCGTTGACGGCGATCGGTGCGGTGTCCTTGCAATTAAACACGTTCACCAGCATGTCGTAGACGAAGTCTTCCACCCGCTTGCACATCCTCTCCCTGGTTTTCCGGTCCTGCCCCATGAGGTACGTTTCAAAAGGCAGGTTCAGTTTTTTGTAATCCCCCTTCTTGAGCCCTTTTTCCCTGGCGTATGCCGTGAGTTTTTCCCATGCCGCTTCGGTGACGCCCTGGTCCTTCACCTTGATGAATTCCCCGTTTTCATCCAGGTGTGCGTTTCCATAATCATTGACCTTGAGACCCCAGGACAGCATTTGCAGCGCTGTCGCCACGTTTGCCTTGGTGGTGCGTGTTTTTTCCCGTATCTGGGTCAATTTTTCAGAAGAGTTGCCGGAAGTGCCATGCTGCGCGCCGGACACGTTATACGGAGAAAGCGCTTCATGAATGCGCGCGGTGAGTTCGATCTGTATGCCTTCGGAACCGCTTTCAATGCCGTGCGTGGTACCGTTGTTCAGCGCGATCCAGTCCGGAAAGATGTTGTGCGCGTTGAGCCCCTGCACTAAAAAAAGCGCTTCTTCGGGCGTGGAAAGTCCGCTGGCCCCCTTTATTTCACCGACTTCCGTTTCAAACCCCGCCCAGTCGGGAACGTATTTGTATAATTCGATGCTGGCAAGAAGATTGTCCGCATCGGGCATATGGGAGGCATCGATGGATGTCGAGGTGATGCCGGCCTCGAAGATGGAGGGGATTACGGTTTTGGCGCTTTCGATGTCTTCTTGTTTCTTGATGCCGTAATGATCCGCATGAACCGCAACCGGTACGGTGATGCCCAACTCGTTGCAGAGTGTGTCCACGTAGCGCGCCAGGTTCCAGTAATTGATGGCGCAGTAATCGGACTCGGATTTCGCGATTTCGATGATGATGGCGGCGTTGGCCCGCTGCGCGGCCATCAGCGCCCCGCGGATCACGAAATAGCTGCGGCCGTTTGCCGCCATTGCAATGGCCTTCCCTTTTGTGAGCATGGCCTTGTCGATGTATTTGCCGCTGACAATGAGCGCCCTCGAGTTGGGGAAAAGTGTTGTGATATTGGGCGGCCTTCCGATGGTGAGCGCTTCTTCAAAAGCCTTTGAGTATTCGGATGGGTTTAGCATAGTCAACCCCCTTTCAATTGTGATGGCTTCGCAAAAAGTCCAATATCTGCGTTGCGCTTCATCTTAAGAAATTTCACGTACGGACAAGTACGCTCAATTTCTCAAGATTCGCGCGCCTTGATCTTGAACTTTTTTCTTTGCCATCGGAAAAAGATTTTTACGAGTCCATCAATTTTGATGGCGTTGTTAAAAGTCCCATCTACTGCGTTGCAGCAATTTTTCATCCGCTCAACATACGATATGTATGCCTTCGCGTATGAAAAATTGCTACGCCTTGTATATGGAACGTTTAACGTAGCCATCGGTTACATTTTGTTGTTGGGAAAATAAGCATGTCCTTATTCCGGCGTCCCCGGCGTCTCCGGCGGAGCAGGGGTTTCGATTCGTAAATCTGAAACGATTTCCAGTATTTCTTTTTCAAATGAGATCGGCGCCATGATTTTACCCCAGCCTTTTTGCGCCTGGTACAATCCATCAAAGGCGGTATCCTGATAAGAATAGATCTCGTGGGGAATGTCACGTTCGCTTAATACCGAGGAAACAAGCTGGGCTTCTATGGCATTTTCAATAATGGCGATTTTCTTGTATTCTGATTTTTCATGACTGGGATGGTTCATCCGCGTCTCCCGTGGTGTGGTCCGTTGTGATTGACTAAAACTTGATGCACCCGTAAAAGTCTCAATCAGACGACTTCGTAAAAGTTCAAGATCAAGGCTTGCGCGATCCCGAAGAATGCAGCGTACTTAGCGTACGTGAAGTTCTGAGGGATCGCGCGTAACGCAGATATTGAACTTTTACGGAGTCGTCAAAACTTATCTCAGTTAAAATATAAAAGGATTTTTTTGTTCTGCCAATATATAGTTTTCGCCCGGCGGAACTGTCAAGGGTTCTTATCGGCTTTTCTGGACGAACCATGGATTTTCTGGTAAAAGCAGCCCCATGACAATAGCAATCGATCAAAACCCGGCACCGATTTTTCCCGAAGATCTTCTTTCTGACGCGTATCCCGGCAAAACATGGAATGTCTTTCATGTAAAAAGCCGCCGGGAAAAGGCCCTGGCGGATTTCCTGTTTCGTCGCGGCATCGCCTATTACCTTCCCCTGGTAAAGAAGCGGCAGGCCAGCAGAAACCGGGTCCGCTACAGCCTTGTCCCCCTTTTTTCCGGGTATGTCTTTGTAAACTGCGATGAAACCGGCCGGCATGCCGCATTGAAATCAAATCACGTGGGCCGGATCATCGAGGTAAAGGACGGCGCTACCCTGGTGCAGGAGCTGCGACAGGTCCATCAGGCCCTGTTCGCTGAAAAAGCGCTGTACCCCGTGGATTTTGTGAGTGTGGGCCAGCGGGTCAGGGTGATCAAGGGCCCCATGAAAGACGTCGAAGGGATTGTTTTTCGCAAGGATAAAAAATTTCGGCTTGCCCTTGCCGTCACCAGCATCATGCAATCCATATCCGTTGAGATTGATGCGGACATGGTGGAACCCTGTTAACGTCCGAGATAAGCAGCCGTAAATTGAATCAGGTCGTAATCGTATTTTCCGGACAACGATTCATACACGGGTTTCAGATAGGTGGTGTCCAGTTGAACAAAGGCCTGGGTTATTTCGCCAAGTGCGTCTTCCGGCACCAATTGGCCGATCTCGATCTCGCCCTGCGCAATCCAGTGGGCCATATGCCCCTGAACGGTTCGCACGGTTAGCGACCTTTCCGCTGCAATTTCTTCGATGGTTCTGCCCTGGTTGAACATCTGCAGGCTCTGTATGCGGGTGTCGGGTTTGTCTTTCGGGCTCGGGCCGGCTTTGTCCGGTTTCTTTTTTTTCCGGGACGCTTTTTTCCCGGAGCGTGATTCGTCAGCGCCTGCAAGGTCAGGCTTCTTTTCCCCCCGGACGTTTCGATGCGGACGCTCCAGATCGGATTTCATCAATTCCGCGTCTTCCTGGAAAGCCTTGACCAGGGCCATTGCTTTATAGATTTTCTGCATCTGCCCATAAAACAGCGCTTCAAGATCTCCGATTTCCCGGATATATTTCTTCACCCCCTTTTTTTCTTTTTGAAGCAAACCGCGGTGTTTGCCGGTACGTTCGATAAAACCGGCAAACACCGGTTCAAAATACTGCCTGGCCGCATCGATTCGCTCCTGAAGATAGGCCACGTTCTCATCCGGTGCGGACCCGAGAATACGCTGGAGCTGTCGCATAAATTTGTCACCCACCGTTTTTACCGGCCGGAAGTCCGCCTGGAGCTGTTTTGCCCATTGCTGGTGCGTCTGTTTTCTGGAGTGGGCCGCATCCCGGCTGTAGGAGCGCAGATGAAAATCGATTTCCATTGATAAACCGTTGAAATCAAATGCGTTCTTCACGGTTTCGTCCAGGTAGGCGATGGATGCGGACCGGAGCGCAGCCTCCAGGTGATCGGGCGCAAGTTTTCGCTGGGAGAAATCATCTAAAGCCGGTTCCCGCGGCATATCCTTATGGTGAAAGGAAGATGTCAGGACGAGCCCTTCAAGGGAGGTGAGCCGGGACAGGGCAACATAGACCTGCCCCGCGGCAAAGGCCTGGGAAACATCGATAACCGCCTTGTCAAAGGTCAGGCCCTGGCTTTTATGGATCGTGATCGCCCATGCCAGTTTCAGGGGGAAATGGGCGAATGTGCCGATCACTTTTTCCTCGATCTCACTGGTTTCCGTATTTAGCGCATAGCGTTTGTTTTCCCAGGTATGCGATTCCACCCATACCGCCGGCGTGCCGTCGGGAAACCCGACCTTGATGCCATCTTTTTCAAGTTTCTCGACCTTGCCGATTTTGCCGTTGAAAAAC
>JAABUA010000028.1 GCA_011389515.1 Desulfobacteraceae bacterium
AAAGGATCTTTTGAAGCTGCCGAAGGGGACCATAACCGAACAGGGGCTTCGCAACAACGTGAGCGTCGGCGTGCAGTACCTGGCTTCCTGGCTTTCGGGGACCGGTTGCGTACCCATCAACCATCTGATGGAGGACGCCGCCACGGCGGAGATTTCCCGCACCCAGATTTGGCAGTGGGTTCATCACCCGGATGGGAGGCTTGAAGACGGCCGGGATATCACCATGGGCCTTTTTGAGAAAATTAAAAAGCAGGAGCTTGAAACGATAAAAAACAATGCGGGAGAAACCGCTTTTGCCTCCGGTAATTATGAAAAAGCGGCCGAACTGCTGACAGAGATTATTGCCAATCCCGAGCTGGAGGAATATTTAACGATTCGGGCGTATGAATATATACCGTAATTGCCCGGAAGCCATTAAACCGTGGGAGATGCACATGACAAAGACAATCGATGAAAAAGCGGCAACACTCGAAGAAAGGCTTTCCTGTCATTTTATCAGCAACGATGAAATTACCGCACTCGAGCAAAACTGGAAAACCGATCCCCGATGGAAAGGGATTGTCCGGCCATACACGGCAAGTGATGTGCTCAATCTGCGGGGTACCCTTCAGGTAGAGTATTCCTATGCCATGGCAGGGGCGCTTCGGCTATGGCGGCTGCTGAACACGGAGGAATATATCCCCGCACTGGGGGCATTGACGGGCAACCAGGCCGTCCAGCAGGTGGAGGCCGGCCTCAAGGCCATTTACATAAGCGGCTGGCAGGTCGCGGCCGACAACAACCTGGCCGGGGAGATGTACCCGGACCAGAGCCTGTATCCGTCTACCAGCGTGCCTTCCGTGGTCCGGCGGATCAATAACGCGTTCAAGCGGGCGGACCAGATCCAGGTCCTTGACTGCCGGGAAGGGGGGCCGTACTGGTTTGCGCCCATTGTCGCCGATGCCGAGGCCGGTTTCGGCGGGCCGCTGAACGCTTTTGAACTGATGAAGAACATGATCGATGCCGGGGCCGCAGGGGTTCACTTCGAGGATCAGCTGGCTTCGGCCAAGAAGTGCGGCCACATGGGGGGGAAAGTTTTGGTGCCCACCCGTGAATTTATCACCAAGCTGATCGCCACCCGCCTGGCCGCGGATATCTGCGGGGTTCCGACCGTTCTGATCGCCCGCACGGACGCGGATGCGGCAAAGCTCTTAACCAGCGACATCGATGAACGGGACCATCCCTTTATCATCAACGAGGAGCGTTCCGAAGAAGGGTATCACTGGATCAGGCCGGGTGTGGAATCCGCCATTGCCAGGGGGCGGGCCTATGCCCCGTATGCGGACATGATCTGGTGCGAGACCTCCGTGCCCGATCTCTCCCAGGCCAAAAAATTCGCCGAGGGCATCCGGTCCGAGTACCCGGACAAGCTGTTATGCTATAACTGCTCCCCGTCCTTCAACTGGAAGGCGTACATGGATGACGCCGCCATTGCGAAGTTCCAGCGGGAGCTTGGGGCCATGGGATACAAGTTCCAGTTTGTCACCCTGGCCGGATTTCATTCCCTGAACCTGGGGATGTTCAACCTGGCGCGCAGCTACCGGGATGAAGGGATGCTCGCATATTCCCGGTTTCAACAAAAAGAATTCGACGACGGTGAAAAAGAAGGGTATCGTGCGATTACCCACCAGGCATTCGTGGGAACAGGCTACTTTGACCGGGTGACCAACACCATTACCGGCGGCAAAGCCACAACCGGAGCGATGGCGGACTCGACAGAGACGGCCCAGTTTACAAAAAGCGAATGACTTAAGAACAGGGGAATCCGGCGCAGCTATCACCGGATTCCCCTGTTCTTTTTATGAAACGGATCTGGATCAGTCTTCCGCTGGTTAGGGGGATCGCTTAAAACCATCTGATTTCGGGTTCTTTTCGAAGGGGCAGCCGGTGATATTTGAACTTCGGGTAGCCGACCATGAGCGCCCCGCAGCAGGTGTGCTTTTCCGGCAGCGCCAAAGCTTCCTGCAAAGGGGGCCAGAAAAGGGCTGCGGCGGAAAAATATCCGGCCCAGCAGGCGCCCAGTCCAAAGCCGGTGGTCGCCAGTTCAAGATAGGTCAGGGCGATGGTCGCCGCTGTCTGCGCCGTTGGGTCGCTTTTGTGCCCATGGGCGATGACCAGGTGGGGTGCATTGCGGTTGACGGGATCGATGCCGTATTCCCACCCCAAAACCGCCCTGTCTAAGTGCATCATTTCCGCAAGGGGGGATTTTTCTTCGATAAGGGAGCGCATCCAGTCGATGACATGGCCGGAAAGACGGGTTACATCCTTTCGGTCAAAGACGATCTTCCATTTAACCGGCTGGAGGTTGTGCCCGGAAGGCGCATATCTTGCGATCTCAACGAGGCGGATCAGGGTGTTCCGGTCAACCGGACTGTCTTTATACACCCTTGTGGATCTTCGGTTGCGGAGAAAATGCTCGGTCTGCTCCGGTCCCAGGAGCCACTCTTTATTTATGGGAGGGCAGTCGTCCGAGGCCATGCTTTCATGGCTCATGGCGCCGTGAGGGCATACGGCGACGCAGTGGCCGCACCGGATGCAGATTTCCTCTCCTTCCGGGACCATTTCCGGATAATCGTTGTCGGATTTCTGCATAATGATCCGCGGAGGACATACTGCGGCGCAGATGCCGTCTCGTTTGCATTTTTCCGTGTCGACTTTCAGTAAAGACATATTGCAGCTCCTTTTGTTGATCCTATTGTACGTGTTGGTTTTCGCCTGCAGCGCTTCTTTCCCCGCCTGCGAGAAAGAAGCTCCCGATGGAAACGATATAGGCCACGACAAAAAAATACAGGGTAGGCCGGTAGTTTTCAAGATAATCATATGCCAGCCCGTTGACATACGTGCCCATGGCCCCGCCCAGGGAATAGGCAATCCAAATCACCCCCAGAAGCACCCCAAAGGACATGAGCCCCCAGAAACGCCCCACTGCAAGGGGCATGAGAACAACGATGCCCCCCATTGAAAACCCGAAGACAATCGTGTAAATCCACGTGGCAACGGGGATATCAATATGGAGCAGCATCATCACCGCAACGGCCTGGAATCCGAAGCAAAGAAGGATAACATGTCTGAACGGCCATGTGTCTGCCATTCTGCCGAAGCAGAGCTTGCCCAGGCCGCCGAGGCCTGCTGTCAATCCAAGGGCTGCGGCTGCCGTTGCCTGGGTTGTCCCTTTGATATCCATGAGCAAGGGAACCTGGTGCTGCAGCAGGCCCATTTGGGCAAAAGCGGCAAGAAAAAAGGATGCGAAGATGCACCAGAAGGCGCGGCTGCGAAAGGCCATGGCGGCGGGAATGCCCCCATGTGCCGCTAAGGTTCCGGCTGGTTGTGCAGCATGGGTGCCGCTGTTTTCCGGTGCCCTGCCGTCGGGGAGCAGGCCCATTTCTTCGGGCCTGTCTTTGATCACAAAAAAGACAACGGGCAGGGCGATCAGCCATACCATCGTGCCGATGACAACAAAAGACGTCTTCCAGCCGAAGTGCAGGGTGATGATTCCCACCATTGGTGCAAGTACCAGGCCGCCCGCGGAAATCCCCACCATGGCAATCCCGGTCGCCGTTCCCCGCAGCCGGAAAAACCAGCTGGCCAGGAGGTTGCTTACGGAAACGACCCCGAGGCCGGAAACCATGACGGCAAGGAAGGCGTATGACATGTAAAAATACCACAGGGAGAACGTCAGGCTCACCATCATGAAGCATGCGCCCGCGCCCGCAGCGCAGGCCATCATGACTTTTCTGGGGCCGAATCGCCCGATGAGCCTGCCGATGGCCGGGGCCATGAGTCCGCTTACCACCAGGTAGATGGACATGGTAAAGGATATGGCCCCCCGGGACCACCCGAAATCGTTCTCAATGGGCTTTATGAAGATGCTGAACGAATAGAAGCCGGAGCCGGCGAAAAGCATGCACAGCAGAAAGCAGGCAATAACAATATACCATCCGTAGAAGCGTTTCCCCCGGCCCATTCATCCCCGTCCTTTTCCGATTACCTGACGACCTTGTTCTCATAGGTTTTCAGAATCTGTCTCGCCAGGGAAATCTTGTGCACCTCGTCCGCACCGTCGTAAATCCGGGCGGCCCGTTCATGCCGGAAGAGAAATGCGATGATGGTGTCGTCGGTCATGCCAAGGCCTCCGTGGACCTGGAGCGCCCTGTCGATGACCCGCTGCATGGTATTGGCCGCTACGAACTTTATCATGGAGATATCTTTTCTGGCTTCTTTGGTGCCGTAATTGTCGATTTTCCATGCGGCATGCAGAACCATGAGTCGTGCAGCCTGTATTTCAGCGGCGCATTCCGCGATCCATGATTGGATGATCTGCTTCGAGGCCAGTTTTCTGTCCGGTGCGATCGTCCGGTCCCGGGCGTAGGCGCACATGAGATCAAAAACCCGGTTGCAGATTCCGATCCAGCGCATGCAGTGATGGATGCGACCGGGGCCCAGGCGTTCCTGGGCGATGATAAATCCGTGCCCCTCGGGGCCCAGCAGATTTTTCTGCGGTACGCGGCAGTTCTGGTAGAGGATTTCCCCGTGGCTGAAATATCCCGAACCCGTGTGCCCCATCACCGGAATGTTGCGAACCAGGTTGAAGCCCGGGGCGTCCGTGGGAACGATAATCATGCTGGCCTGCATGTACGGGGGGGCTTCCGGGTTTGTAACGGCCATGACAATGGCGAATGCGGAGCCGTCCGCTGCGGTGGTGTACCATTTGTGGCCGTTTATGATGTAGTCGTCGCCGTCTTTTACGGCCGTGGTTTCCAGCATGACCGGGTTGGAACCGGGCATGTCAACCTCGGTCATGGAAAAACAGCTGCGGATTTTCGCGTCTACCAGCGGGATCAGGAATTTTTCCCGCTGCTCTTCGGTGGCATACTTGTGCAGGATTTCGATATTGCCGGCATCCGGCGCCATGCACCCAAAGGTGTACAAACCCAGTGGGCTTCTCCCCAGCGCTTCAAATATCAATGCGCTTTCAACAAGGCTGAGGCCCATGCCGCCGAACTCCTTTGGGTGCAGGGGAGCCCACAGCTCCATCTTGCGGACCATTTCTCGCTTCTTTTCCAGTTCCGGAAGCAGCTGGTCCTCCTTGCCGGCGAGAAAGTCCTTTTCCAGGGGAATCAGTTCCTTTACGACAAATTCATCGATCATTGACAAAATGGTCTGCATTTTTTCAGAAATTGTGAAGTCCACGGCGGCTCCTTTTTTATCTACAGTTTCGGTTTTTTTGAGGCGGTCTTTTCCGGCCCGTTTCGTTCTCCTCTTGAACGGGTGATTGTTTTGTGCCATGCCATTGTGTAACGGGTATTGGCCATACAAGTCAATAAAAAATCGAACGTTCGTTCTTTTTTTGTTGACACCAGCCGGCTGCCATCCGTAATATGAAATATAATCGAACATTCCGATTCCGCCATCAACCGGCGGACAGCCTGGTTCGTATTTTCGGGCTGCCAAGAACCCATCTCAGCATTCGGATTTCGGTTCAAGACCCTTGCGGCGTCTTGTTTCAAACAGACATACTCGAGTATTTCGAGGATTTGAAATATGATGCCAACAGAGACATTGGGCTGAAAGATAATGTTGAGATCGGTTCTATACAAATTCGAATCATTCTGCGGTAAATGAAGATACTGGTATGCGTGAAATATGTTCCCGATCCGGACCATGTGGTTTTCCATGCGTCTGAAAACGGCCGGATTGTCATCGGGGAGATGTCCGAATTCCGGATGAACCGCTTTGACGAGTTTGCCGTGGAGGAGGCCCTCCGGATCAGGGAAGGCAAAGGCGACGTCTCCATTGACGTTCTGACCATAGGCCCCGCCCGGTCCAGGGATGTTCTCCGGCGGGCAATGGGCATGGGGGCGGACAGCGGCGTCCACCTTGAAACGCCAGTGGACGGATATATCAGCCCGATGACAAAGGCCGCCTGGATCGCTGGGTACGCTAATGGCAAAGGCTATTCCCTGATTTTGACCGGCGCCATGTCGGAGGACATGATGAACGCACAGGTGGGTCCCATGGTGGCGGCTTTTCTCGGACTGCCATGCGCCACCCAGGTCATTCAAACACGCCTGCCTTCGGTTCAGGGCAGTTCATCCGGTGCCGTTTTGCCGGATGTTTGTCCGGATATTTATGTGGAAAGGGAAATCGAAGGCGGCAGCCGGGAAATGATGACCATCGACCTGCCGGCCGTGCTTGCGGTTCAAACAGGCATCAATGAGCCGCGCTATCCGTCCCTGTCCAATCTTTTACGGGCAAACAAGCAGGAAATAGAGATAATTGCGGCGGCTTCTCCGGAGGGAGAAGCATCCGGCGAGACGGATGCAATGGTGGAAATGGTCATGCCGGAAAAGAATCGTGCTGGAATGCATTTAAACGGCTCCCCGTCAGAGAAGGCGGAACAGTTGATTGCCATTCTGCGCGAAAAGGCGTTTATATCATAAATATGACAGAAAAATGCAACATAGCCGTTATCGCGTCACATGCAGAAGGGCGCATACTGCCTGAAACCATGGATCTGGCGGCTTTTGCAAAACGGTTGCAGAATGGGCGGCCCGGGACGGTTGAAGTGCTTGTTCTGGGAGAGGATATCGAGCAGATTGCCGAAGAAATCGCCATACAGGCAGGCCTTGACGTGAGGGCGGTTTTCTGCAGCGGGCTTGCCGCCTATTCGTTTGACGCCTATTTGGCGCTCATTTTGAAAACACTTGCTGGAAAAGGGTTTTCCTATATATGCGCCCCGCAGAATTCCCAGGGGCAGGAGTATGCGCCGGCCCTGGCGGCATTGTTGAAAGCCGGCTGCATATCCGGGGTAAACGGCCTGTTTTTTGAAGGGGGAACGGTTTTTTTTCAAAAGGACGTGTTTGGCGGCAAATTGAAGGCAAACATGGATTCCTGTGCAGAAACCACGGTGTTGACCGTGCAGCCGGGGATTTTCCGGCCTGAAGGCGGCAGCCCCGTTTCGCCGGGCCGCGTAACGCGGGAGGAATACGAATCCGTATCCGGCAAAATCCATCCATCGGGCATTCAAAAGGCACCGGCCGATGCCGCCGGCATTGTCGAAGCAAAGGTGATTGTCGCCGCCGGAAGGGGGATCGGAAATGTGGAAAACATGCCTTTGGTTCATCGTCTGGCGGAAATTTTTCCAAAATCAGCGGTTGCAGGAACCCGAATTGTCTGCGACCGGGGGTGGCTTCCCTACAGCCGGCAGGTGGGGGTGACCGGCGCCACCGTGGCCCCGGCGCTATACATCGCATGCGGGATTTCCGGGGCATCCCAGCACGTAGCTGGCATGCGCGGCGCGAAGTTCGTGGTATCCATCAACAAGGACCCGCAGGCGGCCATGTTTAATGAGTCGGATGTCTGCGTTGTGGAAGACATAGAAACCTTTATTCCGCTGCTGCTGGAGATTTTCCGGCATCAGCAAAACGTCAACGCGGTGCCATCGGCACCGGGTAATGAAAAATCCGGAGGATGACATGGTATCTTTTTCACTGGAAAACAAGATTGCACTCGTTACAGGAGCCAGCAGGGGCATCGGCGAATCGATCGCCGTTACGCTTTCCGATTACGGAGCGACCTGCATCCTGGTCGCCCGAAAAATCGAATCCCTTGAAGCCGTTAAAAAGAAAATCACCGACAAGGGGGGAAAAGCCGAAGCCATTGCCTGCAACATGGGATACATGGACCAGATCCAGGCGCTTTTCGAAAAAGTCCGGTCTGACTACGGGAAGCTGGACATTCTGGTCAACAACGCGGCCACCAACCCTTATTTCGGCGGGCTGATGGAGGCCCCGGAATGGGCCATGGACAAAACCTATGAAGTCAACCTCAAGGGCCCTTTTTTCATGAGCCAGTATGCAGCGGCGCTCATGTTGGAAAACGGCGGCGGTTCCATTGTCAACGTGGCGTCCATCAACGGTATCCGGCCCGCCCCATTCCAGGGAATCTATTCCATCACCAAAGCCGCGGTCATTTCCATGACAAAGGCGTTTGCCAAGGAGCTTGCCGCCAGCAACATCCGCGTCAATGCCCTTCTGCCGGGGCTTACGGAAACCCGGTTTTCCGCGGCCATTATTGAAAACAAAGATATCTATAACTACGCACTCGGCCAAATTCCCATGAACCGGCATGCCGTACCGGACGAAATGGCGGGGGCGGTTCTATACCTGGTATCCGATGCCGCTTCGTTTACCACCGGCGCCGCCATCGTCTGCGACGGGGGAGCGCTGGCGTAAGGAAGTTGCCGGTGTCAATACAGCCCATGAACCCGCAGCAACACTCCGGCGCCAGAACGGACAGTCCCTTTTGGCACATATTCAATACACCAAAGGAGCAACCATGTCAGACCAACCATTCCGCGAGCTGCAGCAGCGGCTCGATACCTATTCCCTTGGATTCCCGGCAACCGACTCCGGTATTGAGATCCGGATGTTAAAGCGTCTGTTTTCCAAAGAGGACGCAAAAATGTTTCTTGCCCTTTCTCCCATGGTGGAAGAGCCGGAACCGGTGGCCGAAAGAATGGGAATTTCCCTGGAAGAGGCCGCCTGTCGCCTCGAGGAGATGGCGAAAAGGGGCCTGCTGTTTCGCCTGGCAAAGGGCGGGGTGCCGCGCTACGGGGCGATTCCCTTTATTCACGGCCTCTATGAGTTCCAGGTCAAGCGGCTCGACCCGGAATTCGCCGAAATGGCGGAACAATACATGAAAGAAGGGCTCGATAAGACAATGGCCCGGGGTGCGGAATATTTTCTCCGCACTATCCCCGTGAACGCATCCGTTGATGTGACGCAACAGGTGGCATCCTTTGATGATGCCTGCGAAATATTGAGAAGCCGAAAACTGATCGTTGTGACCGACTGCATCTGCCGCAAACAGAAATCCCTGGTTGGGGAGCATTGCGGAAAGCCGCTGGAGGCATGCTTTATGTTCGGGTCTATGGGACAGTATTACCTGGATCATGATATGGGGCGGCAGGTCACGGTGGCGGAAGCCGAAAAGATCCTGGCCGATGCCAGGGATGCCGGCCTGGTCACCCAGCCGGCCACCGCCCAAAATCCGGCGGGCATGTGCAACTGCTGCGGGGACTGCTGCGGCGTGCTTCGGGCGCTCAACATGCACCCCAAGCCTGCAGAGATCGTTTTTTCCAACCACTATGCGGTTGTGGCGGAAGCGGAGTGCACGGGCTGCCAGGCCTGCGAGGAAAGGTGCCAGATGGCTGCCATTGCGGTGGCGGATGACGGTATTGCCGTTGTGAATCTCGATCGGTGCATCGGTTGCGGGCTTTGTGTTACGGACTGTCCGGACGGTGCCGTAAAACTGATGCCCAAACCCGAAGAAAAACGACGCGTGCCTCCGGCCGGCAGTATGGATCAGATGATCGCCATGGCCCGGAAGCGTGGATTGCTATAACTGAATTCATCAGGGGAAAAGTCATGGCGGTCAAAAGGGTAAGGACCATCTGCTTTGAATGCCACTCGCGGTGCGGTGTGTTGCTGGATGTTATGGGCGGAAAGGTAACCGGAATAAGGGGAGACAAGACCCATCCCCACAGCCGGGGATATATATGCCCCAAGGGGGGTGCCTGCATGGAGATCATATATCACCCGGAACGGATTTTGAAACCGCTCATTAAGGTCGGCGGGAAAGATAGCGATCGCTTTAAGGCGGCATCCTGGGATACGGCACTGGATACGGTAGCGGAAAACCTTCTGAAAGTAAAAAATAAATATGGACCTGAAGCGGTCGTGTTCGGTTCCGGCACAACGCGGGGAATGGCCCCTTACCTGAATCGTTTTCTGGCTCTTTTCGGTTCCCCCACGTTCATGGCGCCCTCCAACATGAGCGGCGGCCCCATAGTTATGGGCAGTGCAGCCACGTGCGGTTTCACCCTGGTGGACCCGGATTATGCCAACAGCAATTGTATTCTTTTATGGGCGCACAATCCGGAAGCATCCTGGCCAGGCCTTTATATGAATGATATCAACACCGGTTTGCAGAAAGGGGCAGCGCTCATTGTTGTCGATCCTAAACGGACCCGTCTGGCTAAAAAGGCCGACCATTGGCTTCAGATTCGTCCGGGAACGGATACAGCCCTGGTTCTGTGCATGATCAATACGGTCATTCAAAAAGGGATTTATGACAAAAACTTTGTTGAAAACTGGTGCGTTGGATTCGACAAGCTGGCCGATCACGTCTCCGGATTTACCCCGAAAAAAACATCAATGATCACCTGGATTCCTGCTGTCGACATCGAGGCGGCAGCGGAAGCGTTCGCCAAATCGCCACCGGCGTCCATTGGTCCAGGCATGGGGGGCGTTTGTCAACACAACGACGCTTTTGATCTGTGCCGGTCTTTGACGATTCTATCCGCTATCACGGGGAATCTGGCGGTCCCCGGCGGCAATCTGCAGTGTTCGCCGCCGACCCGCAAGAGAAGCTGTTACGGTTCGGATTATGATGCGTTTTCGAATTTGCCTGAAGAGCAGGCGAATAAAAAACTGGGGCTCGACAAATTTCCGCTTTTGCGGTTTATACCTATTCCAACCCCGCCCCAGGAAGTCTGGCCGGCCATTGAGACAGGAAATCCTTACCCCGTGCGTGCTGTGGGCCTGTTTGCCAATAACAGCGTTTGTGCGTACCCGAATTCCAAAAGGGTTTACAATGCATTGAGATCGCTGGATTTCCTTTTTTCCGTGGACTATTTCCATACGCCTACCACCGCCCTTGCCGATGTTATCCTGCCGCCGGCGCACTGGGCTGAGCGTGACGACATTGAAGACCTGCTTATGAAGAATCACGTTATGGCGCAGCCCATGGCGGTCGATCCGGTTCCGGAATGCCGGGATGAAAAACAGATACTGATCGACCTGGCCGCTAAAATTGGCATGGACAGCTACTGGAAGTCAATAGAGGCGATCCTGGACTATCGCCTTGCATCCATAGGGGTGACGTGGCGTGAGTTCAAAGAGATGGAGAGGTATTCCACCCCTGTTGCATACAAACTATATGAGGCGAAAGGCGGTTTCCGGACGCCCTCGGGCAAGGTGGAGCTTTGCGCCGAATATTTGAAGGGGCTTGGCATCCCTCCGCTGCCGGAATACCGGGAACCGTCTGAAAGCCCCCTGTCCAGTCCGGATCTGCTGAAAGACTATCCCCTGATTCTGACCACCGGAGGAAGGCTTCTGGTGTATTACCATTCATCTCACCGGAATATTGCTTCTCTAAAAAAGCGCGCCCCCGATCCCGAGCTCCGGATACACCCGGATACCGCGTCAAAGCTGGGGATTGAAAACGGGGAGTGGGTGAACCTGGTATCTCCCCGGGGTACAGTCGAGATCAAAACGTTTTTTGATGAAAACACCCATCCTGATGTGGTCCACGCGCCGCATGGCTTCTGGTACGGCGTTGCAGACGGATGGAAACGCGTCAACATCAACCAGCTGACTGATGATGAAAAGATGTGCCCCGTTACCGGATCGGTGCAGATCAAATCTCTTTTGTGCAGGGTTGAAAAGCAGAAAGCGCCGCCTGCTATTTGTTTGTAATGGGAACCACAAAAACGGGGATCTTGCTGCGCCTCAGAACGCGCCTGGCCGTAGATCCCAGTATGGCATCGGTCAGGCCGCCGGCCCCAAGCGATCCGATCACGATGATATCGCACTTGTGCTCTTCTGCCGACGCAATGATCTTTTCCACGGGATTTCCCCTGCGAACAAGTATTTCATCGGCAACATACGTGCATCCGGGTATGGTGGCTTTTACTTCCTCGCAAAACCCATTCAGGCGCTCTTTCATGATGTCAATCGCCTCGCTGTTGATCCGTTTTTTCAACTGGTTCCACTCCTGCTCTGAAAAATAGATCTGAACCGAGGGGGATGAAGAAACGTCCTCGATCACGGTAAGCATCAGCAGCTTGGCATTATGCTTTGTGGCTATCGTCATTGCCCATGAAAGAGATTGTCGGGAGCTGTCAGAAAGATCGGTTGAATACAGAATTTTTTTTATTTCCGGAATCATTGCAAGGCCTCCTATTGCTTCTGGCGAACGGTTAATTTTACAGCATTTACATGCCTCGAGTTTCGTATCAATCGGAAACGCCTTACAGTTCGATCGTCGTTTAGGCTGTTTCACTGCCTTGTGTGTGATCAGGGGTCTTTGAATTCGGGATCACGTTTTTCAGTAAGGGCGCACAGGGCTTCCTGGTGATTTTCCGTGGTATGACATAAGGCCTGAAAGGCCGCGCTATGATCCAGGTGATGCGCCAGTGAGACGGTCTGCCCGGAATAAAGAAGCCGTTTTGCCATGCGGAGCGCTTCCGCTGGTTTGCAGGCAATCTTTTCGGCCAAAGTCATGGTTTTTTCCATAAGCGACGCATGAGGTACAACGTGGTTTACAAGGCCGATTCTTTCCGCTTCTGCCGCGTCCACCATTTCTCCCGTGAATGTCATCTCACAGGCTTTGGCCATGCCCACGACACGCGGCAGAAACCATGCCCCCCCATCCCCGGGTATGATGCCGATGTTCAGAAACGTCTCCCCCATGCGGGCCTTGTCGGAAGCGATCCGGATGTCGCACATCAGGGCGAGATCGCATCCCGCCCCGATTGCCGGTCCGTTAACGGCGGCGATGGTGGGCACTTCCACGCCATGCACAGCCATGGGAATCCGCTGGATGTTTTTCCGGTAATTTTCCATTATCTGGCACGGTGTGCCACCGAACATCCCTGTTTTATTGAGCATGTCCTTAACGTTCCCTCCCGATGAAAACGCCGGGTCCGCCCCCGTGATGACCAGAACCCGGGTGCAGATATCCCTGTTGACGATGCTGCAGGCCGTTTCAATTTCCTCGATGATTTCAGGCGTTGAAATGGCGTTTCGGGTATCGGGCCGGTTCAGGGTCAATATCGCAATGCCGTTTTTCCGTTCGAACAGTATTTCATGAAAATCCATGTGACTTCCTTTGCTGGTGCATCCCGAAATGTTTACCTGGTTCTGAGTAAAAATCTTGCACCAGTATGCCTCGGTGTCAACATGAAAATGCGTTTTCCTGCGCCTATACAAGAAAAATGCCCGGCGTGTTCAATGCAGCGGCGGTCAGTTGATTAAAAAAGACTCGCGGCAATCCCCTGATCGGTGTTTGGCTGTTATATCCTTTTTGCAGGCGGACGTTTTTCCTTCAGGGACCGCAGCAAAGTGGTATCGGAAATGTGCCTGTCAAATTCGTCGATCCTGTTTTTCCAGGCATACCGGTTAACCATTTCGGCGGAAAGCTGTTCGCGTTTTTGATGCAAGGCCGCTGCGTTGTCAAGCAGCCATGACAGTTTTTCAACAAGCTCTTCATGCGACTTGTAAATGCATGTTTCATGAAACGAAGAAGGGATTATCTCCGGGTAGGACAGGCGGTCGGGCACAAGCGGCAGGCATCCGCATGCGGCTGCTTCCACAATGGATATGCCGAAATTTTCCTGGTATGCCGTGCTCAGGACAACTGCCCCCTGTTTCAGCCACCGGATATATTTGTTTCTGTCCGGCTCGTATCCGAATGCGACAATGCGGGTTCCAAACTGCTCTTTGGCCGCATCGAATACAATGGGACGCTTTTCAAAGGTTTCGCCCAACACTGCGATGGTGAAGTCAATCCCCCGATTTTGAACCTCTTTTATTGCCTTGAAAAACGCTTCCGGATTCTTATCATGCTCCCACCGGTGATTCCATATGATCAGCGGGGGCTCCTTTTTTGGTTCCGGGTGCCGGGAAAGAGGCGCTATATCGCATCCCGGATAACAGACAAATCCTTTTTTCCGCAGTGCGCCGGTTACCCAGCCGGGGCGGAAGTCGGGCATTTTCCGTATGAATCGATGCATTTGCTGGAAAAACATCTCCATGTGGGTCTTTGAATTGAAAAGTATCCTGTCGGCTGTCAAAGCGGATGTGATATCGGTAAACCCGAACTGGTAATCCATGCGTTCTCCCTCGGACAGGGGATAGCTGAACTGGTTTTCATGGAAGTAGACCAGTACGGGCGGGCAATCCGATCCGGCAAGCGCCTTGAAATCAGCCGCACTCATCAGTCCGGACATAATGACCAGGTCATATGGTTCAAGGGTTTTGGTTTTTTTGATAAAGTGCATCGCCGCACCACGCATTCGCCATTTCCAGAATCTTGCCGGCATTTCCAGAAGTTCCGTCAAATGTCGTGAATGCGCGATGAGGCCGTCGGCAAAAGCCTTGTGAGATCCCCCGTAAAAAGGCTCCAGGAATAAAACGCGGCAATTGCTCTTACTGGTGTGTATCCGCATAATTGCTAAAAATCCGATGCATTACTGACAATGTGCTTGATAATAACCCTATGTTTATTATAAATGAACTGGTGACGTTAACACAAACATTCTTTATGGCGTGCATTCTATTTCCCCTGGTGGCAGGCGGTTCGGCGGCCAGGAGATCATAACTACCCGGCATGGCGGCAGTGTTGTTTCATTGCTGCGTCTGCTGAAACAGGAGGTGCAATATGAACCGTTATTCGTCTTGTATTTTATTCTTCCTGACCTGCTTCTTGTTGAGCGGATGCATTGCGCCGCAGGTCACCCTTTTTACAGATGCGTCAGATCCATTAAACGAGTACCGGCTTTCAGGCACCCATAGAGGCAAGGTGGTGGTGATACCCATAAAGGGCATTATTTCTGATGAAATGGAAGACCAGATGTTCAGAAGTAAACCGGGAATGGTCCAGGAAGTGGTTTCTCAGCTGGAGCTGGCTCGTCGTGATCCCGAAGTGGGCGCCGTGCTTTTGAAGATAGACTCGGCAGGAGGCTCGGTCACCGCAAGCGATATTCTCTATCACGAAATCATGAAGTTTAAGGAAGAAACCGGTATCAAGATCGTGGTTGCCATGATGAACTTTGCTGCATCAGGAGGGTATTATATATCTCTTCCAGCGGATCATATCCTTGCACACCCCACAACGGTCACCGGCTCTATCGGCGTGATTTTCATCCGTCCAAACATTCACGAGCTGATGAATAAAATCGGCGTGGATGTTACAGTGGACACCTCCGGCGAGTACAAGGATATGGGGTCCATGCTGAGACCCAGTACGGAAGGCGAAAACGTTTTGTTTCAATCCGTGGTTACGTCTCTTGGCGACCGGTTCATGGACAAGGTCATAGCGCATCGCAACCTTTCCGTGGATGCCGTCGATAATATCAAAACCGCCCGGATTTATCTTGCCGATGAGGCAAAGGATGCAGGTCTGGTGGACGAGGTCGGCTACATGACGGATGCCGTGGACAGGGCCAAATCCCTGGCAGGACTTCATGAGGACTGCAAGGTTGTGGTGTATCGCCGTTCCTATTTTGCCAACGACAATATCTATAATCCCGTTTTGATGAACGCCGGGCCGAAAATGCCGCCCATGATCGATCTTGGTTTGTCCCAACAGATGCTTCAAAATACCACGGGCTTCTATTACCTGTGGATACCGGGCCTTGAAAAGTAGATGGGACCGCACCTTGATGCCCTTCTCTTGCTTCAAACAAGATGGAATTCCTTGAACCCATTATCAGCGGGCTGCACCGGTCGGTTTTTGATGAACCCGTCATTACGGCAGGCATCACTGATTATTGATTGCGTACAGCCTTGACCACGCCGCATTCGCGGGAATCCCGACTTGATTCAGCCGTTGTCCCGTCGGGGAAAACGGTAATGGTATCGACAATTCTATACCATCCTTCTGAATATCCTGAGTAGCTGTCTGCAGACCAGAACCATTTTTCCTTCATTACCGGAAATGCCGGGGTCTTTTTATAGATGCCGGCAAGTTCGCTCATTTTGGGCAGCCGCCAGTCTGAATAGCCTCCGGTGGAAAGGTTTTCGACATACCTTGCCGCCGCATCAAAGATCATGCAGTTTTGAAATCCCGTAATATCCGAGTCAAGCAGCATCCACATCAGGCCGGTTTCGGTATCTGCTGCCACACCGTCTCCTTTTTCCACAAACCTGCCTCCGGAATCCCTGATCATTTCTGTCAATTGATCCTGCGCCTTTTGTACCTCCTTCTGTCGGATGCGCTCACGTAATTTTACAATTTCTTCGTCAATGCGGGCGTTGATCGGGGAGTCCGGATATGCCTGCAAGTAATTGGTGTATACCTGCAGCGCCTGGGTGTGGTCCTGTCCAAGGTTCTGCGCTTGTTGCCGGAGGGATTGAAAAATCCGCTCGAATCGAAGGTTCTGCTGGTAGCGTTCCAGTTCCGGTTTCAGATTGTCGGCGTGGCTGTTATCATAAAGATCAATGTAGCTTTGGGCCAGTTTTATGCTTTCTTGCCAGTCCTTTTTCTCTTCCAGATTTTCAAGGGCATTTTTTACGAAAATATAGTATTCGCTGCTCATATCGGCCAACATCCCTCTTACCTCTTCTGTTTTCTTTCCGCGGGGATATTTTTCAATATAATCGGTTATTTTTGATATTTTTTCATCTGCAGCAGCTTGGATAACGGTGGCGGAGAGCTTTTCAAAAGCTGCGTTTTCAGCCATGGATTCAATTTCAGCCTGTTCTTTTCTGGCTTTGGCGGCAAATTGACCTGGTGGATTGGTTTTCAGGTAATCGTCTATATACGATTTCGCCGTCTCAAAATCATTGTCCTCTACAGAGGATGAAACGCGTTTCTCCATTTCACCGTATTTCTCTCCGGCTATTATTGATACCCGGTTTTCCCTTAGCCTGCGGGCATCTTCAACCAAATCCGCGTAATCTTTTTCCTCCTCGTACGTCATGATATATTGGTTGAGAATGTCTATTCCCTGTTGCGGGTCTTCTGTCGATGCCACACGAGCGGCGAGATCGGCATACTCCTTCTGTATCCTATGTTCCTGCCGGTAATTGAAATACAGATACCCGAGGGAAGAAGCAGCAATGAGAAGCACGGCAAGAATCGATCCAAAAAGGAAAAGCCTGCGCTTTTCCCCCTTTGCCTGTTCGATCGTCCAGTTTTTCCGTTTGCAGTAATCCCTTATGTACTGCTCTGCTTCCTGTTTTTCCATGCCGAAATCCATCGCTTTTCGGACAAGGATATCATAATATTCGCGCCTGATTTTTCCGTTGAACCCGGAGATGTCGATACCGGAATCAAGCTCCGCCAGCTTGGATTTTGCCAGGCTGATATCATAGGAAATACGGGTTTCTTCATTTTTAAATATGGTTACGCAATGTCCGGCAAGAATATTGCCCGCAGTTACCCGGGCATCTTTTTTCCCGGCATTTACAAGTTGCTTTTTCTTTTCAACCGCTGCCGCCTGAAGGGTTTCAAGATCTGTGCTTTCATGAAGTTCCAGAAAGTCATACAAGGAAGCCTTGTCGATGATTTTCAGGTTCTCCTTGATCGCCTTTTCAATGGATCGGTCCATCTGCCTTGGCGCAAGAGGGGCTTTTTCATTGCCGTTTTTCACCATGGGGATGTAAACCCTTGATTTTACTTCCTCGGGTTTGAGATTGTGGCGTTTGGCGAGTTTGTTTATTTCCTCCTCGGTAACGTAGCCCTTGGCCATTCGGAGACTCAACTGCTGGTCTACCCGGGAGAATTTTTCATCTTTCTTAATCCTGATCCGATCCTGTACTTCTTTTTCTTCCATTCCGTGGATCTGGGCAAGCCGCACAATTTCCTCTTTCGAAATGAACCCCTTGCCTATGAGAATATCGATATGCCGGTCGATATCCGTAATTTTATCCGCCTTGTCCTTTACGAGATTCTCTTTTGCGGCTTCTGCTTCCTGTTCCCGAAGGGCGGGATCCTTCATCACCCGCCGGATTTCAGGAATCATACTGATAAAGTTTTGCGCTTGGAGCCCTTTGGTGGGATGATTTCGCAGGCGGCTCCATTCGGACTGTTTTCGCGCAATGGCGGCCTCGATGTTTTTCGAATCCGTTTCCGGCGGATCGATCGAAAGGTCAAGCAATAGGTAAAAATTTTCACGTTCCATATGTTCTTTTTTATCAATTTGAAATTATTATAGATATACCCTGGAAGGTTTCAGGAGGGCAGGCTTTTATAAAAAAATCAGGCAAGCACAGATCCGGTAAATAAAGGCTCACATTACCATGTGTTTCTGGGTTCTGATCTTTGCCTGTTCAAATTCCTCCCCGCTTATGACGGATGCGGTATCCACCACCACATCAATTTTTTGAGAATTGCTGGTTTCTTCCGCTGTAATATGCAGCTGTCCTTCCTCGTTCAATTCGTATGTGATTTCAAGGGGGGAGTCTTCCGGGAGGTTCGCCGGAAGGTTCAGAACCGCTTTTTTTATTTCTATGGCGTTATCTACGGGTATTTCGACATTGCTGGTTTCGCTTTCCATTATACGGATCAATACCGTTTTCTGGTTTTCTCCGGCGGTGTAGAATTTCTTTTTAATGCGAGCGGGGACCGGAGTATTCCGCAGTACCAGGTTAAAGACGATTTCCTCATCGCTGGGGTTGTGTGCGACTACCCCGAAGCTTTTACTGGTAACATTTTTGACCTGGAACATTGCATTTTCAACGGAAGGAAGGGTATAGCCGCTTTCATCGGCCAGTTCCCTGGCCGCCTCCCTGAAATCTTCCGCTGAAATTTCTTTTCGGTCAATCATTTCGGAAAGGGCTTCCGGCCGTTCTATGGTTTTTTTGGTTTTTTCCGAAATGCGGCGGATAAGATCATCATTCAGCGCCAGTTTCCAGCCGTAAATAGCTGCGCCTTTTGCAACGGCCTCATCCGGATCGAAGATCTTGGGCGTGATGTTGAATTCATCGGATATCTTTTCGGTGACCTGTGGCATGCGTGTTGCACCGCCGACAAGGATGAATTCATCAAAGGCGTCAAACCCTTTCGCTTTTGCGGCCTCAAGCATCTCCCTGGTAAAATCGATGGTCCGGTAAAGCAGGTCCTCGGTAAGCTCTTCGAATTTTTCCCTTTCCAGCATGAGCTTGATGCGCTGGCCGCCATGGGTTATGGCGATGGGTGTCTTGGCCCGCTGGGACAGGCTTTTTTTTGCCTTTTCCGCGGAAAGCTGAAGATCCTGCCATGTATCCGGATCGTCCAGGATGTCATCCGTCAAACCGGTTTCTTCCTGGAATTTTTGCACCAGGTAGGAAACAATACGGTCGTCCCAGTCCTTGCCTCCCAGGTTGTGGTCCCCGCCGGTACACACGACCTCCACAGATTCCTTGCTTATGTAAATCATGGTGACATCAAAGGTGCCTCCCCCGAGATCATATACAAGGACGGTTTTCTTTTCGGTCGTTTCCAGCGAGCCATATGCAATGGCTGCCGCGGTGGGTTCATTTATGATATGCCGGACATTCAGCCCTGCGATTTCGCCGGCTTTACGGGTAGCCTCCCGTTCGTTGATACCAAAGTAGGCCGGGCAGGTAATTACGACATCGGTAACTTCTTCGCCCATATATTGACGGGCATCCTGGGCAAGTTTCTTCAGTATGTAAGCGGAAATTTCTTCCGGCCGATAGCGCTGCCCCGCAAATTCAAAAATAAAATTCGGCTCTCCCATGGATCGCTTGATGAAGCTGACGACTTCGTTCGGGTAGAGTTTAGCGCTTTCCTTTGCCACCTCGCCAACCACGATGTTTTCCTCGTCGAAAAATACGACCGACGGGGTAACGCGTTCATTTTCAGGGTTGGGAATAATGACCGCTTTGCCGAATTCATCGACATAAGAAATGGATGAGTAGGTTGTCCCGAGGTCGATACCGAAGATGTGTTTTATCGATTTTTCATTCAACTTTCGCCTACCTTGTCGTTTAATGAGTCATTGTGTATATAAATCGAAACCATTTCCGGCCGTATCACCTTTCCTTCCCATTCATACCCGGGGCGCAGGCTTTCCGCCACGAGCCGATTTTTTTCAGGGTTGTCGGTATTGATTTTTTTTATTATCCGTTGCCTGGCGGGGTCAACCGTTTTTTCTGTGCAGGTAAACGAATATATGCCCTGGAATGTGAAAAGATCTTCCAGATCCGAGATTATCTGGTCCATGAAGTCCAGAAGAATGGCTGCGCCATCTTCTGAGTGCATCTTGTTTCCATAGTGGGCTTTTACTTTTCTTGTATCGTCGATGATTTTAATAATATCTGTAATCATTGAAAACAGGTGTTTTTTAATTATCCCGTCCCTGAAGTCCTTGAGCTGATCATGCAGATCGTCTATGATTCTGTCTTTGTGCTCGTCGTATTTGATTTTCCCTTCGAAATGGGTGGCAAGTTCGTCCATCCGAAAATTGATGGCCCTTATTTCGTTTAGAACGTCTGTACTGCCTTGTTGCTCCGGCGCAACAATCCTATGGTCATCCCTATGGTCATCCGTATCGCATACCTTTTCGTCGGCAGTGTTTCTTGTTTCGGGGTCTTCCCCGGGGGGGGGCTCGGATGCTGCGGAATCGCCGACTTCGGATAAATCGGTTCGTTCAGGAGCGGCAAAGGTTAATTTTTCGTCAAGTATGACGTCGACTTCCAGGATATCTTCGGATTCGTCCCCGGAATTGATTTCTTTGCCGGGATCGTCGTTGTCAGTGTCACTCATGCAGGGTTACCGATTCCTTTGGTGACTGGTTTTTTGCTTCTCAACACGATTCTGCTTGAAGAGTGGAGATGTAATCGCTTTTTTCATGACAAGTTATCTCAAAAAAATCTTTTGCCCAATATCTTCGTTGGCGATGAAATTTAAATCCTCGGAATACTGCAGTATGCCTCCGGTTTCAATTTCACCTCCGCCTTGATCTTGAACCAAAATCTTTTTTTGAGATGGCTTGTAGTTATTAAACGGCAGAGGGCCCTTTTTGTCAAGTAAAATCTGGCATTTGTTGCAGGAAAAGCACTTTAAATAAAGGCAGTTATGGCTGTTGCCGTACACATATGCCCATTTATTTCAAAAAATCGGACATCTGGCGAGTAAGCCAATCTGTCCATGCGGTGATACCGCGGCCGGTTTTTGCCGAAACCTCGAATATTTCCATTTTGGGATTGAGCCGCGAAATATGTCCATATAGCGTGTCCATGTTGAAATCAGACAGGGACAGCATGTCTGTCTTGTTTATGATCAAAACATCGCTGGTGGAAAACATCAGAGGGTATTTCAAGGGCTTGTCATCGCCTTCCGGTACGCTTAGTATCATGACGTTCTTGATGGCGCCCGTATCAAATTCGGCCGGACATACCAGATTGCCTACGTTTTCAATAAACACCAGGTCAAAATCGTCACTGCCCAGCGCTTCCAGTCCCTGCCTGACCATTTGTGAATCCAGATGACAGAAGCCGCCGGTTCTCAGTTGAACGCTTTCCACCCCCGCTTCCCGAATTTTTTCGGCATCCACCATTGAATCGATATCCGCTTCAATGACGCCTGTTTTATATTTATCCTTCAGCACGGCGATAGTCTGCAGCAAAAGGGTTGTCTTGCCGGCTCCCGGGGAAGACATGAGGTTTACAACAAAGGTTTTATTCTCTTTGAGTTTCCTGCGTAATTCCTGGGCGAAAAGGTCATTGTCCGAAAGAATTTCCTCTTTTATTTCGATCAGCTTGATTTCATTCATGTGACGGCTATCTCGCCTCCATTTCCTTAATATGATACTGCCTGCCGGATATGATGGAAAAATCCCCCGAAGCCATACATTTTGGACACTTCGATTGTCCTATCATTGACTTTTCAATCTCGAATATCGTACTGCACGCACTGCATTTAAGCTTGATGGGGATCCGGTTTATTTTCAGTTTTGCTCCTTCGGCGACCGTCCCCTTGCTCAGGTAATCAAAATAGTGCTGCATCCATTCGTCTTCAATGTCGCTCAATTCACCGATTTCCAGCGTTATGGAGACAACCTGGCTGACGCTGCCGGATTCGGCATGCCGGCAGACAATATTCAAGATGTTTTCCGTTATGGGCAGTTCGTGCATGCCTATGCGTCCATTCGTCTGGTTTTTAAATGGTGCAGATCGGCTGAACCTGCGGCTTATTGCTGTTTTTCCGGGGCTGCTGTTACCTGAAAGATATAATCCAGATCGTTTGTTTTTTAAAGATAAAAAAGCGACAGGTGCGTCTGGCCTTACGGGAACAATATTAAATTATAATCAGAATTTTTGATCTTGCATAATAAAGTGCCATAAACCCGAAGCGTTACATTGTGTAAAACCGCCGGTTTTTGTCCTGTTTGCCTTGACAAAGTTCAGGGAAATATTAAAATTGATAAGAGATAGTGCAGGTTACAGCCGCAGATATTTCAATGCTCTTTGTCAAAGTCGTATACCCGAAGCCGTATGCAATGATACGGTAAAGAAAACCGGAAAATTTATTTTTTGGGCATAACGGAACGTGACGATTCAAAAATGAAGCGTTTTTTATTTTTTTTGCTGATTATTCTTTTTCTATGGGAAATGTCCGGAATGAGCCCGGCAACTGCTGATGCAGCCGCATATCCATATGGGATTATTCACGAGGCTGGCAGCGGAAAAAGAATGATGCCGGTCATTGGTTTTATAGATTCCCACAAGGTGGCGGAAGGCCAGACGCTGCTTGAAATTGCAAGGGTATATGGGCTCGGGTATAACCAGATGGTGCTATATCACCCTGAGATTGACCCGTGGCTGCCCGAAACAGGCACTTCAATTGATATTCCATCCAAATGGATTCTTCCTCCCACAGTATACGAAGAGGTTGTTATCAATATTCCTGAAATGAGACTCTACCGGTTTTTTAAAGAGCACGATATGGTCAGGACCTATCCCATCGGTATCGGGAGGGAGGGATTTGATACGCCGATTACGGTAGCCCGGGTGGTCGAGATTATTGAGAATCCTTCCTGGACGGTGCCGCCGGCTGCATGGGAAAAATATGGCAAAAAACTGATTCCGCCCGGCCCGGACAATCCTTTGGGAGAGTATTGGGTCGGTCTGACCGCCGATGGCGTGGGGATTCATGGAACAAATTTCCCCTGGGGCATTGGTCGCAGGGTAAGCCACGGGTGCATACGGCTTTACCCGGAGCATGCAAAGCAGTTTCACAAGGAAGTTGAAAAGGGAACCATCGTTGAAATCCTGTACGAACCCGTCAAGGTCGGCGTCAGGGGAAACCTTGTTTTTCTGGAGGTGCATCCCGATATATATGGACGGATTCCGGATATGGAATCTCACGTATGGAGTATCATCGGGCGCATGGGGATAGGCGATATGGTTGATCCGAAGATCGTCAGGCAGTCTGTGGCGTCCCCAAAGGGCGTGCCCGTGCGCATCAATAGAGAATCGTAAGAGAGAGAATTGTAAAGAAATTTTTTCAGGTATTTTTTCTTGTGCGATGCCCGGCACGCGCCATGGAAGCGGCAGGGCAGGCTTTCTCAATAAAACATTAAAAAATAGGAGATTTCAAATGGCAAGAAAAACTATGATTCTGGCGTTTTGTATTGTTTCCCTGATGGGGGCAGCTTTCCTCAGCGGCTGTGCGACGACCTCTCAATTGGAGGAGGTCAGGGCTTTGGCCGAGCAATCGATGAGCAGGGCCGAAGCTGCTGCAAACCAGGCGGATTTGGCCAACCAGAGAGCGGAAGAGTGCTGTGAAGATGGGGATTCCCAAATGACGGAAGAAGCAGAATCCCCTGCGGCAAGGGCGGAAGCGGCTGCGGCAAAAGCGGAAGCGGCTGCGGCAAAAGCGGAAAGGATTTTTGATAGAATCTCCGGAAAGTAGAACCCGTCTCAACATTCGGATTTCGGTTCAAGATCGCGGCGGCGTCTTGTTTCAAACCGCAGACATACTCGCGTATTTCGAGGATTTGAAATAAGACGCCAACAAAGGTAAAGGAAAATACGGATGGGAGAAGGGGAGGAGGAGTTTTTCCTCCTCCCTTTTTTGCATGGGGGGTATGGGGCGCCCATTTTCTCTGATTCATAGAATATGCAGCATCAATCGGGTTTACTTGCGGGTTTACCTGAAAACCGGAAAACCATATGTACCTTGAATACTACAATCTTTCACAAAAACCGTTTCAGATAAACACGGATCCGGCCTTTCTCTGGCTGGGGGAAAAACATAAGGAAGCCCTGGCCACCCTCCGGTACGGCTTGTATGAAAACAAGAGCTTTCTGGTGTTAACGGGCGATATTGGGGTGGGGAAAACCACCGTAATCAATGCGCTTCTCCAACTGTTTGATAAAAAAGACCGGATTGTTGCAATCCATGACCCCGGCCTTGAAAAACTTGATTTTTTCAACCACCTGGCCGATGCGTATGGTATTTCCGGCAACTATACTTCCAAAGGGAAATTTATTAGTGCATTCAGTAAGTTTCTGCTCAAGTGCCATTACCGTGGCAGGCGGGTGCTGCTGATCATCGATGAAGCCCAATTGCTGAGTCACGAGCTTTTGGAAGAAATAAGACTTTTTTCCAACCTTGAAAAAAACGGCGTTAAGCTGATCAATATTTTTTTTGTAGGGCAGATGGAATTCAATGAAATACTGCTGCGCAGGGAAAACAAGGCGATACGTCAGAGAATATCGGTTAATTATAATATTGAGCCCTTAACCCTGAAGGAGACGGCAAAATATATTGAATTTCGCCTGTCCGTCGCGGGGGGTAACAGAAAGATTTTCGATGCCGGTGCCATCAGGGAGATCTACCGCTTTTCCCATGGCTATCCGCGGTTGATCAACGTGATTGCGGACCGCGCCCTGCTCACCGGATATATTACATCCGTCAGACGAATAAAAAAGGGAATTGTACGGGAATGCGCAACGGAACTCGATATTTCAAGGTCGATGCTCCGGACCGGGCAACGCAATGAAAAAAAAGACAATGAGGATAGAAAATCCGTACGAGAAAATCAAGGCAGCCGGTTGCTCTACCTGCTTTATCCTGTGATAGTTGCGCTGACCGTTTTTATACTTTATTTTTTTTCAGATGTTATACTTGATTTCTTTCCCGAAAGGATTCTCCTTTTGCTTTCCGGAATCAGATTGTAAATCCGACTTTTACGCCTACTGGCATCCCGAATTCACCGTTTTAACCCTCAAAAACTGCATATCCGGAAGTATCAGGCATGTTAATGCACCTCCATACACGGCCCCTGAATCAATTCCGATTTTGTCATGCATAATTACAGGCTTTTCATGGGCAAAATGTCCGAATATGATTTTTTTATGGTCTTCCGGGAAAGTTTGCGCCATGAATTTTTCCCTTTCGGCCCAATAAAGCCATTCATCGTTTTGAAGGGAGGGATGGCGCCCCTTTTTAAACCCGGCATGTACAAATATATAATTCTGCTCTTCCCAGTAGGGGAGAAGGTCATGGAGAAACTGCTTGTGGGATTCGGGAACATTGCGCCGGGCCTGTTCGACATTTGGCGGAATTATACCGTAACTGTAAAGGGTTTCACGCCCTCCTGACTGCAAAAACAAAAGCTTGTTCCTGTCGTCTAAGTAATTGATAAACATTACTTCGTGGTTGCCTTTGAGGAAAACCGTTCGGGGATGCACTTTTTTATATTCAATAAGACGGTCAATTACCCGGTTGCTGTGTTCGCCCCGGTTGATATAATCACCCAGGAAAATGACACGGTCGACTTCCCTGTCCGGCTCTATTTTTTCCAGAAGCGCAGTTAAGGCCCCATGACAACCATGAATATCTCCGATTGCGAATAATCTGCCCATCGATTATCTCAGGGTTTCCTCTATTTCAGCCAACAGTTTTTTTGCCGCGTCGTATTCGGGAAAGCTGTCTTCCAATTCAAGCGCTTTTTTAAGTTCCCGCCTTGCCTGGGCTGGTTGGCCGACCGCATGCAGGGCCAGTGCAAGATGATAGCGCAGAATCGGCATGTCGGGCCGCTTTTCGGTTGCCTTGGTAAACTGGGTCAAGGCCAGTTGATGTGAACCCCGTTTGTAATGAACAAATCCCAGCGTATCAGAAATGTACGGATCTTCCGGTTGCGCTTCTTTTGCAATCAGTGCCAGTCGCAGCGCCTCGCCCAGGTCGGGGTTGTTGCTGTTGGCCTTTAGCCATGCGAGATTGTTCGCCGCTGCTGCAAAACCGGGCCGGATTTCAAGCACCCGTGCATACGATTTCATGGCGCCGGCTTTGTCGCCGGTCTGCTCAAGCAAACTTCCCAGCGCCATATGCCCCTCTATGTCGTTGGGGCTTTTTTCTATCATGGTTTTATAACTTGCAGTGGCTTCATCGGTTTTTCCCTGTTTCATCAGAATGCCGGCTCTCATTGAATAAATTCCCGGCATATAAGGAGCAATTTCGACGGCTTTTTCAAGCAGGTTCAAGGCTTCATCGGATGTATCCGGAGATGCGCCGAAATTATCCAAAAGCCCTGCCAGCATCATCAAAGAATTTGGATTTTCAGGGGTATTTTCCAGTTGCAGCCTTACAGTCGCAATCGCCTCATCAGGCTTTCCCTGCTCTATCAGCACCCCTGCCAATGCCGCCATGGCAGGCATAAAATCAGGTTTCAACCGTAAAATCTCCCTGAACGTGTCGATGCCTTCCTCCACCCGGTTATCCGCCACATATGCGCCGGCTTTGTTGAAAAGCACCTCGATATTATCCGGTGTATATTCAGAAATATTTTCAAAGAGTTTTACAGCATCAGTGGTTTCTCCTAAAAAAATCATGGACCTGCCCAGAATAATCACGGCCCGCAAATTGCCGGGTGCGGTTTGTAATGCGGAGATCGCGGTGTTTTTTGCTTTACTGAATTCTCTTTGGAGCAAAAAATGATGCGCCATAAGGGTTTTGGCGTCAGGATCGTTCGGTGCGTAGCGCAAAGCCTGTTCCGCGGCATTGTATGAGAAGCGTGTCTCACCCTTGTTGAGATGCGCTATGCCTTTCTGGTAGTAAGCCTCCCCCCACCGGGGTCGGTTTTCTACAAGTTTGTCAAGAATAACAAGCGCTTCTGTGTTTTTTTGCTCTTGAATCAGAAGCCGGGCCCGGAGGAAATTCGCAAGAGTATGCCCGGAATTATTTTCCAGCACTGAATTCGCAAGTTGTTTCGCTTGTTCATATTTTCCGGAAGAAAAGTAAAAATCAGCCAGCATCGCTTTTTCATCGGAAGCGGTATCCCCTGCGTTTTCAACCGCCTTTTGAAAGGCTTCTTCCGCCTTGTCAAAAGCGCGGGTCTGGCGGTAGAAATTCCCAAGATAAATATACATTTCAGATGATTGTGGATTTTTTGCAACAGATGCAAGTATATATTTTTCCGCTTCTTGGGTATTTCCCCGGCTTGAGTAAAAGGCCGCAAGGTCCATGTACAATTCATGGGTGTCCTCTGTTAGATCGATCAACGACAAAAGATACGCTTCGCCTTCATCATCTGCCCCAAGGCTGGTGTAGAACCCGATCAACATTTTCAGGTTGTGGACGGATGGGTCTATTTCCACTGCTTTTTTAAGGGCATTTTCTGCCTCATTCCGCCGGTCTGCTGCAGCAAGAATCCCTGCATGGATTATGTGATAGCGGCTTTCGTCCGGATAAAGTTCCAAAGCGCGAACGATGGCGTCTTCGGCCTTCTCCGTATTGCCTTTTGCCAGTTCTGCCTGTGCGAGCACCGCATATGCGTCTGGAAAATCCCGGTTTGTTTTTATGATTTTGTGGATTGATTCCAGGCTGTTATCGGGTTGTCCGGCAAGCAGGTAGATTTCTGCGGTTTTAAGCAGCGCATCGGTATTGGAAGGATCAAGACTGGCCGCACGTTCCAGTTCTCTCAGGGCTTCGCCGGGCCGCTCTGATTTCATATAGGCCAGGCCGAGTTGATAGCGTGCCTCAGCGAATTTGGGATCAATCTCGACGGCGTTGCGAAACTCAACGGCGGCGAAACGGTGTTCTCCGGCATTTACGTACTCCATCCCTTTTAGATAGTGGGCGGTTTTTTTTTCTTCCTGGCTTGTACTGCATGCCGCCATCAAGCTGGTAAACAGCAAAAAACAGACGGTAACGTAAAACGGTTTGCTTGAAAGAGTCATGATGATTTTCCACCTTTGCGTTTTTAATAATTCAAGTTGCAACTACTTATTATGGTAAATCAATATTTTATCTTGGTCAAAACATCTCAACTGAACATCTCATTTGAAGAAGGATACAGGTTTGTTGCCCGGGGAGAAATGAACAATTTTCTTCAGCAAGGCCTTTATTTGGGTGTTTTTTTATTTTTTAATAATATAATGGCAGTATTATCAATAGCAAGAGAATATCGTATCAAAATCAACTTTCGGTTTGCATCTTGTCGAATGTGGATTAATATTGTCTTATAGGAAAAACAAGCCGATGCGAGCTTGCTGAAATCCAGTTTTTGCAACGTTTTTTGAAGAGTATGATTCCACTGAGACGATATGGATATACATCGCCTGCAACTGTTTTTTTAGGATTACTATTGTTTGAGAAAAAGTCAACCAGGTCTTTTGTAAAACCCCCAACCACTTCAAGCAGCAGGTGCAATATGTGTTTTATTAAAAATACTATGAAACAACGGGGTTTTCAAACCCTTTGGAAGGCGGCTTATCTGCCCGTTTTTTTTCTGACAATCATAATCGTCCTTTTTTACAATATCCCCGTTTCAGGAGCCGCCCAGGGCGAGGGTGCCATGGAAGACGAGGGGGGTGAATACGCTTTGGGGCCGGGCGATGTCCTGGATATCCGCGTATTTGGCGAACCCGAAGTCTCGTCAACGGTTATTGTCCGAATGGACGGTAGAATTTCGCTCCCTCTTGCCGGAGAAGTAGTGGCTGCAGGTACTACTCCGGAGTTGCTTGGTGAAGAAATCACGCAAAAGCTTGGGAAGTTTATTGATGCCCCCAATGTAGTGGTCATGCTGACCGAAAGCAGGAGCAAGAAATATTATATTCTCGGCCAGGTAGGATTGCCCGGGGAATATGATATTACCCGCCCGGTTACGGTTCTGCAGGCAATCGCCCGTGCGGGGGGGTTTGGGGAATGGGCAAAGAAGGACAATATAATGATTGTATCCGAGCATGGAAGCAAAGAAACAATTTCGATTTTCAATTATGATCGTTTTTTGAGAGATGCTGACAGCAAAAAAAATGTTGTCATTAAGCCTGGTGATACAATTGTTGTTCCTTGAAACAAAGAAAAGATTGATTCGGCTTTCTGCTGCGGCACCCATGAATGTTTCGTTTCTTGCATCGTTGCTCGCAGTGATTATGGTTGCAGGTTTGTTGATGCCCTTATCCGCCGGGGCGTCTGTCAAAACCCTCAGGGGAGAAGTCGTCTTGGAGCAGATGTACGAATCGAATCCGGACAGGGTGTCTACGGGTGAAACCTATGACTCACGATCCAGTATTTCACCCGGGATGATTTTTACGCGCTCCTCGCAAAAAAGCCGCCTGGCCTTGCGATATGCTCCGAGTCTCATATACAGCTATCAAACCGAAGATGAGCGGGTCAATCACAGGGGTTCCGGCGAATATGAAGTATATATGGCAAGGCGACTGCGATTGAATTTCAGAGATACGTATGTCCAGGGAGATGACTTGTACACCTACACACAGGTGCGGGAAATAAGCGATGGCGATCTTGAGATGGCGGACAGGCGGGGCAGAAGAGAGTACTGGACCAATCAGTTTGCCGGATCCATGAATCTGGAATATGCCCGTGAAAGCTTCCTGGATGTCGGTTACGCCAATGATCTGCTTCGAAACAGGGAGGATGGATTTACAGATTTTACAAGGCACAAGCCATTTTCATCGTTGTCATATCGCTTCAACCAGCAGTGGGGAAGCACACTGGATTACTCCTACGAATTGATCGAATATGACAATGGTTTTGACGATGATGATGGCGATGATCAGAGAAAAATACATGAAGGTGGGGGGTTGCTCCATTACAAGCCGTCCCCGCTAACCCGCTTATTCATGCGGGGCGTATACCGGCGAACGGATTATGAAGATTCTTTTCGGGAATATGAGGTGTATACGGCGACAGTAGGGATTGACCGGCAATTATCTCCGTTTCGCAGCGTTGCGTTTGAAAGCGGATATTCGAGGATAAAGCGGGAAGGTTTTTCCGATAAAGGCGCAGTTAATCTGAAAATGGCCGTAGACACCACCATGGAAAGGGGTGTCTGGAGGCTTTACGGTGAAAGCGGCACTGACGAACTTTACTACAGGGGCATTGACAAGGATGAATTGAGTCTGTACTGGCGGATCGGCGCCCGAATAAGCCACGGGTTGACGAAAAATATATCCGGAAATGCGGAGGTCTATTATAGTGAAGCCCTGTTCATTGAAAGAGATGAATCTGAAAAACAGGTGTGGTATAGCGCGAGAACCGGTTTGTCTTACCGCTTTGCTCGCTATTACCAGCTTTCCGCCGGGTATTCATATACTGATGTGGACGCAGTTTATCGCATAGACCCGACCGGTCGGGAGGTTGATGACAGCTATCAGAACCATCATGTTTTCATCCGGCTAACCGCGGGAAAGGACCTTTTGAAATGGTGACCGGAAGCGCCGTTTTGGGCCGCGCACGATACATAACGGAAAATTTAAATCAATTTAAATCGTATTATGAGTAAAAAATGAACATTGAACAGTCCCATTCAGAATTGCTGAAAAAGTACATGAATCTGTTTTTCGATTGGCATAGGCTAATTGTCTTTTTTCTGCTGGCGGCCGTTTCTGTTGGCTACGTCGTATATTTAAAAGAGCCGAAGCTTTATGAATCGCAGGCTTCTATCATGTACCAGCAGCAGAGTATAAATCCCAGCAGGCTTTCCCCTGACGACGAAAAGCAGTTCGGGGAGATGGTGAATACCGTATCTCAGCAGGTTATGAGCAGGGCCAACCTGGAAAGTATTATACGGGAATACGATCTTTACCCGGAAATGCGACAGAATGTTCCTATAGAAGATGCCATTGAAAACATGAGAAACAAACATATTTCGATTACCATGGCGCGCGGGAAAGGAAGCGTTTTCAGCGTTTCATACACGGGCAGACAGCCGGACACGACGATGCGGGTAACCAATGCCCTTGCGGCACAGTTTATCGAAGAAAATCTGCGGTTCCGGGAAGAGCGTGCGTCCAATACGGCCCACTATATACAGGACGAGCTTCAGATGTCTAAGGGGGTTCTTGAGAAAAAAGAAGCGGAAATGCGGGATTACAAGCTGAAGTACTACAATGAAATGCCGGAGCAGCGCCCATCCAATATGGCCCGATTAAATGGCTTGCAGGAGCAGTATCAGGCGACGCAAAGACGGATTCATGACCTTGAGCAGACAGGGATACTGCTTTCTGATCTGCTTGAAAACCGCAGGAATCTATATAGACTTGAAGCCGGCGTTGTCGATGGGCAAGGGAGAGGGCGCGCGGTAGGAGGTCGAAATGAACTTACAGAAGCGCGCCGGGATCTTCAGAATATGCTTTCACGCTATACCACGGAGCATCCGGCCGTCATAAGAGCCCGGAATCGGGTTGAGCAGCTTGAAGCCGAGTATGCATCGATCGAAGGCCAGGAGGGGGCTTCAGATGGCGAAGGCTTTACTGCCGCTGCCATGGAAGCCCGGGACCCCCGGATAATTGAGATTACTACCCAATTACGGGAAATCGATTTGAATGTGGAGACATTGCGGAAAGAGGCGGCCAGAATCCGTGAACGGATGCAGCAATACGAAGCATGGATTGATGCGGCTCCTGTCCGGGAGGCGGAGTGGGCCGCTTTGACAAGGGATTACAATCAGCTCAGAAATTATCATGATCAGCTTTTGTCCCAGAGCCTTGCGGCGGAAGCATCTGAAAGTCTCGAAAGGCGTCTGCAGGGAAGCCAGTTCAAGATTGTCGATCCTGCATATCTTCCAAGAACACCGGTAAAAGGTACATTTGTAAATACGCTTCTCATGGCTACAATGGCGGGACTTGCCATCGGGGTGGGACTTATGATGGGCATCACCACGATGGACACCTCATTCAAGGATGTAAAGGAGGTGGAAAAATACCTGGAGATGCCTGTTACCTGCGCGCTGCCATTGGTTCCGACAAAGGATGAAAAGCGGCGGGAACGCATAATAAGCATTTTATGGTATTTGTTTTTCGGCGCATGGCTGTTGTTGATAGCGGCGGGGACCGTTTATTTTTATATGCGCAATGAAATTATCCTGTAGGGACTGTGCGCTGTAAAATGACCGGCGCCAAAACGAAATCAAATAAAAAGGCAAGCGGGACAGACGATAAGGAGCGTTTTAATGGGCAAGCTGACAAAAGCATTCGAAAAATCCTATAGCCCACAAAAGGGGGAAGATGCCATAGACCATACCGGATCGGAGGGGAAGTCGCCCGAGGTGGATGTTTTTCCTTCTGCGTCCGCGACGGGACCCGTTCCGCAAAAAGGCCCGGACCTTGAAGGCTTTTTTGAAAATGAAAAATGGAACCCGCGCCTCAAGTTGACAACCGATCCGCATTCCCCGTTGTTTGAAAGTTTTCGCCGTCTGCGGATGCCGATCCTTTATCCGTCATCAGGCAGCAAGGCAAAAACGATCCTTGTGACAAGCGTGGGGCCGAACGAAGGCAAGGGTTTTATCTGCGCCAATCTGGGTGTCGCAATCGCCCAGGATATTGAACATCAAGCGCTTTTGCTCGATTGTGATTTCAGGCACCCGACCCTTGCGGGATATTTTGGTTTGACCAACGACGCAGGCCTTGTGGACCATTTGAAAGACAATGTCGACCTTTCCCTTCTTATCCGGAAAACCGGCCAGCCAAAGCTTTCAATGGTTCCCTGCGGCAAACCCCCGGAAAATCCCTCCGAGATGCTGACCTCGAGCAAAATGATTGATCTCATCAGGGAAGTATCAGAAGGGTATGATGACCGTATTGTTCTTTTTGACAGCCCACCAAGCATTGTTGCTTCAGAGACGACCATTTTGGCAAAACAGCTTGACGGTGTCATTCTCGTTGTGCGGCATGGTGTTTCCAAAAGAGAACACGTTAAAAAATTTGTTGATGCCGTAGGCCGGGATAAAATCATCGGCATTATTTTCAATGCCTATCCAGAAAGCACCCTGGAGTCGTTTGTCGATAAAAAACTGGGTTATGGCTATGAATACGGCAGTTACTATGCCACCTGATGGGAAGGAAAGCGGGAAATATCCCGGTACATGCAGTGTTATTGAAAACAATATTTTATGGTACTGTTTACATTTAAAAAAAGCAGCCTATGCCTCACATACTTCAAAAATATTATCCATGGCGGAATCTCCTTTTTGTTTTCGGGGAAGGACTGCTCATTTTCCTGATCATAAACGCTGTTTTTCTTTTTTTTACAGGTTATGAAAATTACATCGAATTGTTGTCCTTATATATATTCCGGGCAATTGTGGTCACATTTGTCTTTCAGTTGTGTTTTTATTATTTTGATCTATATAACATTCCGATCATTCCCCGGTTTTCCGATCATATTCTCGAGGTGCTGCAGGCCTTCGGTTTCGGCTGCATACTCCTTGCGGTAATTTATTTTATCATTCCCATGCTCAGTATTTCAACCCGGGTTTTCTGGACGGTTTTGCTATATGCAGGCGTGGTTATTTTTCTATGGCGGTTTTTTTATTTCAAGGTGCTCGAGCGTCGATTATTTACCCAGTCCATCGCCCTTATCGGCACGGGGAGGACCGCTGGTGAACTTGTTTCCATCATCGAGGAAAAAAAAGACTCCGGCTTTAAGATTGTCGCATTCGTGGGTGAAGACAACCCAAGTATTATTCCACGGGATATTCCGGTATTCGCCGATATAAAAGACCTGTATTCGCTTTGCGTAAACAATGCCGTAGAAAAAATTGTGATTGCAATCGATGAGAAACGGGGCATGCCAATGCATGATCTGATCAAGTACAAGTTTATGGGTATACAGGTTGTCGATGTCGTAAACTTTTACGAGAATCTTACGGGGAAGATCATGGTTGAGCATGTAAACCCATCGTGGCTGCTCTTTTCAAACGGCTTTTATGTGGGTATCACAAAACGGGTGATCAAAAGAATGATGGATCTTTCCGTCGCATTGATCATGCTTTTGCTTGCATTGCCCATTTTCCTGCTGAGCGCGGTTATCATCAAACTTGAATCGCCGGGTGAGATCCTCTACCGTCAGGAACGGGTCGGAAAAAACGGGAAGGTGTTTACTGTCATAAAATTCCGTTCCATGCGTTCAGACGCGGAAAGAGACGGGCCGGTATGGGCCAGGGATGAAGATGACAGGGTCACGCGGTACGGGCGGTTTATCAGGAAGGCTCGCATAGATGAACTGCCGCAGTTGATTAATGTTATTAAGGGCGACATGTCTTTTGTAGGGCCACGCCCCGAGCGCCCGGTTTTTGTCGAAGACCTGGCAAAAAGCATTCCGTTTTACACCATACGGCATATCGTAAAACCGGGTATCACCGGATGGGCGCAGGTTTCATATCCATACGGTGCTTCTGAAGAAGACGCCCTGCGAAAGCTTGAATACGATTTATATTATATAAAAAATTTATCCATCGTAATGGACCTTGCGACCATATTTCAGACGATTAAAGTGGTGTTGTTCCAGAAAGGGTCCAGATAGTCATACATGAATTAACCAGGATGATTGTAATGGGAGACGTATTGACATCCTCGCAACAGGAAATAGCAAGGTTATCGAGCAACAGCAAGTTTTTGTTCGACCTGCTGCCGGACATGCTGTTTATCATTAAGAACGATTTCGTTATTGAACGCATGAACAAAGCGGCTATTGACCGGTTCGATAATCAGCAGGGGCGCAAATGCCATGAGGTGATCGTGGGCCTTCATTCTCCATGTGATACAGCGTTCTGCCCATTTACCTGCAAAAACGGCGAGAAGGATTACGGTAAGGTTTTTGAAAGGAAGCTAAGCGATTCCTTTTACGTCGAGTATAGCCACGTCCCTTTTGAGGGATACCGCGAAGACAGCCTTACACTTCTTATACTTCGCGATACGACAGAGAAAAAGCTCCATGAAATGGAGCTTGAGAAATACAGCAAAAATATTGAAAAAGTCCTCAAGGAAAAGATCGCTGTCTTGAAGGAAAGCGAAATTGAGCGACGTCAATTGTACAACGAAGTGAACTATCTGAAGAAGGAGACCGAACGGTTTACCGGACAGGATAAGATGATCGGGGAAAGCAAGCCGATCCGCGATCTTCGTGAAATGATATACCAGGTGGCTGCATCCAGCGCTACTGTACTGATTACCGGCGAGTCCGGCACGGGTAAGGAGTTGATTGCCGATCTTGTCTACAAGCACAGCAACCGAACAGGCAAGTCGTATCTCAAGTTCAATTGCGCGGCGGTTGCGGAAAGCCTGCTTGAGAGCGATCTCTTCGGCTATGAAAAGGGTGCTTTTACCGGGGCGGCAACCACCCATAAGGGGAAATTCGAGGAAGCCGACAGCGGGACGATTTTCCTCGACGAAATCGGTGACATCAGCCCCAAAATGCAATCGGGCCTGCTGCGGGTTCTGCAGGAAGGAGAAGTGCTGCGGATAGGTTCCAATAAGCCAATCAAGGTGGATGTGCGGATTATTGCCGCCACCAATTCAGACCTCGAGGAGTCCGTAAAAAGTGGAAAATTCCGGGAAGACCTCTATTACCGTTTGAATGTTATCAATCTTCGTCAGGTTCCCCTGCGGGAACGCAAGGAAGACATTGTTTTTCTTGCGACGAGTTTTCTGGCAAAATACCGGGAAAGATTCAACAAGGAAGTGACTTTTCTGCCAAACAGTGCGGTTGAACTGCTGCTGGCCTATGACTGGCCCGGCAATGTACGGGAGTTGGAAAATGTCATACAGCGGGCTGTGCTGCTTTCCAGGGATGGTATGATTTCTCCAGGAACCTTGGGTATCAAGCCGTATAACGAAAAGAATCAAGACGGTAAGTCGGATTCATTTTCCATTGAACAGTTCATGAATCTACCGTTGAAGGAGAGCCTCTCATCATTCGAAGCCGAGATCATTTTCAATGTGTTAAAAAAAACGGAAGGGAAAATTGATGCGGCCTGCGAGCAACTCGGCCTGGCAAAGACCACTCTATATGAAAAAATGAAACGCTATGGAATAAATTCAAAACAGATGGCGCAAAAGGAAGGTTGAGAAGTGGCCCGTTATTTGCATGTCTTACGTTCACAGGGTAATCTGTTTGGCTCTAAATTATCAACCCTTGCTTCGGGTTATTGGGGTAATGATCATGGGTATGCCAGAAAACGGGATATGCAAAAACGGTTGTTCGCATTTCTCAAGGGAAATGAGGATCTGCAAACTGTTTACCAATGGGATTTATATGCCGTTGAAGTCTCATGTCGAGAGCTTTTGCATGACACAGCGATATGAAATGTGTTTTACCTACAAGAAATATTTTCTTATGAAAAAACTCGAGACGCGCAGCGATCGGGAAGAAACCAGAGATTCCACAGGAAGGCGCCATCATGTGCGTATTGCCGAAAAACGAAACGTTGTTTTGCGCACATGTGATTCATTGGGTATCACGGTCGGCGATTTTATCGAAAGGGCCATGACCGTTGATTTCAGCCAGGGGGGTATGCGGGTGATCACAAACAGGGGGATTTCTCCTGAGACCTATCTCCTTTTCGATTTTGGCGATGATTTTCTCATTCCACGCCTTCAGGGAGTAGCGCAATTACGCTGGCAGAAAAAACTGGAAGACGATCCTCAACGCATGGAAGCCGGCATGGTTTTCAAAGACGGCTTCAGCCAGTCGGCCCTTGCGGTAGAACTCGGGATGTAACACGTCGTATTTGTTTCTTCTTTTTTTTCCGGAACCCCGGACAGGCTTTCCGGGTTTTCGGAATTATTTTTTTTGGATGTTTTCAGTGATTGCGCATTGTTATATCAGCAGGGCTTTTGCCTTATGAGTCTCTCGTTGCCATCCGTTATACATAATTTCTTTTTTTCAAAATAAATTATAACAAAAACAAATAGTTAAATAGCTACAGTCTTTTCCGGAAAACCGTTTTTTGAAATCCGACCTTTCGCAGTGGGATTCCGGATTTCTGAAATTTCGTTTGTCCTGCCGGATTTTTTCTCATATTTCTCCCGGATTCATCCGGTCATCTTCCATTTTTTGCCGAATTTTTTGTCCCTCACTAATATTCAATATATATAAAGTTCAATTATTTATATACTTAAATACATTCGTTCTCTCCATCAATCAGCCCGTTTTCGACATATATGGCATATAAGTTGCAAAGTTAATAAATAAGATCCGTTTTGAAATCAAAAAGGATCTATTGAATTGCGATTTTCGGTATCTTGAAAAGTGATACTGGAAAAACAGCGCGAAGCAAACCGTAGCTGTATAATCAAAGGATTAATTACATAGGAGGTGCATTATGAAAAGAAAAAAATGTTTGATCAAGGTTGCCTTGGTATTCTTGGCCTTTTTCTACTTAGCAGGAAATGCCATGGCAATTCCGACGCTAAATTCGGAGAGGGATTTAAAAGATTTCCTGGGTGCCGGCACGTATCAGAATTTTTTACCGGATGGAGTGGATTCCTACTGGAACCTAAATGATACCCAGGGGTATGCTGTAACGTTGCTTGCAGAGGCGGGCTTGTCCGACATCACGTCATTTGGCATTTATTCCCTATCGGATTATACCGATACAATGCTATTGCTTGGTCCTGGTAGTAATAATACGGAATTTGCTTCACCGTATAACCGCTTCGGTTTCTATATTCAAATTGGAAACTTCGATGAGGATGGTTACCGGTGGTACAGCGACAGTACGTTAAATACATGGTATGATGGCGGATATCCCGTTGCTTACGCACAGGACCACATGCTTGCATACCAGGGAGATGGCAGAAGCCTTGAATATGGCAACGGTCAGTCGATCATATGGGGAGCAAGTGACTACATTCTGGCATGGGAGGATCTCGCAATCGGTTACAGTTCGGATTTCGGAGGAAAAGCGGACAGGGATTACAATGACCTCCTGGTGATGGTGCAAGGCGTCACCAGGGTGCCTGAGCCTGCCGCTCTTCTGCTCTTAGGTATAGGCCTTGCGGGTCTCGCTGGTTTCATGCGACGCAGGAAGATCCATAAAGACTAATTGTTATAACTTTTATAAAATATGTAGAATGAGCGGAAAGACAAACAGAAGATTCGGTTGCCGCTGAATTGACAAAAAAGGTGATTTTTGTCCGGGCAACTAAAAAATCGTTCTGCAACCATATTGCAGAACGATTTTTTTGTCTGAAAATTCCGTGACAAACAGGACTTTGATGTTACTATTAACACAGGATGTGCAACTAAAAAACAGGATTTTCGATCGCGCTTACATCTATGCGGGCGTACGCGGCATACGCAATGACCGGAAAAAATATGCAGAATTATTTGACGATAGATGTTGAAGACTATTTCCAGGTGGCCGCTTTTTCAGATATTGTTTCATCGCGGGATTGGGACGTAATGGAGCAACGGGTGCATTCGCCAATGGCGACGATTTTGCACATACTGAAAAAGCAAGGCGTTCATGCAACTTTTTTTGTGGTAGGCTGGATTGCGGAAAAATATCCTGAAATCGTTCATGCCATTGCTGCAAACGGGCATGAGATAGGCTGCCACAGCTACTGGCATCGCAAGATCTACGATCTGACGCCGGAAGCCTTCAGGGAGGATACGTTACGGGCAAAGGCGGTCCTTGAAAGGCTTTCCAATAAAAAAGTCACCGCTTACCGGGCGCCCAGCTACTCCATTACCAAAAAATCCCTGTGGGCGCTGGATATCCTTAAGGAAGCAGGCTTCACGACAGATTCTAGTATTTTCCCCATTCGGCATGATTTGTATGGCATCCCGGATGCCCCTCGCTTCAGATACAAACTGCCCCGGCATGGCATTGAAGAGTTTCCTATTTCGACGGCGGTTATTTTCGGACGAAGAGTACCGGTATCCGGAGGGGGATATTTCCGGCTTTTTCCTTACTGGTTTACGAAGCTGGCTTTGAAAAGTATCAATCAAAAGGAAAAACAGCCATTTGTATTTTACCTTCATCCATGGGAAATCGATCCTGAGCAGCCCCGGTTCAAAAATGCCCGGCTGTTTTCCAAATTCAGACATTATAATAACCTTGATAAAACCAGGATCCGGTTTGAACGTTTGCTGAATGATTTTCAATTTATCCCCCTGCCGAAAAACAGCGGGGCGCATTCATAAGACGGGTGTGATCGGCCCGTCTGCACCATTGGGAAAAACATCTGTAGGGAGCGGCAAAACGCATCTGCCCCCGAAAGGGGCG
>JAABUA010000029.1 GCA_011389515.1 Desulfobacteraceae bacterium
AGCCCGGGCGCCCGCATCTTTCAGCTGGTAGTTAAGCTCTGCAGGTGTATACAGCGGATTGCATGTCACGCATACGCCGCCGGCTTTTATAATGCCGAAAAATATGGCCGGATAGTGGGGAATGTTCGGCAGAAAAATAGCGACCCTGTCCCCTTTTTTGATTCCCCTGGAGGCCAGAAAGTTGGCGATGCGGTCGGCCGTATCTTTGACTTGTGAAAAGGTCCTTGTGGCATCATTGAAAATTGTATAAACGTGATCCGGATAATCACGCGCGGCGTCGTCTATAAAAGAGAAAAGCGGTTTTTCATAGTCATAGTTGCTCAGGTCTTTTGCGACCCCTTCAGGCCAATGACTTGTCGGCCATTCTGTAGCTGTCATGATTCGGGCTCCTTTGTTTAAAATTGGATTGTTACAGTGAAAAAGGGTTGACGGGAAAGATAATATTTTGTTTTCGTACCATATATCCGTTTAGATGTCAAACGAAGTCAGACGAAAAAAACACTGTTTCATGCCGAAATATACATGTAAGGGCAAAAATCACCTGAAATGCGGGAATAAATAGCAATAGTTCAACTATATGTAAAGCTTTATGATGAAAAAAACGGTTTGGTATGGTTTTATGGACCGGCGGCAGTGATAGAACCCATCTTAAAATTCGAATTTTGAGATGGGTTCTACTTTCGCATGATGAATTCACGGTGTATATCCGGCAGCCTTTCGACAAGCTTCCTGATCTCCGGATCATCTTCCAGCCAATGCTTCAGATTGCCGAGCATACTGGCGGCATAGGGGCTGTCAGATCCGTCGGCTATGGTGTAATTAACCCATAATCCGTCTTTCCTGAACGTCACCAGCCCGGCTTCTTCTAATATCTTCAAGTGTTTGCTCGTTGTGGACTGTGCCACCTGCAAGGATTCCTTCAGTTCGCAAACGCAGAGCATTCTGTTTTGAAGCAGTTTTATGATTTTTACCCGCGTGGGATCGGACAGGGCTTTCATTACCTTTGTGAATTTTTTCATTTGCTTTTTCCTGATAACCCTCGTCGGGTCAACTGTTGTCTGCAAGCGGCGAGTGCCGGTAAAAAATGACTTCCGCTTTTTCTATGGTAACCATCCCCTCGGTGATCAGTTTGTCAAGTTCCGGGAGAAAGTTGTCGATTCTGTACTTGACGTCGACGATTTCGATGACAACCGGCAGATCCTGGGAAAGCCGGAGGATGCGGCTGGTACGGATCCGGCTGTTGGCGCCGAAGCCCAGTATCCCCCGCAGCACCGTTGCCCCGGCAAGTTCGTGTCTGCGGGCTCTGTCCACAATTTCTTCATAGAGCAGGCGACTGTCATGCCGATCGTTTTCACCGATGAAGATCCTGAGAAGCACGCATTCCGATGGCAGGTGCATTGTTTCTACTCCTTCCTTCTATGGTAAACGGCCAAGCGCCAAACCCGTAAAAAGCGCGAGAAAGCCAAGTCCGTTCTGCAGGAAAAAATTGCCGGCTGCGGCAAAATACTGTGCTGTGCGCACGAATTCCGCGGATTCCAGAGCGTAAGTGGAAAATGTGGTAAAGGCGCCCATGAAGCCGATCATCACAACTACGCGGGTTTCGCCGGAAACCGGCCACCGCTGTTCAAAAAAGGCCCACAGCAGGCCGGCGGCAAAACATCCGGTGGTATTGACCGCCAATGTCCCCCAGGGAAACGTCGATCCGGCAATCCGCTGGACAATACCTGCAAGGGTGTACCGGCAAAGCGTCCCGGCGGCGCCTGCAATGCAAAGAAGGAGAATGCGTTGTGTCATTATATTCCTTTTGTGTTTTCGGGGCTGGATTTCCCTTGTATCTTCTGGTAATAGTACCGGATCGATTCCGTTTTATGCCCTGTTTACGAAAAATATTCATTTTTCAGGGGCGAAAGTCAAGATGAAAAGCGCTTGGAGGGTTTGGATGGGACCTTGTTCATGCATTCTTCCTGCAGGAATATTTACATATAAAATACACGAAGCGGCCTATCAAGTCGTCAATTTGAGGGGAAGCGACTATATCCGGCAGATTGGAGACTTTCCGGATGGGGAAGTGTTTGAGAACCGGGCGAATTTTCCATCCGGGGACGTTGATGTCAGCGATGCGGGAGTGGTTTTTGAGGTTCCCAATTTTTTCCCTTTTCGCGGCGTAACCTATATTAAAAAGGTGTGGGCGGATGAAAAAGCCGCTGATCCGGGGCGGATTCGCCTTCCGGATCCGCCCCGCATATCTCTGAAAAACAGTCTTGACGCATTGGTCCATGAAACCGGCGCCCCGGAAGACTTTGGGGGCCGGCTGCTGGACGGCCTCCCGGAGCCCCTTGCCCTTGCGCTGGCGATGACCTCGGCGGACGTGCGCGACCTTGTCCGCCTGGCGGAAAACGCTTGTGAATTCGTACATGATCCGGATACGGGAGCGCCCCTGGGGATGCGTTTTTTCAAAGATGAAAACGGACGCATCCGTCCCCGTATTAAAAAACATGACCTGTTTGAAGTTCTGGCCAACAATCCGCATCTGCCGGAAGCGTACAGGCGCGTCATGGTTCTGCGTCCCGGGGTGCAGGGGGAAAGTCAGATCGTGGGAGAGTGGAAAAGCAGGGACGGAAAATCGCATGTTTTTGAATATCTCCGGTCCAACAGCTATATTCCATGGGGGCATTATGCGGCCAACATGGCGGACGACGCCATCCGGTATCGCATTGAAGACCTCACCGAAGAGGATATGACCGGAATGCGGCATCTCTATTACCAGCGCACATTTGTCCGCCTTGCGGCTGATCTGGGTATTTTCCGCTTTTCCCGGAGAAAAACAATTCCCCCGGCCGATCTTGAGCGCCTCCGGATGGATATATGCAGCGCACTGTCTGATGAAAAATTGTGTGCTGCACTGACGTTCAACAGAACCCTGTGGGGGTGGAATTTCGGTTTCGACTTTTCCCCGACCCGTTACCGGCTGCATGCTTCCCACCAGCAGGTTCACCAGCAATACGCCATGATCCCCTCAGATGTTGCGCCCGATCAGATACCCGGCCTGACCGTTTATCCCTACGCATGCGGAGACCATGTGGAATCCTTTGTTGCCGAGTATCGGTCGCAAACAGGGGCCTGCTTTTTTGATGCCCTTGTTCGGGCCGTTCGGTCAAACGAGCGCATGGACGGCGATCCCCGTAAGCCGGCGGACCTTGTTGTTTATTCAGACGAAAATGTCATGCTGTTTGTCCCCAAGGCCCAGACCTCCCAGTGGGAGCTCAATCTTGTGCCGCTTTTGCCCGTCGGCAATATTGTTGAAGCGGATCAGAACGTTCGCACGTCCCTGGATTTTGCCATCCTGCTGGCGGTAAGAGCATTGTCCGCCCTTGGGGCCCGAATGATCACCAGTGTTGAATATTCCAAACGCCTCGATTCTCCAGATACCGGACAGAGACTGATGTATTGTTTTCTTCCCCGCCTTCCGGAATCTCCCGGATCTTTTTCCGAAGTCCAGCATCGCTGGATTAACGGGCATTATCCGGAGGATTTTGCCTTTGCCTGCAGAAAGCAGGTGGAAGGCTATGGGGTGCCATCCGCGTAGTAGAACCCATCTCAAAATTGTCTTTCGGCCCAATATCTTTTTACAAGGCCGCCCGATAAAGACTTTTTACGAGTCTATCAATTTTTAACCGAATAAAAAAAATTCTTTAACAATTTTGTCTTATGATTTAACATTTTTGTAAAATCATGTCCGTCATGTCGTTATTTAGCAATTTTATAATTTATTGATTTTATTATATTTATATATTTTTTTAGTTTATGGCATGCTCATTGCAGATATTCAACACAGAATAACCAAAAAGGAAAAAAACAATGGTATCCGGTCCCACAAGCAGCATGAAAAAAAATAGGAAGGAATCCCCAGTAGAAACACTGCGCCGGGAAAGGGAGATGCTTTTTTCAACATTTACAAAATGGGAGCCGTCGGCGTTTTTAAATGCCCATGCAGCACTGTTGGATACCTACTTCCGGGAAAGCTTTTCTGCCAGCCGGGTGGGGCCCGCCATGGCCATTGATAAAAATCCCTATGCCATTGTAGGGCTTGGTGGATACGGGCGGGCGGAACAGTGCATCCATTCCGACGTGGACCTTTTGATCCTGTTTGAAAAACAGGTTCCGGGCGAAGCGGAAGAGCTGGTGAGGGAGTATGTTTACCCGCTTTGGGACATCGGGCTGGATATCGGTTATGCAATCCGGTCTCTTAAGGATTGCATCCAGATTGCCAAAACGGATTATGAGACGCTGACCTCAATGCTTGATGCCCGTTTTGTCTGCGGTATTTCCACCGTTTACGCGAAACTTGCATTTCAGTTAAATGAGCGCATTACCGGCCGTTTTACCATCAAGGTCATCCGGTGGCTGGTGGATAGAAACCGGAAACGGCATGAAAATTATGGAGATTCGGCCTTTCTTCTGGAGCCGAACCTGAAGGAAGGAGCAGGAGGGCTCAGGGATTATCATACCCTTTTATGGATTGGAAAAATCCGCTTCGGGTTAAAGACGTTCAGGGATTTCGAATATCAGGGAATCCTTTCTCACGATGAATATGTCCATATGTGCGAAGCGCTTTCCTATATATGGGGGATTCGGAACAGGCTCCACCATCTTGCCGGTCGAAAGTGCGACCAGCTGTATTTTGAACACCAGACAAAGCTTGCAGAAGATATGAATTTGGCACCCGAAGAAGCGCAGATGCCAGTGGAACGGCTTATGGGGGATCTCCATTCAAAGATGGGGTATGTGAAAAAGCAGCTTCTGCTGCTGCTCTACGACCTGGGCTATGAAAAGCCTTCGCGACGGTCCATATTTTTCCGGAAGCGGCCGGATGTCCCGGGGATTCAATTGACCCGGGGAGGGCTGAATTTCATATCCGCCAACAAGATACTGGACAATCCGGTTTTGCTCATACGGATTTTCGAAGTGAGCGCCAGGATGCGACTGCCCTTTGTGCGCGAGGCGACCCGGCTGGTGCGCGAATTTCTTTACCTTGTGGATGACGGCTTCCGAAAGGAGCCGGAAGTGAAAAAATCCTTTGAAAAAATCCTGGTAACCGCCTCCTCGCCCGTCAACGTGCTGGAACAGATGCTGGAAACCGGATTTCTCGCCGCCCTGATTCCCGAATTCAAGGGGATTGTGGACCGCATCCAGTTTGACGCCTATCATCTTTTTCCAGTGGACCGCCACTCCATTCGTGTGGTTCAGAAGCTGAAAAAGTTTGGGGAGGCGGATGCCAAGGACGCAGCAGAGGGTTTAGGGGGACAGATTTACGGCGCACTTAAGAAAAAACATCTGCTTTTGCTGGCCGCGCTTCTCCATGATGTGGGAAAAGGGGTGCCGGAGCAGCGCCATTCGGACGCAGGGGCGAGAATGGCGAAACCCGTGCTCCAGCGTTTTGGATACCTGCCCCGTGAGGTGGAACTGGTTTGCTTTCTGATTCAAAACCACCTGCTGCTGGTCAAAACGGCCACCCGGCGGGACATCTACGACGAGGAAACCGCCATCCGGATGGCCAGGGAGGTGAAAGATATCAAACGGTTGAAGATGCTCTACCTGATCACCGTAGCCGATTCCATGGCGACAGGCCCAAAGGCATGGAACGACTGGACCGCCACCCTGGTCCGCGACTTGTTCCTGAAGGTTTTGCGAATCATGGAAACAGGCGAGCTTGCATCGATTTCCGCGGTAAAGCAGGCGGAGAAGAAAAAGGCCTTTGTCCGGGAGACGCTCACCCTTCCGGGCATGAATATGGAAACCGTTTTGAAGAGGCTGTCTCCGAGATACCTGCTGTATACGGATGCTGTGGACATTGTATCTCATTTAGAACTGTTCAGTCGGCTGAAAGATGCGTCTTTTGTGTGGAATGTCCGGATGGGCGAATCTTTCGATACCCGCCAGGTGGTGGTATGCGCAAAAGACCAGCCCGGTCTTTTTTCCGCCATATCCGGTGTTTTCACCTTAAACGGCATTGATATTCTGAACGTCCAGGTGTTTACCTGGCAAAACCAGATTGCCCTCGACGTCTTCACGGTGACCCCGCCGCCCGATCTTATCTTCGAGGAAGAACGGTGGCATCGTGCCGAAGAGAATCTGGCAGCCGTGCTCGAGGGAAAGCTGGATTTGTCAGAAGTGGTTACAACGGAAAAACCGGTGAGAAAAGACAGAGTGGCTGTCCGTCCCAACAGGGTGGTCGTGGATAATGAAAGTTCGAGTTTTTTTACCATCGTTGAGGTCTTTTCCTATGACTTCCCCGGGCTTTTGTATCGGGTAACGGACGTACTTGCCCGGTGCGGCCTGGATATATGGGTAGCCAAAATTGCAACCAAGGTCGACCAGGTCGTTGACGTATTTTATGTAAGGGATTCCCAGGGGCGCAAAATCGGCAGGGAGCAGGCCGTCGAAATCGAGTCAAAGCTGCTTGCCGTGCTGCCTGATCCCGAGTGAGCGAATGTTCGGCCATTTTAATAATGATTATCATTCATGAAGGGGGAAAAAATGGGGGGAAAATTTTTCAGGCTGCTTTTTGCAGCGATTGTGGCGGTAATTGGTACGGCAGGTCGGGCGATTGCAGGGGAGGGACTGGATACCGGCGATACCGCATGGATGATCGTGGCCACCGCCCTTGTAATGATAATGACACCGGCAGGACTGGCATTGTTTTACGGCGGTATGTCCCGCTACAAGAACCTTCTCAATACGTTTGCCATGACATTTGTGGCCTATTGCCTGGGGAGCATTGTCTGGGTCATGTGGGGCTATACCCTGGCTTTCGGACCGGACGTCGGAGGGGTGATCGGCGGATTGCAGTACCTGTTCTTGAACGGCATCGGGCCGGGAGATCTCTCGGATACCATACCGACCTACACTTTTATCATGTTCCAGATGACATTTGCAGGGATCACCGTGGCCCTTGTGCTGGGGGCGGCGGTTGACCGAATGAAGTTTTCTTCGTGGGTCGTTTTTGCGGTGCTGTGGTTGACATTTGTTTACAGCCCCATGTGTCACTGGGTATGGGGCGGCGGCTGGATCGATGAAATGGGCGCCCTTGATTTTGCCGGCGGCAACGTAGTTCATATCAATGCCGGCGTGGCGGGCCTTGTGTTGGCCATGGTGCTGGGAAAGCGCGTAGGATATGGAAAGGAAGCGATGTTTCCTTCAAGTATCACGCTTACCGCACTGGGGGCGGCCATGCTTTGGTTCGGATGGTTCGGGTTCAACGCCGGAAGCCAGCTTGCGGCGGATGGAATCGCAGCGTCTGCGTTCATGGTCACCAATACATCGGCGGCCATGGGAGCCCTGGCCTGGATGTTCGCGGAATGGATTGTCGATAAAAAGCCGACCTTGCTGGGATTGGCCTCTGGCGTGGTTGCAGGGCTTGTGGGCATAACGCCGGCAGCCGGCTTCGTGGGACTGCCTGCCTCTCTTGCCATAGGGCTTGGCGCCGGCTTGCTGGGGTATATCAGCGTTGCCAAGCTGAAACATCGCCTGGGCTATGATGATTCCCTCGATGCTTTCGGTGTGCATGGCATCTGCGGGATGTGGGGGGCGCTGGCAACGGGCTTGTTCGCCAACCCGGCCATAACCGAGGGCGCTGTGGGCCTTTTTTACGGAAACCCCGGTCAGCTGTGGATTCAGTTTCTTTCGATCCTTGCCACCGTTGTGTTTGCCGCAGTCGCAACGCTTGTTGTCATCGGCATCACCAGTCTTTTGACCGGCGGGCTGAGAGTTGAAAAAGATCAGGAGATCCAGGGTCTTGACAGCGCCATTCACGGTGAGAGAGGGTTTGAGATCGGGCCATAGATATTCCGGTTATGAAACGACGCGAACCGGTTTTGCGAAATATTAACAGTCACACGGGAGGCAGACCATGAAAAAAATTGAAGCCATCATCAAGCCCTTCAAGCTCGATGATGTCCGTCAGGCATTAAGCGATATCGGGATACAGGGGATGACGATCACCGAGGTCAAGGGGTACGGCAGGCAGAAGGGGCACAAGGAAATATACAGGGGTGCGGAGTACCTGGTTGACTTCATGCCCAAGATCAAGCTTGAGATCGTGGTTTCAACGGAGATGGCGGAAAAGGTAATCAATACGGTCAGAAACGCTGCCAATACGGGCAAAATAGGAGACGGCAAGATTTTTGTCATGTCCCTCGAGCAGATTATACGGGTGCGAACCGGCGAAAGGGACAAAGATGCCATTTAGAATTTTTATCAAACATGATACATGGGAGGCAACAGGCAACGACTACAGCGCCCTTGCACAGCAGACAAAACCGTTTATCATGAAAATATTTTACCTGATTTAGGAAAACACCATTACATCCAAAAAGGAGAACGCAAATGATACAGTCTAACGATGTGCTAAAAATGATCAAGGAGCAGGAAATCCGGGTGGTGGACATCCGTTTCATGGACTTTCCGGGGGTATGGCAGCACTTTACGGTCCCGGTCAGTGAAGTCGAAGAGTCTTCTTTTGAAGACGGATACGGGTTTGACGGTTCCAGTTTGCGGGGATGGCAGCCCATCAATGCCAGTGACATGCTGGTGGTTCCGGATGCAACCACCGCCAAAATCGATCCTTTCTATGAAGAGCCTACCCTGGTAATGATCGGAAACATTGTCGATCCCATCACCCGGGAACCGTATTCCCGCGATCCGCGGCATATTGCGCAAAAGGCGGAGGCATACCTGAAGCAGACCGGCATCGGGGATACGGTTTACATCGGACCGGAGCCGGAGTTTTTCATTTTTGATGATATACGGTTTCATTCTGGCAGAAACGAAGCCTTTTATAAGATCGATTCGGAAGAAGGCATCTGGAATTCCGGGCGCGATGAAAACCCGAACCTGGGCTACAAGCCGCGCCACAAGGAAGGGTATTTTCCGGTTCCGCCCATGGACAAGTTCCAGGACATTCGCACGGAAATGATGCTCACCCTCGAAGACCTGGGCATTGCCATGGAGTGCCAGCACCATGAGGTGGCTTCCGGCGGTCAGGCGGAAATCGACATGCGCTTCAAACCGCTGTTGGAAATGGGCGACCAGATGGTATGGTTCAAGTATGTTTTGAAAAATGTGGCCCATATGCATGGCCGCACCGTTACCTTTATGCCCAAACCCCTGTTCGAGGACAACGGGTCGGGCATGCATATCCATATCAGCATATGGAAAGATGGACGTCCATTGTTTGCCGGGGAAAAGTATGCCGGTCTTTCCCAGGAAGCCCTCTATGCCATCGGCGGGATTCTCAAGCACTGCGGGGCGCTTTGTGCCATCACCAACCCGACGACCAATTCCTACAAGCGGCTGGTGCCGGGTTTCGAGGCGCCCATTAACCTTGCCTATTCGAGCCGGAACCGGAGTGCGGCGGTTCGCGTCCCCATGTACTCTTCTTCACCCAAGGCCAAGCGACTGGAGTTCCGTACGCCGGATCCATCCTGTAACGGCTACCTGGCATTTTCCGCCATTATGATGGCTGTTATCGACGGCATTGAAAACCGTATAGATCCTGGTGATCCCCTGGATAAAAATATTTATGATCTTCCCCCGGAAGAACTGGCGCAGATTGCATCTGCGCCTGCCTCCCTCGACGAGGCACTGGTCGCGCTGGAAAAGGACCATGAATTTCTGCTCAAGGGGGATGTATTCACCAAAGACGTTATTGAAAGATGGATAGAATACAAGATGACAAGCGAGGTGAACGCCATGCGCTTGAGACCGCATCCCCATGAATTTTTCATGTATTACGATATTTGATCCTCCTGGATTAAAGTGGTATAAAAAAGGCGACCCCAAAACGGGGCCGCCTTTTTTACACCCGCCGGCGGCCGTGCCATTCCGGGGCACCGGTTTTTAGGGATTCGGGGGGGTCGGACGCAGGGGCCGGAGCACGGCGGACGGATGGCAAGGGCAAGGGCGAACAGGGGATATATGCATGAAAACAGAAGCGGTTATCGATTATATCGTGTCATGGATGAGGGCGTATTGTGAAAAATCGGGCTTGGACGGTTTTGTAATCGGTATTTCCGGCGGGGTGGATTCTGCCGTGACCTCAACGCTGTGTGCTAAGACCGGAAAACCCTTATATGTCTTGAATCTTCCCATATACCAGGCGGCTGACCAGCAATCGCTTGCGGACCGCCATATCCGGTGGCTCCGGAAGCGCTTTCCGGCGGTGATCGAACATACCGTGGACCTCTCACCGGTATTGGACAGTTTCCGGGAAGCGCTGCCAAAAGAGATCCAGGGCGGACTCGTCCTGGCCAATACCCGTTCCCGCATACGCATGATCGCCTTGTATGCGTTTGCAACACACCACCGGCTTCTCGTGGCGGGAACCGGGAACAAGGTGGAGGATTATGGTGTGGGGTTTTTTACCAAGTACGGCGACGGCGGGGTGGATATCGCGCCCATCGCCGACCTGATGAAATCAGAGGTCCGGCTGCTTGCCCGTGAAATGGGAATTCTTCCGGAAATTGCAGGTGCGGTCCCCGTCGACGGTTTGTGGGCGGACAACAGGAGCGACGAACAGCAGATCGGTGCTACCTATGACGAGTTAGAATGGGCCATGCGTTTCGATGAATCCGGGGAAGAAGATGGCTTGACAGGCCGTGAAAAGGAGGTGCTGGCAATTTACCGAAGGCTCAACAGGGCCAACAGGCACAAGGTGGAACCGATTCCCGTTGCAAAAATTCCTGATGAATTGAGGCGGTAACAGATGATTCATTTGTTGAGATGGGTTATAGAACAGGACACGCCGTATGGGAGAAAAGAACAAAAACAAAATCAGCATCGAGAGGCTTATCTCTTTTTTTCTGAAGCTGAAATCGAAAAGGCCCGATCCCGTTGAAACGGATTATTCCCGCTGGAACCAGTCGGAGGAAGCATATCAGCAGGAACAGGCCCAATGGCTGGAAGAGATCCGCCGGAAGAAGCAAAATAAAAACAGGGGATAACTGTTACAGGAGGATGGAATGCCGCATGTAATCATCAAGATGTATCCCGGGCGAACAGAAGCGCAGAAACAAAACCTGTGCGACCGGATTGTAAAGGATGTCATGGAAGCAGCAGATTGCGGGGTGAATACCATTTCTGTGGGTATCGAGGAAATCCCCAAAGAAGACTGGGCTGAAACCGTTTACAAACCAGACATACTGGCCAGGAAAGACACTTTGTATAAACTTCCCGGCTACAATCCCTTTGGCGACTGATCGATATGGCACCTGAACGCATTGTGCGCAGGGTTACCTGGTGGGGGTTTTCCATCAATATCGGCTTGTCGGTGTTCAAGGTATTCGCCGGTATCATGGGAAACAGCCATGCCGTTGTCGCGGACGGTATCCACAGCCTCACGGATACGGTCACGGATATCGCCGTTATTGCCGGTTCTTATTTCTGGGCAAAGCCTGCGGACGATCAGCATCCCTATGGCCACAAGCGGATTGAAACCACGGTTTCCATTTTTATCGGCATTGTTCTGTTTTCGGCGGCTTTTTTCATTGCCTGGCAGGCGGTTACCGATTTCCGGGGCCGCTATGTCAGCGAACCGGGATTGATCGCACTGGTGGCCGCCGTGGTTTCGATCGTGCTCAAGGAAGGGCTCTACCGGTGGACACTCATCGTCGGGAAAAAAGTCCACAGCGTATCACTTGCCGCCAATGCATGGCATCACAGGCTCGATGCATTGAGTTCCATTCCCGTGCTCGTAGCTGTTTCCGCGGCGATCCTTTACCCGCCCTGGTACATGCTGGACCAGTTGGCTGCGATTTTTGTAGCACTGCTCGTTTTTTACGCCTCCATCAGGATCATTGTAAACGGCTTCAAGGAGTTGGTGGATGAGGGCGCGCCCAGGGAGACGTGCGAACAGATCCGGAATATTGCTCTAATTGATGAAAAAGTCCGGCATGCATATAATATCCGCACCCGTTACGCGGGAAATTATCTCCAGGTGGATCTGCATCTGGCGGTGAACGGCAATATGACTGTCCATGAAGGGCACCGGGTTGCGGAAGATGCAAAAAAGCGGATCATTGAACAGGGTCCAAGGGTCCTTGACGTGGTCGTCCACATCGAACCGGTGGAATCGGTCAGCCCGGAAGAGGCATGTCTGTGAGCCGTCCCTGATCTTCTTCCTCTGTCTCGATGGCCTTCGCGCCGGGTGCTTCAAGGTTGATGCCTGTCAACCGGATGGCGGCCGGAATCAGGAGAATCGATCCGATGGTCGTGTTGACCATGGTCAACGTCAACAGCAGGCCAAAGAGAATGATGGGCATGAAATGGCTGGTGAGATTCACCGAAAAACCGCAGATAAGCGCCAAAGACGTGAACATGATGGCTTTTCCGGTGACCCGCATGGTTTTTTCAATGGTCTTGGCAACGTCGGCCGCTGTTTCCGCATGATAGCGCCGATAAGTGTTGAGGTAATGGATCGTGTCGTCGATTCCAATCCCCACGGTAATTGCTGCGATAATGGACGTGACCATGTCCAGTCGGATGCCGAACCATCCCATGATGCCAAAATTGACAATGATGGTCACCCCCATGTCGATCAGCGCCAGCGGTCCGGCAGCCAGCCTTTTGAACAAAACGATGATCACAAACAGCACCAGTATCAGGGAAAGAAAAAGGTTCTGGAGCTGCCCCGTAACCACGTAGTGGGCCAGTTTGACATTGATGATCGGATATCCCGTGATGGAGAACGTATATGGCGCCGGCAGGGTTTTTTCCAGGTGCTTCTCCACCCGGTCGATAATGTATTTGATTTCCGTTGTGCCGATTTTTTCCGCGGATTTCCGGGTAAGTCGCGCCAGGATGTTGCCATTCTGAAACAGGGGGTCCACAAACGGTTCAAAATCATCGACCCGGCCGTCTGAATCCTTGTCTTCCCCGGAAAAAATTTCCAGGTAGTCCATGATATCCATGTGGCTCTCCGGTATTTGGAAATATGCCGGATCATCATTGTTCATCGCCATGTGCATCCGTTTGATGAAATCGCCGAACGCATCGGTTCTGCCGATATTGAGATCCGGGTTTTCCCCGGAGGTCATCCATTCCCGAAGATCTTCAACAGTATTGAGGAATTCGGGGCTTTTGACGCCGTCTGGCTCGCCGGAATCAATGATGACGTTGAATCCCCACCCACCACCGAATTTTTCCCCGGCAGCGAGCACATTTTGCCGGACCGGATCGTTTTCCTTGAAATAATGGAGAAACTCCGTGTCCACTTGGAGTTTTGTCGCGCCTATGAGCGAAACAATGATGATGATTCCTGTAACAAAATAGACCTTCCGGTAATGCACAATGGCGCCTTTGGCCATTATCCGTAGAAGGGCGTCGATTACAGTGGTCTTTTTCCGCTGGTCTTTTCCGAGCAGGCTTCTGGGGTAGCGGTGCGGCAATATTGCCAGGGCCGCCGGAATCAGGGTGACCGCAATAAAAACCGTGGCTGCGATGCCTATGGCTGAAAATGCGGCCCACTCCTGGAGGGCGGAAACCTTGCTGGTCAGCAGTGTGCAAAATGCGGCAAAAGTAGTCAGTCCGGCCAGGAACACCGTAACCGAGATATGTTTCATAGCCGCCTGGATGCCGGCTTTTTTATCCGATTTGGAAATGAGATTGAATTCCGCATAATACTGGTTAAGGATATGGATGGAATAGGAACTGCCGATGGCGACCAGCAACGGCGGAAGTGTCCCCCCTACCGACGTGATCTTGTATCCGAGATGTCCCATCAGTCCAAGAATCCAGAGCTCCGCCATGCCTAAGGTGGCCAGCGGCAGGATGACACCCCTGAAGGATCTGAAGTTGAAGTAAAATACCAGCGAAACCACCAGTAACACCAGCGGAATGCTTCGTTTCAAGTCCGCCTTGATGTAGTCGTTGAAATTTTTGGTCACATACGGCACGCCGGCGAATCGGATATCCAGTGAGTTGTAATACTCGGCAATTCTTATGATTTCACTGGTGATGGCTTCCTTGTCATCGGTGCCCACGAATTTGACAATTGTGCCGAAATCCGTAATGTTGCCCGTTTGCGGGTCAACGGCATAAATCAGCTGTTTGAAGGCTGGGTTGGTCCGGAGCCGCTCCCTGTAGGCCATGATTTCATCATCAGTAGCGGGAATGATGCGCTGGTCGTTTTCATCTTTCGGGATAAGATCATAGGATGCAAGGGTATCGTCTTTGCCGCTGATATCGCTTATGGTGAACGGGGATAAAATGGTATCGATAATATTCATCCGCTTGAGGGCAAGGTCTTTTTCCAGCTGCTTTTGAAGCAGTCGGATGTCGCTCTGATCCAGGCGGGCTTTTTTCCGGATATCCGCCGGCGTATGCCGTTTGAGAAAGCGTGAAAAGGCGGGATCATCCTGAAAAGTTTCCAGGATATCCGCAAAAGCGGCATTTTCTGTTTCAAGGACCCTCTGAAAACGCATGTGCCTGTCGGCCTCCCGTTCGGGAGATGCGTCCTTGTATTCCTCGATATCGCTTAAAAACTGGTCAAAGGCCCTGAAAGTTTCCCCTGACCAGATTGGTTTCGAGGAGATCGCCATGAGCATGAACCGGTCATTGTCTCCATAAATTTCTTTGGCCGCCATATATTCAAGGTATTCTTCATCATGCTTGGGCATAAAGGATTCTACGGAACTGTCAAATTCTATTTTCCGGATGCCGGAGGCAAGGATGATGGTGATCGCAACCAGTACGATGATTGGTATCACCGGTCGTTTTAGGACCAGATTTAGGTAGGCGTTCATCATGGGCGAAAAAATTGCAAGTCTAAGGTTTTTCTTGCCTTATACAGGAGCCTGTGTAAAATTGAAGCCGATTGGTAGATAAATTATTGCTGCACCTGTACGAAATTGTATAGTGTTCTTATAACAGAATTGTCAATCAATAAATGGAGTATCCCCAATTGCTTGTAAAGGAGGTTTTGGCGTGAAATTCAAAATCCTGCTCCTCTGTATCATGGTCATCCTGATCGCAGCGCCTGTTTATGCGCTTACCGGAAGGGATCTCATGGAAAAATCCGATGCGCTGCCCGAACCCCAAACGGCGATGAGCAGACTTCTCATGCTGGTCTATAAGGGGGAACGTCTCGAAGAGAAGGAGTTTACGCTCCAGATGAAGCAGTATCCAAATAACGAGGACAAGACACTGATCGCCTTTATCCGTCCGACCCAGATCAAACTGCTCACCCATGCCCGCAAAGGGGCGGAAGACGATCAATGGCTGCGATTGTCATCCGGTCGGATCAAGCGCATTGCTGCCTCCGACAAGGGGCAGCCATTTGTCAACTCGCACTTTTACTACCAGGATCTTTCCTCCAATGACATCGATGATTATAAATACGAACTGCTGAGCGAGGATGAAGCCGTGGGGGAGGCATGCTACAAGGTTCAGGGGGTCAAAATCACGGGGGAAAAGGTGTATGACAAGCTAGTTCTCTACGTGCGCAAATCCGATTATTTTGTTGTGCGCATCGATTTTTACAAGGATGGGGAATTTCATAAATATCTGGAAAACTACCAGATAAAAGAAATTGATGGCATCTTGACGCCCCATAAGGTAAAAATGGAGCGCACCGATGGCAAAGGCCGAACCGAACTGGTTCTCAGGGGTGTGAAGTACAATACGGACATCGCGGATATGACGTTTAACAGGGAAGCACTTCGGTAGTGGGGAAGAACGTGACCGGAAAGGGCGGATATGTGAAATGTTTGAAATTGTTTCAGATACTGTTTTTTTTCGGAGGCATAACGCTTCTTCACGGAATTTTCTGCCTGATGTATCCGTCCTATGTCAATGCCGCTGATCATTGGTCGGCATTGTTTTCTTCCGAAACCGGAGCCATGTTCATGGCGCAGGCAGGCGAAGATTTTGCAGAAGACCAATGGGATGAGGAGGATACAGGATTTGACGACGACTGGGAGCTTGCCTTCACCCAGGACGTTCCCGGGGAAACCAACGGCCTGCCGTTTATCTGGCGCCTGGAAACCGGCCTGCGGAATCACATCCAGGCCGACCGGGATCTTCATTTCCGAGAGGCCAACAAAAAAAACGAGGTCAGCCTGCGCCTGGAAACCACCTGGGGGGCGACCCCGGCTTACTTTTTTGCCGCCACCGATGCCTATTTTTTCCCCACCTTTCTTCACGAGGAACTCGGAGACGACCACCCCTATTCGCCGGAGAGCAAAACCTACAGGAATCTCCGGATTACTACCCGGGACAGCGAGCTGGTATTTCGCGAAATGTACGTCAACCAGGACCTGAACCGATATCGCATACGGGTCGGCAACCAGCTTTTTTCCTGGGGAACCGCGGATTTCATAAATTCCACCGCGTATCTGAATCCCTCTGATCTGCGGGAGCTCATTTTCCGGCCCCAGGACGAGAATCGTTTCGGCGTCCCTGCCGCCTCGGCCATGCTCTTTTTCGATGCATTTACGGCGGAACTGGTGTTCGTACCGTTTCACGTTCCGTCGGCGCTCCCCTCCACCGGTCATTTCTGGGCGGTGAAGCGCCTTGACGATGAATATCCCGTGATATTTGACGAACCCGAAGAGCTGCCGGCCAACAGCCGTAATTTCGGCTACGGCGGGCGCGCAACCGCCACCCGATCCGGGATCGATTTTTCGTTCAGCGCCTACCACGGACCGGACAGAGAACAGCTCCTCGTGCCCGTATCCACCGTGGTGGAAGAAAATCAACCGATATCTATATTCATCGCGCCCAAATCGTATCTGGTGGATTTCATCGGTGCGGATCTCGCTTTTACCCGCGGCGATTTTGTATTTCAAGCGGAAGGGGTCTTTTCGCCGAACAAGCGGGGGCTTGTCCGTCAGGATACCGGGCGCCCCCAGGAGCTGACTTTTCCCTACGAGACCCGCAGATCCCGGTATTATGCGTATTCCCTGGGGTTTAACTACTTTATTCCGATGCAGCGGCTGCTTGACGGTCATGCAGGGGAAAGCCTGCTCACCGTGGAATGGTATCAGGCCGGATATGATGATGAAGCGCTTTACCGTCCGGTGATTACCGATTTTTTGACCCTTCGTTATCAGGACAGTTTTTTCGACGACCGGTTCAAGGTGTCGCTGACGCAATTGCTGGAGACCCGCTACAGCGGTTCGGTATGGTGGCCCCGGATCGGATACGATTTTAAAAACGGATTCGAGGTCGAGCTGGGCTATGTCGAGATCCACGGTAGCAAGCGGGAGGACGTGAGCCGGGACCCCCTGTTTTATTATTTTAAAAACAACGATTTCATCATGGTGAATCTGCGATATGCGTTTCTGTAATCTCCAAAGCTGCCTGCGGTTTTGCATTCTTTCGGCATTGCTGTTTTTGGGGCCGGGGTGCGGGGAAGAATCGGACAAGCCGGATTTTTTCATCGCCGGAACCCTGGCCGTTGACGAATCAATGCGATACGGAGAGGCGCCGGTGCTCGTGGCCGTCACCAGGTCCCTTGACGCAAGTGAAATCCAGGAAGATCCGGGTGCCGCCATTATCAAATACGTGGCAGCCGGCGAAAACGGCACTTCGTTTGAGATCGATCTGTCGGACGCGGTTTTGATGCCCGGGGATACGGTCAATCTGATCGCATTTGTGGACAACAATTATACGGGGGGGGTGCCCTTTCCGGACACGGGCGACATCGTCGGCATCTATGTGGCACCCGGCAGCCTCACCCCGGGGCTTGAACTGCAAGACGGCGGCAATACGGGGGTACACATCGATATTACCCGGGCGGTGTTCGATTACGAGGCGAGCATTTCCGGCACCATCACCGGTGACGATATAGGGGATGTAATCCTTGTGGCCTATGCAGGGGACATTGTTTCATCGGATTTTTCCGGACTGGATATTGATTCCGTAATGGGATTCCAGAAGGTTGAAAAAGGGGCCGGGCCTGTTTCCTACGCCATGGATATCCTGCCCTACGGAAAAAATGTCCCCCTTGAAAATGTGCAGGTCTTTGCATTGCTGGATGCCAATGCCAACAATGAAATCGATGCCGGGGACCGGATCGGATTTTATGGCAGGGGAGGGGATCTTTCGTCCTTGCTGGCAATCACCGATGGCACGAAACTCAAGGATATTGACCTGGAGTTCCGGATGGATATTCCCAAACCGTCCGGATTTGATATTTCCATGTCCGGAAGCTTTTCCGTATCGGAAGAATACCTGCGCGGAGACGCACCTGTCTATATTACGGTGTTTGATTCCAGCAATCCCGGAGATATTCTGAGTGATAATTTTGGCGCAGTGAAATATTTTTATAAGATGCCGGCCTATGAATACTCTTTCAGTCGCGACTTGTCCCATACGGATCTTATGCCGGGAGACAAGGTGATTGTTGCGGCCCTATGGGATCGGGATTTTGCCGGAGGGTTCCCGCAGCCCACCCGCGGCGACAAAATGGGGATCGTTGTCGACAAGAACACCTACCGGTTTCTCACCGAGCTTTCCCAGGGCCGGACCATTATTCCGCCCATGGGCAGCGAATTCAGGATCAACAAGCATATTTACGACTTTTCTGCGGGTATCGACTATGCGTTGGACATGAGCGATGCCGGCAGTTTCAACATGGATAAAGCCCGGCTGATCGTATTGGCCATACATGTGGAAGGGGTAGCCCTCGGCGTGACGGCTGCGGGCGATATCACACTGGATATTGATATGGATTACATGCTTGGCGTGGATATCGTTCCGGCCATTGAATATGACCATATCGGCATCGGCCCTCGACAGGACCCTTTTCATCCCAGGGAGGTTCCCCTTTTGACAGCATTATATGAACAGGTTGTGGTGTGGGAAGACAACCTTCCGCCCCAGCCGCTGATCCGGGGGGAGGACCATGGACAAGATTCCGAACGCACGGCGTTTCTGGTTGCCATTCTCGATAAAAACGGAAACGGTGAGCTGGACCGTGAAGATGAAATCGGATATTACGGTAATAAAAACGCCATTGAAGTGATATCCGGCGTTCCGGTTGAAGAACTGCCTGAAAACATCGAAATATTTATCCCATCCTGGTTTTCAGGCACCCTTAATCTGCCGGCACCGGTCAAGCGCATCGTAAAAGGATATAACCAAGAGCTGCGCGAAGACGGAACCACCGGTCCACACTGGATCGGCAATTTCTCCCGGGTGCCGTAACCTTCTTTTCAAAACCGTTCGATGAGCTTGTCGATCAGGAAGGAACTTTCCCGGATGGCCTGCTCGCCGAAAGGGCCGAACCATTGGGAAACGTTTTTAAATTCCCCGATAAACTGCGCTTTGTCCCCTTTCTCAACCATCTCAAGGGTTTCCTGGATGCTTTCGATGTAGGCTTTCAAAAGCCTCCGACGGGCAGGCGACGCAAAAATGATTTCCGCATAAAGGGAGGGGTCTTGTGCGAAGAGTCTTCCCACCATCCCCATCTCGAGCCTGTAAATCGGGCTGGAAAATTCAAGCGTCCGCTTGACGGGTACCCGGGTCTTCGCCATGAACCGGCCGATGGCAAACGTAGCGAAGTGCCGGAGACTCTGGACGATGGACATGATTTCATCATGTTCTTCCGGTGTCGAGGTGACAATAATGCTGCCCCAGGCAGTAAACTGGTCGATGACCCATCTGCACGCCGCTTCATCCCGCCCCGGCGTGGCCGCGATGATCTGCTTGTCCAGCGTCGACGTGGTCGGGCCGAAAAGAGGATGAAGCCCAAGGACCGGCCCTTTGTGCACTGATAGCATGGCATTTACCGGCGCCTGCTTGATGCTGGTGATATCTGCCAACACGGCGTTTTCGGGCAGAAACGGGGCGATATTAAAAATGGTTTGTTCCGTTATGTCAATGGGTACGGAAATGATGATGAGATCGATGCCGTCGCAAAGCTGTTTTGCGTTAGGCCAGTCGTTTTTGTCCAGGACTCGCAGGCGGTATCCCGCCTGTCTGAAGCATGATGCAAAGTATCGGCCCATTTCCCCTAAGCCACCGACGATCAGTATGGATGCGCCGGGTCGAATCCCTTTTCCGGCCATTTTTCCGGTCTGCTCTATCCGGGATCGTCTCATGATGATTCTGTACAACTCTTCCACGAAATCCGGGTCCAGGTTTGCATTTGATGCATGGCTTCGCCTGGCGGAAATGATGTCTTCCTCGCGGGCCGGGTGATATATAGGCAGACTGTGTTTTTTTTTGACGGCAGCGATCCGGTTGACCTGATCCTGCCGCTTTGCCAGCAGCTCTAAAATCCGGTGGTCAATTTCATCGATTTTTTCGCGGCACAAGTCGAGTTGCTGCATATCATTGTTGCTGTCGGACATATTTTTCATCCCTGCTTTTCATGATTCCGCCTTGAATAACCCGGCTATAAAGAATAACTTATATAAAAAGGGGAATTTCCCGCAATGAAAAACGCCTGTCAGCTGCGGGAAGTAAATTGCAAGCATGAAAATACGCCGGATAGACGAATGATGTCAACCACAAACCGGTCGTTTTGAATCGGGATTGATCTTGACAAATATGATACCTGCAGGAATAGTACAGCCATGAAATGGAAAGCCGCTCTTTCATTTGCCGCGGGTGCAATTTTGTCAGCCATCGGTTTTTACTACGCATTCGCAACCGTACCCATGGATGAACTCCTGTGGTACATGGAGTCCTTGCGCTATGGCTGGCTCCTGCCGGCTGCCGCCATAGGGCTTTTCACCTTTTTTCTGAGAGCCCTGCGGTGGCAGACGATATTGGGCGCATCCGTCCGCATCCCCTTTTCGAGCGTATATCATGCCATTATGATCGGCTTCATGATCAATTCAGTCCTGCCGGCAAGGGCAGGGGAAATCGCGCGCCCTGCGATCTTGAAAAAAAAGGAACAAGTGCCGTTTTCTCTTGGCCTTTCCACGCTTGCAACAGAGCGAATACTGGACGCCATTACGCTTATTCTCCTGTTTGTCTGGATGATGGGAACCGTTCATATCGACCCGGATCTGGAAATGGAATTTCTCGGATACCGTCTGAGCAGGGAGGTTCTGGAGGACGTTGCCTCGGGCTTGATTGTTTTTTCACTGGTGCTTGTGTGCCTTATCGTTTCTCTCAATATCCCCGCCACCCGGCGTCTGTTGAAATCCGGCGTGCTGAAAATGCCGCATATAATACCCTTTACCGGCAAAGCGCTGCAGGAAAAGATCTATAACAAAATTTCCATTCCATTAACGGGAATCATCGATAACATCGCCTCCGGCATGTCCCTTGTCCGGTTTCCCGGAAAACTGTTGATCTGTGCTGTCTATTCCGCACTGATATGGCTGCTCCAGGCGGTTGTATTTTATGTTACCGCCATGGGAAGCCCTTTAATAGCGCTGTCTTTTTCCCAATTGACCGCTGTTTTCGTGATCATCTGTTTTTTTATTATTCTGCCGTCCGTGCCCGGTTTCTGGGGGATATGGGAGGCGGGAGGCGTTTTCGGACTTGCGATTTTCGGAGTGGCGGCAAGAGACGCCCTGGGCTTTTCCCTTACCGTGCATGTGGTTTTGATGTTTCCCGTGCTGTTTGCCGGCATTGTTTCGGTTGTACTGACCGGCATCAATATTTTTCAGGCGGGAGGTCCTGAATCTGAAAAGAAATAACGCCGGCGCATTATTTGAAACGGTCGTCGGAACGTTTTTCGGCGACTTCTTCCGCCTTTCCGGTCATCCATCCGGAAGCGCTGTTTTCAACCCTGTCGAATGCCTCTATGTAAGGCTTGATATCTAAAAGGGGGGTTTGGTCGAGAACATCGACCCCCTTTACAGTGAGCACCCGGTTGTTGATATTGACGAGCTCAACAATGGACAGCCCGATATGGTTGGGACGCAGGGGGGACCGCGTCGAAAAAACCCCTCGCTCTGTCGTGTCCATGAAAGGCACCACCATAAGACGGGTTTTTTCCACCTTGTGGAAAAGGTAAATCAGGTAAATGTGACTGAATCCTTCCAGATCCTGCAGTCCATCAGCATATTGTTCCTGCACATGAACCTCGCCCTGAACGTCTGCGGCGCCCCTTGGCTGTATGGGCATGTTCTCAATCCGTGTGAACGGCGTACGGATAATTCCGATTGGTTCCAAAGTATCCCCTTGATTTTCGCTTTTCGTGTCCAAGTGGCCTGTTCTTTTCTTTCGATTTCGATTATCCAACAAAAAAATTGTCCCGAAAGACAATTTTGAGATGGGTTTTACTATAGCATTGCAAAAGCATTTATTCAAATACGATGAACAATACGATGAACAATCTACCAGGGTACGGAAGTTATGTTTTCGTACGATCCGTGGGCATACCTGTGTATCCATTTGACAGGTCGAAAGAGGGGCGTTAATTTATTGCCAATACAGTTTGAGATAGGTTCTATTTTACTCAATGGTATGACCGCAGCAAATATCAAGAAAGGGAAAGCGTGGAAAGTCTTTTATACAGTTTTTTTGCCGGATTATCCATGGCCCTTGGCGCCTTAATTGTTTTATGTTTCGGACAGGTCGGGAAAAAAGTTTTATCTCTGATTTTAGGATTTGCCGCCGGCGTCATGCTGGCCATTTCCGCATTTGATCTGATTCCCGGGGCCATGGAAATGGGTTCCCTGTCCCATGCGATTGCGGGGTTCCTGCTGGGAGCCGGCATGATGTATATGCTGGACCTTACGATTCCGCATGCCCATATGACAGGAGATTTGGACGGCCCGGTAACGTCGCTTTCCCATGAGAAAATCCGTCCGGAAAAGATTCTACGGACAGGTTATCTGATTTTTCTGGGCATGGCCCTGCACAATATCCCCGAAGGCCTGGCCATCGGCGCCGGTCTTCAATCGAGCCCGGAACTGGGGGTAACCATCGCCATTGCCATCGGACTGCATAACGTTCCCGAGGGCATGGCCACCGCCGGTCCCTTGAAGGCCGGCGGTCTGGCCGGCGGCAAGGTGCTGCTGCTCACCACAATGGCCGGTTTGATGACGCCTTTGGGCGCTTTGCTGGGGGTAATCGCTTTTGGCATCTCAGAATCGCTCGTGGCGATGGGAATGGCGTTGGCTGCCGGCGCTATGGTATATATCTCAAGTGACGAGCTGATACCGCAATCCCACAAATACCACAGCCACATGGCCAATTTCGGAATTCTCGGAGGGTTTCTGATCGGTTTTGCTCTTTCCGGGTAAAACGGTAATTCACCGGTTATGCAGCAAGGATTGGAAATCGCTCCTTTAAGCGGTGAAGTGCCCGTCCGATTCTCGGAAAACGTCTGCTGATACGGCTTTCAATGCGGGCGAAAAATTTTATATCCACCGAAAGCACGAGCGAGCCAATGGCCAGAAACAGCCAGCCCTGAAGAATCGGAAGTATCAGGCCTGCAATGCCCAATCCAATAAAAGCAACACCGATGGGGATGCGTATCATGCGCTTCATGCTTGTTCCGCCGCCCTTGCGCAGTCAATACAAAACAAAATGCTGGGGTCGAACTGAAGTCTCTTTTCAGCAATCTTTTCATCACAATTCATGCAATACCCGTAATCCCCTGATCGCACGCGGTCCAGGGCCTTTTGTATCCGTATTTTTTCCATTCCGGCAAGCCTTGCGGCTGCCTGTGCCATGGCCTGCTGCTGCATTGCGTCCATCCGGGACACTCTCCCCACCCGTGCCTGATCTAGTTCCACGGGTGCCGCGCCTTTCTTGCTTTCTTCCAGGCCGGTCGTAATTTCTTCAAGCCTTTTTTTCAGCCGTTTTTCAAAATACGGAATATCAATGTCCCCGCGCATGCGTATTTGTCCTTTTTCCCAGCAATTGCAGGGAATTTTTACATATTTGTTTTCAGTACAATTATTAATAATGACACACTTCGGATAAAAATGCCAATAAAATCTGGACAGTCATACTGGCGCGCAATGCTGCCGTTGGTCAACCGCCTCCCTTATTGTCCGCTGACTTTTACCTGCCCATCCCAGACAAGGTCTGCCTCCGGAAGCAGCGGCAGGTATTGCAGCCACATGTGGGAATTTAAGTGTTCCCGGCTTTGCTGGAGTTTTCTGCTGTGCTCCATGATTGGCGGAACGATCTCGTGGATGTCGCCTTCCAACTGCGCCCCGATGGCGTGGTTTGTAGCCGCAGTCGCCAAACGGACCGCCTCGTCGCTGTAGCTCTGGCTTCTCGAGAGGCTTTCCAGGACTTTGACCGGGTTGTGGAATCCAACCGAGTTTTCGGCAGATACGATGTCCCAGAACCACTGGCCTTTTCGTGTCAATTCGCGGGCGCTGATCATCAGTTGCTCATAATCCGGGTGACGTTCACCTTCATATTCAGAGGCCAGGCGGATTGCCTCATGCGCGCGCACCGAGTCTTCCTGGGCTCTTAGCAGCTGCTCCCATGTCCGTTTCTGGGTATAGAGTACCCTTTCTTCAAGGTACTCGGCCTGTTTATCCGTGTGGCACTGGCGGCAGGACGCCTCTATGGTCTTCAGCGGAGATGTCCAGTGGTGGGAGGAGATTTTTCTCTTGCCGTCCACCCGGGTATAGGGCATATGACAGTCGGCGCAGGCGACGCCGGCTGCACCGTGCGGGCCGTCGATCCAGGTTTCGAACTCGGGATGCTGGGCTTTGAGCATGGGCGTGTCGGAAACCGCGTGGGTCCAGTCGATGAAGTTGCCTTCAAAACCGTCCCGCGTGGTATCTCCCTTGTCCTTGTAGTATTCATACATGTCTTCGGGGGTAAACCCGTTGTCCCAGGGAAAAGTGACTTTTTCTTTGGGGCCGAACGCTTCCTTCCCGAAGTAGTATTCCACGTGGCACTGCCCGCACACGTAGGCACGCATTTCATTGCGGGTGGCTTCCTCCCAGTCGATCCCCTGTCTTTCGAGGGCCTCGGCAAAAGGTGCACTGGTGATCCGGAGATCCATCGTCTGCGGATCATGGCAAAGACTGCATCCGATCGCGTGGTCTTCCACATCCACTTTCGTTCGGAAATCGTGGAACTCCATGGCCCAGAAGTCGTCACCGTATTGGTCGTGCCACTGCGGCAGCTTGGTTGTTTTGCAGTTCCAGCAAGTGGCCGGCAGGCCCGCCTGCTCGCTGTAATTGTTGATCCGGTCGATGTTGAGGATGTCTTCTATGGCATATACATGCCCCCGCGCCCGTTTGTATTCGTAGCTGAACGGGTAGCCCATCCACAGGTTTTTCAGGTAAGGCTGGCCGTGCTTATACCCCTTGGGAAGGGGATTGATGGTGTCGTGCTTGTCATGGGGCACCGAGCCCGCGTATTCGGTCATCCGGGTGTCGTCGGCATTTTTCAGATAGCTCTCATAATGCAGGGGGAATTTTTCTGAAAAAGCGTTGTTGCTGACTTCATCCTCGGACAGGTCTGTTTTGTAATCAGGCGTTTCAGGTTCGGGAATTTCTGTGCATCCGCCCGTAAACCAGACGATTGTCGTGAACAGGATAAGAACGGTCATTGGCCATAAAAAGCGGTGTTTACTCATTGGTCACTTTCCTCAATGCTATTGGGCTTTTGTCGGAGTGGGGCACGTGCCGGTGGCACTCGACACAGTGATCTTTCGCCTTTCGATCGAGATTGATGGTCGTCATATAATGGCAGTCAATGCAATTGTCATTGATTACCTTTTTGGTTGCCGTTTCCGCTTCGACGACATCCGGGATGTTTCCCAGGGTGTTGACGTAAATGTCGCGCATACCGGAGCGCGTTTTAAAAATCATTTTGGAAATAAAGGAATCGGTTGGCGCATGACACTCATTGCACGTCAGTTTCGCATGCATGGACTGCTGGTGGGTTCGAACCGCTTCGTGCATTACATGGCAGTTCCCGCAGAATTCGGGAATATCTGTATTTCGCATGGTAAAGCCGGCGCTGATATAACCGACCAAAACCACTGCCAGCGCAATAGAGATGAGGAACCATTTTTTACCGGTTTGCATAAGACCGTAGTCCTTTCTGGTGTTTTTCATGGTATTCTATTCGAGTGATCGCGGCCTGTTGACATAATAATAGGTTGTATGAATTGTTTTTGCAAAAAATTGACGGCTTCGTAAAAAGCCCAATATCTGCGTTGCGCACAATTTCTGAAGAATCTCACGTACGGATAAGTACGCTCAATTCTTCAGAAATTGCACGCGCCTTGATCTTGAACTTTTTCCTTTGCCGTCCAAAATCGACTTTTTACGGGCTCATCAAAATTGTCCTTATTGTAATGATATTTGCAAAAAAACTACCCAGCCCATATATTTCAGTAAGTGTTAGAAGCCAGGTTTCTGAAACAGGTATTTGACAAGGAAAGGAATGCATCAATGGAAATCAAAAAGATCCTGTGGCCGACGGATTTATCGGAAAATGCCGCCAAGGCGCTGCCGTATGTCACAAGCACGGCTGAAAAATACCAGGCGGAAATTCATATTTTATACGTTTTGAAGGAATACCTGGAGTTTGGTGCCGCCTACGGTGATACCGACCCGCAGGCCGATTACGAACGCATGCGAAAGTGGGAGAAGGAGACCGCCGAGAAACGGCTTGATGAGCTATGTGAAAAATTTTTATCAAGCTGTCCGCTGTTTTTCCGCCATATCCGCGTGGGCGACCCTGCAAAGGAAATCGTCGATTTCATGAAAAAAATCGATGCGGACATTGTCATTATGGCCAGCCAGGGATCTGAAAGCCATTTTGATTTCGGCAGCGTTGCCGAGCGGGTGCTGAAGTGCTCCACGAGTCCGGTGCTGATGGTACCGGCATAGCGTTCTTGCCTGCTTGCGCCGGGGTCAAAAACCAATTTCTCTGCAAACGTCACTCCGGGGCTGCCACCACCTTCGTCATTCTTATCAAAATATCTCCTTATTTGACTTGAGTCAAATAAATCATGGTCGATCCGGGATATACCAATTTTTATATTCCAATTTTCTTCCGTGGGGAAAAACCGCATGAAGCGATATGGTAAAATCATTGTATTCATAGCTATTTTATTGGCCATTGCGGCAGCTGCGGCATGGCTTTCCGGTCAGCGCCGGGCGGAGCTGGACGGCCTGGCCATTCCGGAACCGCCTGTCTATGCCGTCAATATGGAAACCGCTGAAAAGGGGGTTCTTGCCGTAACCCGGCAATATCTGGGCACCATCTTTCCTGTTGATCATGCAACGGTTTCCTTTCGGGTTACCGGGCATCTCCAATCGGCGGACGGCGAACCGGGGGATGTTGTCGCCGAAGGGGAAGTTGTGGCAAAAATCGATGACAGGCTTCTTTTTACGCAAAAGGAGGCGATTACTGCGGAACTTGAAGGTGCCAGAAGTGAGCTTTCCCGGGCAAAAAAGCAGGTGGAACGCAGAAGACCGCTCCTGGCCAAGGGGTTGATCGATCCGGAAGCCATGGACGCATCGGAATCGGCTTACGAAGTGGCCCGGGCCAGGGTTGGCAATCTGGAAGCGCGCCTGGCAGCGGCGGATATTGACCTTGCATATTCAACCGCCTTCGCCCCGTTTGATGGTGTTATCACGGCCCGGCACAAACGACAGGGCGATCTCGTCATGCCGGGAGTACCGGTCTATACGCTTGAAAATCCGGATGCCGGATACATGGTGATGGTAAAAATCCCCAGGGAAACAGCTCTTGCTGCCGCACCCGGTGACAAAGCAGCAGTGTCTTTCGGTGCCCTGAAGATGGAAGCCGTTCTTTATCGAATTTATCCGTCCACGCAAGAGGGCCGGCTCGCAATGGCCGAATTCCGGATGGACAAAAAACCATTCGGACTTCCTTCCGGCGCCTTTGTTACGGCCGATCTGCTTGTTGAAAAGAAAAAAGGCATTCTTGTCCCTGCCAGGAGCATTCTGGGAGACGGAGCCGGTGCCAGGGTGTTCCGGGTGGACGACCAGGACCGGGTGGAAATCATCGATGTGACCGTTATGGCGCGATCAGCAGGTGATGCGATAATTGCCGGACCTGTCTCCCCAGGCGACCGGCTGGTGACAGCCGAAGAGTCGATGCTGCTTCACCTGTCGTCTCGCTCGCGGGTCCGCCCCATGGATCCATCCGGAGACGGAGATATCCATAGATGAATTGGATAGGAGCATACCTTAACCGCCCCCACGCAATATCCGCGCTTTTGATTTTCGGTGTCATTTTCGGGTTTGTCAGTCTGCGGGGAATCCCTCTGAACCTGTTTCCGGATGCCAACTATCCCCAGGTCGCGGTTCTGCTGGTCTGGCCGGGTGCCTCTGCCGATGACATGACGGACAGGGTTTCACGAAGCGCGGAAAAAGCCCTGTTCTCCATAGACGATGTCCGAAGGGTGCGTGCATCCGTGCGCGATGAAACCGCTGCGCTCACGGTTGAGTTTGAATATGAAAAGGGTTTTGATGCCGCAGTAACGGATGTGAGTTCGGCACTGGAACGGATTGCGCCGAAGTTTCCGGAAGGCATGCGCTCTCCTGCTATTTTCAGGATAAGCGATGCATCTTCCCCCGTGGTTACCCTCGCTGCCGCCCCTTCTGACGGTTCGTTTCTGAGCATGGACCGGGTGCGGCAGATGTGCGACAACGAGGTGCGCGAGGCCTTTCTACGACTGGATGGCGTGGCTGACGTCGAGGTTTTCGGGGCGCATGTTCCGGAGATACAGATTGTGGTCGACCAGGGCAAGGCTGCCGCATACGGCCTTGGTTTTGAACATATCTTCTCCGCAGTCGCGGCTTCGCATAGAAATATTCCCGGCGGCACCCTGTCAGGAAAAGACAAGGAACTGCTCATCCGGGTGGTGGGGGAAAAAACCTTCCGCCATGAACTGGCAGAAATCGTGGTTGGAACGGATACAGGCGGCGGAGAGATTTTTCTGGGTGACATTTCAGAAATCCGCACCGGCATTGAAGAAAGAAAAACCTTCTTTCATGGCAACGGGAAATCCGCTATCGGGCTCAATATTCTGCGCCCGGAAAACGGAAACGTGATGGAAACGCTGGAATCCGTTGAAGAGGGGCTGCCCGGAATCAAGGCGGCATTTCCGGGCATTTCCTTTGAGATCACCGACACCCAGGGGGACCTGATCCGCACGTCTGTGTCCAACCTGTTTTCAGCACTCAGAAGCGCTGTAGTACTGACCGTGGCGGTTATTTTTTTCTTTCTGGCCCGGATGCGGATCACCCTGCTTGCTGCCGTGTCGATCCCGTTCACGTTCCTTTTGACCTTTGCCGGGATGAAAATCCTTGGTTTTGAACTCAACATTGTCACCATGACCGGGGTCATTCTTGCGGTGGGACTGCTTGTTGACGATGCCGTGGTGGTGATTGAAAACATTGACCGGCGCTGGCAAGCGCATGCCCGCGGCCGGATCACGGAGACAACTGCGCCCATGGAGGGGCGGGGGGCTTACCGGCAGGCGGTGGTCGACGGGACGGTGCAGATCTTTCCGGCAAGCCTTGCCGGTACCATCACCACCGTTGCCGTGCTGGTGCCGATCATGTTCGTGGGCGGGTATGCCGGAAAAATACTGGGCCCCCTGGCTACGGTTTTGTCCATGGCCCTGCTGGCATCATTTATTTCTTCGGTCACCATTATTCCCCTTCTGGCCCAGTACCTGCTCAAGCCGGCTTCAGATGCCAACCGGATCGAACGGATCGCGGAAAAAGGGCAGAATTTACTGATTCATCCGCTGGCCGGTGTGATGGTCAAATTGTTCCGCATGGGAACGACCCGGTGGTTTTTTGTCGTTCTCCCGTTGATGCTGGTATTCCTTGCAGTCAGTCTGAGACAGATACCCATGGCCGGCCGGGATCTCATGCCGCCCATGGATACGGGAATCATAAAGGTTTCCTTTGAAACATGGCCCAACACGTCTGTTGCCCGGACCGAGGCGGCCATGGATACGGTTCATGAGATAATCCGGGAAATGCCCGGTTTTGTGAGAAGTACAACCGCGGCCGGTTCCGAGCCGGGCATGATCAGCTTTGGCGCTGAAAACACCCCGCAGAAGGGTTCCATGACGATCCATTTTGTCAACCGGTTTGAAAGAGAATCTTCCATATGGGAAATCAGCCGCCGGCTTGGGGATGTTTTCTCGCGGATACCGGAATTCAAAACGGTTCATGTCTATGAGTACGGTGCAACGCCCCTTGCCGCCATTGCCGCCCCTGTCGATGTCATGATATCCGGCGCGGACCCTCACGTGCTGGACCGGATAGCGGATAACGTAAAAGAACGGCTTTCGCGGGTAAAGGGATTGAAATCGATTTCAAAAACCTGGGATATGACCAAAAAGGAACTCATTGTCGATATTGACGAAAAAATCGCCCGACGCTACGGCATTTCGCAGCAGCAGGTAGCGGATGCGATTTTTGCTGCCACAACCGGAAAAGTGGCTGCACATTTCAACGTGCGCGGCCAGGACGGATATCCAGTGCGCGTGAAATACGGATCAGGAGCAATAGCAGCTGACATGGCCGATCCCGGGATGCTTGGATCGATTCAAATCCCGACAGCATACGGAATCGTTTACCTGAGGGATATCGCCGATATCCGGCAGGCATACCGGCAGACCCGGATCACCCGGGAGCACCTGCAGCCCACGATCAATGTTATCGGCTACCGGGAAAAAGCGCCGATTTCCTATCTTGCCGGCCAGGTGGAAAAGGTACTCTCGGATATGGATCTGCCCGGCGGGTACGAGGTAAAGCAGCAAGGCGAAGTCACGCACATGAATGAAACCTTTTCGCGGCTGGGCGGTTCGCTCGGCCTGGCACTGCTTCTTTTGTATTTCGCCCTGGTCATCGCTTTCCGGTCCTGGGCAAATCCGGTGATGATCATGTCGGCAATTCCCCTGGCGTTTATCGGGATTCCGTGGGGGATGTTACTTGCGGGCCAGACGTTTTCCATGGCGGCGAACATGGGAATGATTCTCATGTCCGGGATCGTGGTCAACAACTCCATATTGCTGGTCGAGTTCATCGATACGGCGCGCCGCGAGGGAAGCGGGCTTTTCGAGGCGGTTGAAGACGCCATCCGGCTGAGAACCCGGCCCATCCTCATGACGGCATTTTCCACCATCGCCGGGATGCTTCCCATTGCGCTGGAACTCGCGGTGGGACTTGAACGGCTTTCCCCCCTGGCAGTGGTTGCCATTACCGGCCTGATCGTTTCCACCTTCCTGACGTTGGCCTACGTGCCCGCAATGTATGTCTGGATCGACCGGCTGAAAGGCCGCCTGCATGCCGCCTGACCAGGAATCGACTCAGCGCAAATTGTTCTAATGATTATTTGCGACCGGGGCGTCAACGTTTCCTTTGTATGATTTCCTTTACAAAATCCGGATGATTTGTAAAGTTGGACCGTGTTTATTGTTTCGCTTTAGTAAACAAGCTGTCCATATCACTTCTCAGATGGAGCGTGCGCGATGATGTTGACGATTGAAGAGGCCCGCAATCTGGTTGAAACGTCCGTGTCCTTTGTTCAGCGGGCCGGCCTGCAGGCGCCGGTACTGGAGCGGGGCAGGGTAGTGACGACCATGCCGCTGTCGGGAAATACCAATCACATCGGTATCATGTACGCGGGAGCGCTTTTCTCGGTAGGGGAGGTCACCGGGGGGGCCATGTTTCTCACATCTTTTGATATGAGCAAATACTATCCGGTTGTCAAAGACATGTATATCCGGTTTCGCCGGCCGGCCCTGACGGACGTAAGCATCGAAGTCAGGATGGATGAAAATGAGATTCTGCGGATTGAGAAAGAGGCGGCGGAAAAGGGGAAGGCCGACTACATTCTCGAGGGGAACATCGTTGACGATAAAGGCGAGGTGGTGGCTGTCATGAAGGGAACGTATCAATTGCGCGCCATGGGAACCTGAATCCTGTTTACTCAATCCTGATAAAGAAAACCCCATGCCTGACAGACAAAACAGCGTTTGCCCGCCACCCCCGTTTTACAGGTTCGATCCACTGGTGCCGATCCTGTTTGTCGCACTGATTTTTTTTCTGACATTTCTAGCCCGGGTGATGCTCTCACCGCTCATGCCGGGCATCATAACGGAAATGGGCATCACTCCGGCCCAGGCCGGTAGGCTTTTCCTGATTTTGTCCATAGGATATTTCGCGGCCCTGCTCAGTTCCGGATTCATCTCCGCCCGTATTCTGCATCGCCGGACCATTGTGCTGTCGTCCTGCAGCACGGGAGCGGCGCTGCTGCTGATTGCCTTTTCTCACCATCTGTGGCACCTTCAGATTTCGGCATTTATCTTGGGCATGGCCACGGGCGTCTACCTGCCCTCCGGCATCACCGCGCTTACCGGGATGGTGGACCCCAGGCATTGGGGCAAGGCGGTTTCCATACATGAGCTCGCCCCGAACCTTGCCTTTATGGCCGCCCCCCTGATTGCCGAGATTTTTCTGCGCAGTTATTCCTGGCGAGCCATGCCTGCTGCGGTCGGCGCCATCGCCATATGTGTCGGTCTGGGGTTTGCCTTTGCCGGCAAAGGGGGCGACTTTCCCGGTAGGCGACCGAATGCAGCGGCCTTTCGCACCCTGGCCGGCGACCGTTTTTTCTGGATGATGGTGCTGCTTTTCGGACTGGCCATCAGCAGCACCATGGGCATCTACACCATGCTTCCCTTGTACCTGGTCAATGAAGCCGGATTAGAGCGGAACTTTGCCAACACCCTTCTGGCCTTTTCCCGGGCTCCCGGTCTGGCGATGGCGCTGATCGCAGGGTGGGCATCGGATTACTTCGGTCCGCGGCGGACCATCATCGTAGTTCTTGGGGTTACAGGCATTGCAACGATTTTGATGGGCGCATGCCATCATCCGGTAGTGCTCGCAGGTATAGTGGTTCTTCAGGCAGCGATTTCAACGGGATTCTTTCCTGCGGGGTTTGCCCTCTTATCTGCGAGCACCCCTGCCGAGCACCGGAACGTGGCGGTGTCCATGGCTGTTCCCATTGCCTTTGTCTACGGCGGCGGCATCACCCCGGCCCTCATCGGGATGACCGGCGATGCGGGCTCTTTTGCCGCAGGAATAATGATCACGGGGGCATTGATCTGTTTCGGGTCTTTTCTGCCGGTTGTGCTCAAGCGATAGTCTTCACCATGCCCTTGCCGCGGGTTTTTGTTGTCTATCCGTTTGCCTTTCGATGGCGGGATGACGGGATGATGGGCTCGTGTTGTTTATTTTCGGTGAGCAGAAGCATCTGGCTTGCCGCGTCCTCTATGGATAGCCGGCTCATATTGAGCACCAAGTGGTAGCTGTGCGGGTCATCGTAGTTTGTGCAGCCCATTTTTGTATACACATGTTTTCTGCGTTTTTCCCCTGCCTGCACTTCATGATAGGCCTGGCTTTCAGACAGGTTGTATTTGCGCTGCATGAATCTGATGCGCTGCTCCTTGTCCGCAACCAGCAGCACGTGAATCGCTTCAGGGTGCCCCGACAGGATAAACTGGCTGCCGCGGCCGAGCAGAACAACATTGTCCTGAGCGGCAAGATCATTGATTACTTCTTGGATTTTATCCACATATATGACTTCATCGATGTAGCCGGATTTTTCTTTGGCAAGTCTTTCCATATAGCTTCGGCCGAGCATAGAGGAAAGAATTGTGGGAAAAAAGCCGCTGCCATTTTTTTCCATATCGGCAATGGATTCTTTGGTTACGCCGACCCGTTCCGACAATTCCTGTATCACCGCATCATCTAAAAATGTATAATCCAATTTTTCGGCGACCATTTCTCCCAAGGTCCGGCCGCCAGCCCCGAATTGTCTTGAAATCGTGATAACAGCCATGTTTCACTCCATTTCCTTTAACGGTTTATACTCATTGGTTTTCGGTTGCCGGTCGGTTTTCAGATATCCGCCTTGATTGCACCGTGGTGGATTCTCCTGGTTTTCGGCCGGGCATGACATGCATTATAACAAAGAATGGGTAACGAGGCACAGGAATCAGCCTTTATGTAAATCGTATAGCAATATATAAATTTCATGTAAAGTTGTTGTTGTCAATTTTGTCAATCAATATTACTGCGAAAATGTTTTTACAATTGACAGCGCTCGGAGTTTTTATCATATTGGGTTTACACGCCTTTTTATCACCATCGGCCGGGAACAGGGGGTAGTAATCCCGAACCGGTCAGTGCGATTCGCATGAAATTTCCTGCCATATGCACCACGCTACAAAAGGGAGCGATGATGACGCCATATGACCAAAGACCATGGGTAAAGGCTTATGATCCGAAAGTTCCATCGGATATTGATATCCCGCCAAAGACCTATATCGACGCCCTGTTGGAAGGCCTTACATTTTCACCGGACCGGGCGGCAATGCATTTCATGGGCACCACTCTTTCCTACAGGCAGTTGGACGAGATGTCGCGCAGATTTGCGAATTTTTTAACGAATAACGGCGTTACATCTGGAGCTGTCGTTGGGTTGAGTCTGCCCAATATCCCGCAGTTTTTGATTGCGCTCTGCGGCGCACTCAGGGCCGGTTGTACGGTATCAGGCGTGTCCCCCCTGCTGATGCCCAAGGAACTATCCCATCAGATAAATGATTCCGGCTGCCGGGTATTGGTTACCCTGGATGCGGTCTTTGAACGCGTATTAACCAAGATCGAAGATCAGGTGCCCGGATTGGCCCTGGTGGTCACTACCAGTGTCGGAGACTATCTGCCAACGGTAAAGCGCGTGCTTGGGAAACTTTTAAAGAAGCTCCCCACCGGGAAGGTAGCTCCCCTTGCCGGCAAAGAGATTTCATCCTTTACGCAGCTAATGACCCATTACTCCCCTGAAAAACCCGTGGATGAAGCGGCACCCGATGACATATGCCTGATTCAGTACACCGGCGGCACCACCGGACTTCCCAAGGGTGTGGAACTGACCCAGCAGAATATTTTTTCCAATCTCACGCAAGTGAAAAACTGGACCAGCTTTCAAATGGGCGAAGATGTACTCTGTTCCGGATTCCCGTTTTTTCACCTGGCCGGACTGATGTTCGGCATGACAGCCATGACCATGGCAAGCACCCAGTGTTTGATTCCGGATCCGAGAAACACAAGGCATATCTGCAGTGAGATTCGGGCGCATTCCCCCTCGATTTATGCCAACGTGCCCACCTTGTACCAGATGCTGATGGATGATCCTGGGTTTAAAAAACTTGATTTTACGCCCGCCAAAATTTTTGTCTCCGGCGCGGCCCCGTTTGCCGTTGAATCGATTAACAGCTTTGAAACAGTGGTGGGGCGGGGCAAAGTGGTGGAAGTCTACGGCATGACCGAAACCAGCCCGATAATCACCGGCAATCCACTGGAAGGCAATAAGAAGATCGGGTCTGTGGGCGTGCCGGTATCCAATACGTACGTTCGGATCGTTGATGTGGAGACCGGCAGGGAAATCATGCCAGTCGGAGATCCCGGCGAGTTGATTGTGCACGGTCCCCAGGTGATGAAAGGGTACCATAACAAGCCAGAAGAAACGGTCCATGCCATGCGTGAGCATGACGGAAGGGTCTGGCTGCATACCGGAGATGTGGCGCGCATGGACGAAGACGGATACTTCTATATCATGGACCGGTCCAAGGACATGCTCAATGTGGGCGGCTTTAAAGTCTTTTCACGGGAAGTGGAGGAGTCTCTCTACCGTTACGAGGCGGTAGAATTCTGCGCTGTCATCGGTGAACCGGATCCCAAAAGGCCCGGCAGCGAAATCGTCAAGGTGGTCATACAGCTGGCGCAAGGCGCCAGAGGCAGGGATGTGGATGATTTGAAAAAGGATATCACTGCCTATTGCCGTGAAAATATGTCGCCGTACAAGGTCCCCAAAAAAATAGAATTTATTGATCAAATGCCGCTTACAGCAGTAGGGAAAGTGGATAAAAAGGCGCTTCGGTCATGAACGTTTGGGGAGTCCTATCTGAAAGCCAACTGGCAAAAAGCACTCGAAATCGCGACCTCCGACGTGACAGGCCGCTCAAAAAGGCAGCAGCAGATTGAAAAAGAACCGAAAAACCTGGAACGTCATCTGATACTGGCTGAGCGGCTTTGTCGACAACCATTTTATTTTATGCCAACGGATCAACCCGAGCATGACCTTTTATGCGCACCCCGTCCATCCCTGCATCCAGGCCAGAGGCCCTGAACTTATTACCTTGACGCAACGATCCAGTTTTAGTACGGTTGCGATCATGCTGAGACAATCGCATACCGGCGAGGCTGAAGCGATTTAACATGTCATCATCAGGGGGCATACTCCGGCGCACCGTATTCGATGACCATACGTACAGCTATGCTTTTTTTGAAATGCCGGGCTGCATTGGAGCCATGACATCGCTTGGGGAAAGGGCATGAAGCGGATTTGAATTAAAATGGCAAGGGCGTCCCATGCAGGATTGTGTAAAGTTAAGCGGTCCAAAGCAGGAAATACAGTGCCAAGGGCTGGTGATCAAGAAGGACGAAATATCGTCGGACCACTGTATTGTCTTTCTTTCTGGAACCGGCACCCAGCTTTGTGATACAAGTATTTTAATTGAAAGCCTTGCAGACAAAGGCTACACGGTCGCCGCCATTGAGCGGTTTATCGGCGGGATATCGGATGTCCGAATAAAACCGCAAATCGAACGCAAAACAGCTTTGAGCCTTTTCCTTCATTATTTAACAAAAGAACACCTGCTTGTAAAATATCACATAATAGCCCATTCGTATGCCGCCTTTGAAATTATCCGGCTCCTGGCCGACGCACCTGAATATTATCGAAAGCATATCCAAAATATCATATTGATCAATCCGGCCGGGTTTAATGAAACGATCCGTTTTGTGCCACATTGCCTGAGGTTTACGTTTCTTTTCATTCTGAAGGAATATATTCGTGGGTTTTTTCATTGGATTAAAGCGGGAAACCAGTGCAACCCGCTGAAGGTAGTGTATGCCAATAAACTGAAAATCACGCATTCCCTTTTTGTAAAAACGATACAAAATCCAGTAAGAACATATAAGGAAGTAGCCGACATCGTATCATTCAAAATCAAACCGTATATGCAGCACCTGATAGAAAACCATGATTACCGTTTTCATTTCGTTTTAAATACAGGAGACGAACTCATACCCATCTCCGCAACCCTTGGCCAGGTGAATCATATGATACCGGAGGATAACATCATGACGTTTCCAGGCAATCATATGGATCTTCTGGTACACAAAAAACAGATCCATTCATTTATTGACAATTTGGAAAGAATCCTAGGTGCGCCATGATAGATGCAATCATCATTTCGGATGCCGGAAACGACACCTACTCGGGCTCAAGCCCCCTTCGCCTCCAACTTGGCGGAAAAGTCGCCACTATACAAAATATAAAACATTTCATTGATCTTCAAGGGCGCATCACCATCCCGTTCCATGACGAGGATCAGCTAAACTGGCATTCCGCGCCCAAGCTGAATGGCATAATGCTCTACAGCTATCTCCAGAAAGAAAATTACCGCGTTGACCTGATCGATTCATATGACCAGGAAAAAGGTGAATTTATCCGGATGCTTTCGGATAACCCGAAAGCCGTCGTAATTTCCACAACGTTTATTTCCAGCAAAAGCAGCCTGAATGCGCTGGTCGATGACATTCGCCGGGCCGCACCGGATATTTTTATTATCGCAGGTGGCCCGTTTGTTTTTTCGTCTTACCTGCTTCTACAGCGATCACGGGAAAAAGACTATGATACAGTCAGCCCCAAGGACGATTACCTGTTTTTAAGTCATCACGACTGCCCTGATGTCGATCTGTATATTGTCGATAAAGGCGGCGAACAAGTGTTGTCGGAAGCGCTGCGGCGCATCGGGGATGGTTGTGAAGACATGGATCTGCCAAATACCGCCCGCCTGGAAAACGGTAAATATGTTTTTACCGAAAGAAAGAATCTGGATCCACCCGACATTGTTATCGATTGGGAGACGCTGCCGGAGAAAATTTTTACACCCGGCATCATTAATGTCCAGGCAAGCAGCGGATGCCCGTTCAATTGTGAGTTCTGTAATTTTGTGAAGGACAGGCGCTATACTCGTATAAAACCTTTGGAACAGCTGATCAGGGAACTGAAAACCATTTCCGGCAAAGGGGTCAAATATATTCGATTTGTCGATGACAATTTTCGGTTGGGTAAAAATGACCTGAATGAGGTTTCCATGCGGTTCATAGAGGCGGATCTTAATATTCACTGGATGAGTTTTATCCGTGCAAGCACCCTGGCAAAAACCGACCTCGAACTTCTCAGGCAATCCGGTTGCGTAGAAACGCAGATGGGGATAGAGTCTGCGGACGAAGGGGTCCTTAAAAACATGAACAAGCATGCGGACCCTGAAATGTATAAAAGGGTCGTAAAAAACCTTCTGGATACGGGCATTAACTGTTCCTGCTGCTTTATTGCCGGATTTCCCGGGGAAACGGAGCATTCGATTGGGAGGACGATCGATTTTATCGACAACATACCCGAGGATACGCAAAGCGGATTGTTTTACTGGTCAATGTATCCATTTCTGCTGGTTCCGCTAAGCCCCATTTATGAGTCAAGAAACAAGGCAAAATACCAGCTCGAGGGATACAAAAATAAATGGAAACACCGTACGATGAATTCCGAGCAGGCTGCCCAACATATTATGGCTGCATTTTTTAAAATTAAAAACGCAAGCCCGATATATAGTGGAGATAACATTAATATGCTGATGGCGTTGACCCCTGATAAAAGAAAGGAATTCTTGAAAGTGCGCCATGAACTTTCCAAAGTATTTCTACGAGAACCCCTTGACGTATCAACTGTGGTGGCTTCATTTGAAAAAATTTTTTTTTAACCCCCAGGGGGGCAAAATAGGCTTCTCGCTGGATGTTCTTAAAACGCAGGGAAACAAGCCCTCAATCCCTCTCAACTTCACTTATTTCGTGCACTAAACAAGCAGTTATTGCCAAAAAACGTCTATCAAATTTTCTATCTAAAGCGGGGTTGCATATCCTGAATTGGCCCTATATCCTCACATTTATTGTCATCACCGACGACAAGGTTCATGATGGTGCCATTTTTGACGTCTTAATCCCGCACGGGGGCAATTTATGTTATGGGTAAAGCCTATATTTACCTGCTCCGTGTGAGGTATGGTGTGTGTGGCATTTGAATTGGGGCAACAAAAAAGGGATTCAGATATTATCTGAACCCCTTTTTTTGTTTGGTGGCGGGAGCGACGAGACTCGAACTCGCGACCTCCGGCGTGACAGGCCGGCGTTCTAACCAAACTGAACTACGCCCCCGCAAATTTTTTT
>JAABUA010000002.1 GCA_011389515.1 Desulfobacteraceae bacterium
CAAACAGGGGGGCCGGTCCACCCAGAACCAGCAGATGGTCGGGCTTTATGCGGTGCCCTTCCAGCGCCTCCCGAACCGTGTAGACGGGTTTGCTGTTTATCTTTTCCACCATTTCCCCCGCTTTTTCCAAAATCAGCCGGCAGGTTTTATCGAAAATGCGCCGTGCGGCTTCTTCGGTGGAAATGCCCATTTCATCGGCAATGGTTTTTATCCCCTTTGCTGCGTTTTCCAGGTTGCCGTCGTTCGCCTTTGCAAGAACAAAAAGGGCATCCGTTGGTGTCGGTGCGGATCCGCCATAGGCCATTGCCGGTCCGAGCCGGTCCGGTCCGATCGTCAGTTCCCCGGACGCATATCTTACGGTACTGTCACCGCCCAATCCGACGGAGCGGGTGTGCAGCGCCCGGATATGCGTTTTGAAATTATTGATTTCAATCCCGTTGGGTACCAGAACGGGAACCTGGTTGATCAATACGGCCATGTCCGTTGTGGTCCCGCCGATATCGAGCACAATGGTTTCAGAAGGGTTTTCCGCGAATGCGACGGAGCCCATGACGCTTGCCGCGGGTCCCGAAAGGATGGACTGGCCGGGAAAATCGATGGAAGTGTTCAAATCCATTGTTCCGCCATCGGCTTTCAGAATATATATGGGGGCATTTATCCCTTTTTCCACAAGAGATTTTTTGACCGCCGCAAAAAAATTCTTGTGTATCGGGTAGATGGAGGCGTTCAGGTATGTCGTGGCGATGCGTCTGGGAAAGTTGAAATTTCCGGAGATGCGATGCCCCGGAAAAACCTTGTCAAAGCCGGATTCAATAAGCTTGCAGATTTTGTTCTCATGTGCGGGATTTCTCGTGGAAAATTTTCCGACAACGCCTACATGGGAAATGCCGTCGGCGCTCATTTTTTGCGCTGCGTCCATCACCTGATCTTCGTTGACGGTCTGAATTTCACGGCCACTGTGGTCGATGCCGCCGCTGACAATATAATAATGCTTTCCAGTATTGTAATTGTCCGGGTGAATGCCCGGACCGCAGGTGACAATCATGCCGACCGGTGAAAGCTTGTTTTCAACAATGGCATTGGTGGTGAGGGTCGTGCTGAGAACGGTGCGGGTGATCTGCTGCGGATCAATTTTTTCGGTGATCCGCTCCAGTCCGGTTAAAACCGTTTTAAACAGGTCGGAAGTATCCGTGCGAACCTTTACCCTGTTCTGAAGTCCTGTGGAGTCCAAAAGGACAACGTCCGTGTGGGTGCCGCCTACATCGAGTCCGATAATCATAGTCGATACCTGAATTTTAGAGATGGTGGCTGTGCCTTGACAAGTGCTGCTGTTTTTGCCCGGGCACGATTTCAATTGTGATGGTCATATATGTAAACGGTGATCCGTTATTGGCCCGAACAATCTCCTGAAAAACAAGTGGCATTGTAACTATTTCAGTGCTACCTGAAATCAGTCATATTGTCAATATTGTCAGCAGGTGCATTTTGGGGGCCTGTCGCGATGAAGCGGGCTTTCTTTTCACTGCCCCACAGCATGTCTTTTCATCCCTTTTGCGGGTGCTGCCATACAACCTCATTGCTTTTTTCGTTAAAAAATGCAACTTATAAGCGTTATTTTTCATACTGTTACACCGGGGAGGAAACCGATTTCATCGATGAAAAATGGAAATAAAGATGTCCGGTTCATGCGTATGGCTATGGATGAGGCCAAAGCGGCGCTTGCATCGGGCGATTTTCCGGTAGGCTGTGTTATCACGGATGGGAGGCGGGTGGTGGCCTCCGGTTTTCGGACGGCCAGCCGCGGTATCATGGCAAATGAAATCGATCACGCCGAGATGGTCGCATTGCGAAATCTTTGCACAAACCGGCCGGAAATTCCAACAGATCGCCTCTGTCTTTACACTACGCTGGAACCTTGTCTCATGTGCTTCGGGGCGATTCTGATCTCCGGCATTCATCGCATTGTTTATGCGTTTGAGGATGTGATGGGGGGGGGGACCTCATGCAGCCGGCAGACAATGCCGCCCCTGTACCGGGATATCGAACTGGTGGTAATCCCCAATGTGTGCAGGGATGAAAGTATAGAACTCCTGAGGGCCTTTTTTTCGAATCCGGAGAACATCTATCTCAAGGATACCCTGCTCGCGGAGTATACAATGCGACAGGACGCGGCGTTCCCGCCGAATACCGCAACATGAATCTGCCTGGAATGATGATTTTATGAACAAGCCGGAAAATATCTCGCCTGAAGCAAAAGCAGCCTTGAAACTGCCGGAGGAAGTTGAAAAGAGAGTCGCCGGAAAAATTGAAGCATGCTTTTCCGCCGCTAAAAGTCAAGGGGTTGTGCTGCCAGACAATGGAAATTTGCGCGACCAGATGCACAGGGTGTTTGCCCTTAGCGAGTTTGTTTCCTCATGGTGCATACGGAAACCCTTTTTGCTGAAAGGCCTTCTGGAGAGTGATGATCTAAAGCGCCCCTACGAGCCTGGAGAATACATGGAAAAGGCAAAACAGGTCGTTTACGGAGTTGAAGATGAAAGCACGCTTGCCTCTGCCCTCCGGAAATTCAGAAACAGGGAAATGGTGCGTGTTGCGTGGCGCGATCTTTCGGGAAAGGCGGATTTGCATGAAACACTTGCCGACCTCTCTTTATTTGCGGACGCCTGCCTGACGCATACACTTGACGCCCTACATGATCTGTTATGCGATGACTACGGCGTCCCGACATCTCATGGAGGCGAATCCCAGAAACTGGTTGTTATCGGCATGGGCAAGCTGGGGGGGTACGAGCTGAATTTTTCTTCGGATATCGATTTGATGTTCGCATTTCCGGAAGCGGGACAAACCATTGGAAGAGAAGTCAGCATCGCCAATGAGGATTTTTTTTCACGGCTGGCCCGTCGTTTGATAGATATTCTTTCCAAATCCACGGTTGACGGATATGTTTTCCGGGTTGACACCCGTCTGAGGCCTTACGGGGATGCAGGCCCCCTGGTAATGAGTTTTGATGCCATGGAAGATTATTACCAGATGTTCGGCCGGGGATGGGAAAGATATGCCCTTATCAAGGCCAGAGTGGTCGCAGGCGACATTGAGGCGGGCAGAGAGCTCCTTGACAGGCTGCGCCCTTTTGTTTTCAGACGTTACCTGGATTACGGCACGTTTGAATCGCTTCGTGAGATGAAAAATAAAATCGAGCGCGAGGTTATCCGGAAAAAGCTGAAAAACAATATCAAACACGGTTCAGGAGGTATTCGGGAAATTGAGTTTTTCGGGCAGGTTTTCCAGTTGATTCGTGGAGGAATCAATCCGCTGTATCAGGAAAGAAATCTGCTCAAGGTGTTGAAGTTTATGGTGGAGGATCGCTGTATCACCCCGTCCGTATATGATGAACTCGCCGATGCTTATGTGTTTCTGCGAAATACGGAAAACCGGTTGCAAATGTACAATGATATGCAGACCCATACGCTGCCTTTCGACGAGGCCGGCCAGATCATCGTCGCGGTTGGCATGGGATTTGAAAAACTGCAGGACTTTCATGATCAATTGCGGTGGCACATGGAAGGGGTTCGTTCTCACTTCCGCGATCTTCTGGCCCCTGAATCGCCCGATACCGAAGATGATGATACAGGACTTCTCGAACAGGTGTGGCATAATCCCGAAGATCACGATAAAAATATCCGTATCCTGGCGGGTTTGGGTTTTGATCCTCCGGAAAAAGCCCTTGCGGCGCTGGACAGGATCCGGCATATGGCCATCGGGGATGAAATCGGAACCCTTGTTCAGGACCGGATCGACAGGCTGATGCCGCTGGTGCTGGCCGCCTCGCGTAAAACAGACCGGCCCCTGCTGGTTCTCGAACGCATTGTGCCGCTGATCGAGGCCATTGTCCGGCGAAGCTGTTATATCGCCCTGCTTCTGGAAAATCCCGGTTCGCTGGACCATCTTATGCGATTGTCACGCATAAGTCCCTGGATTGTCAGTTTTTTATGTAAACATCCCCTGCTGTTGGACGAGCTGCTGGACAAGCGTTCGCTGTACGCCCCGCTGGACAAAAAGGCCCTTGTCGAGGAACTTCAACATCGCCTTGAAAAAGTTCCGGGCGACGATATCGAGCATCAGATGGATGAAGTGCGGGTTTTTAAACAGATTAACACCTTCCGGATCGTGGCCGCCGATGTAACCGGCACGCTGCCGCTCATGAAAGTCAGCGACCGGCTGACGTTTCTGGCGGAAACCGTCGTGGATACCGCCCTGGACATATCCTGGCGTCAATTGACGGAGCGTTATGGCAGACCGTCCCATCTTGCCGGCGCAGGCGATAATGCAAAGGGTTTCGCCACTATCGCATATGGAAAGCTGGGGGGTATTGAACTGGGGTACGGCTCTGATTTGGATCTTGTTTTTCTGCATACCGCAGCGGAGGGCCAGACCAGCGGGGGAACGTTCCGGTCGCTGTATGACTCTGAATTTTATGCAAGGCTTGGACAGCGGATCATCCATTTTCTTTCTACCCCGACGTCTACAGGAAAGCTCTACGAAGCCGATATGCGCCTGCGTCCCAGTGGAAATGCGGGGATACTCGTCAGTCATGTAGATGCATTTGTGGATTACCAGGTCAACCAGGCATGGAACTGGGAGCATCAGGCAATTATCAAGGCCAGGCCCATTAATGGCGACCTGCAGGTCTGCGAGCGTTTCGCGGGCATACGTAAGGAGATTATCGCCATGAAAAGAGACCGGGTGCAGCTGGCCCGGGAAGTTATCGAAATGCGGAGCAAAATGAAAAAACCGCATATTTCCGGAAATTCGGGATATTTCGACTTAAAGCACGATTCCGGCGGTATCGTTGATATCGAGTTTCTTGTCCAGTACCTTATCCTGCTTCATGCGCACGAGCATGATGCCCTTGTGCAATGGACGGATGTGGTTCGCCAGCTCAATGCACTGGCGCTTTCAAATATCATTGATGATATTACGGCGCATTCCCTTAAGCAGGCGTACCTGATTTATCGGTACTTCGTGCATCGGTTGACGCTGCAGGAGAAAAAAACGATACTGCCGGAAAAACGATTCAGGGAACTGCGCAGGCGGGTCAGGCGAATCTGGGAGGAGGTTGTCGCGTATCATGTATAACGGATTTATCCTAGTACCTGCAATTATTTGAACAGATAGAACCCGATGATATTATCCATGCTGCCCGGGTGTTGAAACTTTGTGCCTATATACGGCGCTTCGATGTTCTGTACGACCACCTGCCTGTCCACAAGCGAATGGTTCGCATCGTCAAGATTGAACGCTATATTCATGATATCGCCGAGATGCAACAAAGGAAAAGAGTTGAACTTCATCCGCATGCCGTTTCTGGAGATGTCCACCACCGTCATAACGCCTGAATCCGGTGTGTTCCCTCCGGTATCGGTGATGCGGTAGGTCCCTTTCAGATCCGTTGTTTTACGGTAGTGTCTTCTTTTTTCGAGCTGAAAGGTCGAGATATGGCCGCAGGTGCATTGGACCTTTATCCGGCTGTGCCCCTTGAACCGGGCGGCATCCACGGTTTTTGATTTTTTGCATTGGCCGCAGGAAATGGTCACTGTATTCTCATCCTCGATAAATAATTTTATCGCCATGTAATCCTCCCGGCAAACCGTGTTTAGAGCAAAGCGGCGGCAGAGGAAGCGGTTCCTGCCTGGCTCCTGTTTTTTCATTCGTCAAAAGGGCCGGTTGACTTAATAGTGTTATTATAATATGACAAGTTCGTAAAAAAAGAGTATGCGTTGCTTTGCAATGGTTACTGTTTTTTATCTTTTTTTTCAAATTAAATATGGCAAACGCTTACGACGCTGTTCGAAATCTTTCAGGCAGGATTGCGTGGATGAGCAACAGGATTGCGTGGACGAACAATTAAACAGGAGCTACCGGGCATGAAGAAAATAGAAGCAATTATAAAGCCTTTCAAGCTGGATGATGTCAAGGAGGCGCTTTCCGATATTGGCATTCAGGGAATGACGGTTATAGAAACCAAAGGATACGGCCGGCAAAAAGGGCACAAGGAAGTATACAGGGGAGCCGAGTATGCAGTGGATTTCGTCCCCAAGCTGAAAATAGAAATTGTTGTGGACGATGATATAAAAGAACAGGTGATCGATATGATCATAAAGACGGCATATACCGGTAAAATCGGTGACGGTAAAATATTTGTCCAGGATATCGAGGATGCCGTCCGGATTCGTACCGGTGAGCGCGGAAAAAATGCCCTATAACAAGGCGAGATCAAGCGTGGGAAGACGGAAACCGGAAGGACTGTAAGGTTACGGTGCGCCGTGCCTTCAATTAATGGTATGTTCGCGGGTTGATTCCGTACTTTTCAATTTTATAAGAAATTTTTCTGATGGTGGATCCCAGCATTTTCGCTGCACCGGATATGTTTCCCCGTGTATGCTTGAGTGCTTCGATAATCATTTCCCTTTCAAGTTTTTCAACCGCTCCTTCGAGGGTCTGGGACGGCAGGGTCTCCGATTCTGAAGCCGTCTGAAGCGTGGGCGGCAGGTGGTAACCGTAAATTACTTTGTCTTCGCATAAGAGAACCGCTCTTTCGATACAGTTTTCCAGTTCCCGAACATTGCCGGGCCAGTGGTACGCCATAAACATGTCGATGGCCGGGGTGGAAAAGCGTATGATGTCCTTGTCATTTTCACGTGCATATTTTTCCAGGAAATAATCCGCAAGTACCAGTATGTCGGTTTTCCGTTCGCGAAGAGGGGGCATATATATGGGAAAAACGTTTATCCGGTAATACAGGTCGTTTCTGAAGCTGCTGTCCGTCACGGCCTGTTCCAGGTTTTTATTGGTGGCGGCGATGATGCGTACATCCGCCTGTATGGTCTTGTTGCCGCCAACCCGTTCGAACTCCTTTTCCTGGAGCACCCGTAATAGCTTTGCCTGAACATCGGTTGTGATGGAACCGATCTCGTCCAGAAAAAGCGTCCCCTTGTTTGCCAGTTCGAATTTTCCGGGCTTCTGGTGCAGGGCCCCGGTAAAGGCGCCTTTTTCATGGCCGAAAAGTTCGCTTTCTATGAGATTGGCCGGCAGGGCGGCGCAGTTGATTTTGACAAAGGGCTGGTTGGCGCGGTGACTGTTGTAATGGATGGCATTTGCCGCAAGCTCTTTTCCGGTTCCCGATTCCCCCCGTATGAGAACAGTGGCATTGCTGCGGGCCACCTGGGAGATCATCTGGTAGACTTCGCGCATCTTGTTGGAGTTGCCGACAATATTTTTGATGCGGTATTTTTTTTCCAGCTCCATCCGAAGGCGTTCATTTTCCGCTTGGAGCTTTTCTTTTTCCCGCTGTATGCGTTCAAGGTGAATCACTTTTGTGGCAATCATGGCGGCAACGACGGATAAAAGCTTTTCGCCTTCCATCAGCGGGTAGTTGCTGTCATACGGTTTGTCCACGCTGAGGGCGCCGATGACCTGCTGCTCGTTTTTTATGGGCACGCAGAAAAACGACAGTTCCCGTCCTGCCTGCCCTTTCCGTGTTCCGGTACGATTCAGAAACTGCTCCGATTCGCTGATTTTCGCAATGGATACCGCTTTCCCGTTTTGTATGACCTGGCCGGTAATCCCTTCACCCAGCTTATATACCCCCTTGTTCATTGCGTTTTTTGATATTCCGTGGGCCACCTCGATATTGATTTCTTCACGCATGGGATTCAGAAGGGTAATCATCCCCCGTACCATGTTCATGTTGGAGGACAACAGGTCAAGCACGTTGTACAGAGATTTTTTCAGGTCGCCATGCTTGTTCAGCGACTGGCTGACTTCATATAAAAGGGTTGTCTGATCCATGGTGGTTGTAAGTTAACCGTTGAAAGTTGTCAATACTGTCGGGTTACAGGGCAATTGATAATGTTCGCTGCTACACTGTGTTTTTTTTCAGTGCTGCCTTGAGTGCCGGCAGGCTGTTGCCATAAAAATGGTCTCCGTTTGCAATCACGCGCAGCGTCGCTTCCGGGTTCCAAAGGGCAAGATGCTTTTTGATATTGTCCGGCGGGGCGATTTCATCGTTTTCGCCGGTGACGACAAGCCTCAGGGACGAAAGGGTTGCAATTTCTGAAAAATCCATCATTGCCACCGGTGGGGAGACCATGACCATTTCCGTCGGTTGCAGGTATGCCTGGGCATGGGCGTTTACCCAAGCGCCGAAGGAGTACCCGGCAAGAACGACCCGGTCGGCCCCGGTTTCCTCTGCAAATGAAACAGCGCCGATGACATCCTCAATTTCACCTTTACCATCCGAATAGCTGCCGCTGCTTTTTCCGACCCCTCTGAAGTTGAACCGCAGTGTCGTAAACCCCTTTTCCAGAAAAACCGACTCAATGACGTCCAGTACATAATTGTTCATGGTGCCGCCGTAAAGCGGGTGGGGGTGCGTAATTATCGCTGCCGGTGCTTTTTCTGTCCTGTGCAGTTTGCCTTCGAGGCGGAAACCGTCTTTGGAGTTGAAAAACACTTGATTCATGAGGTTATCCCGCTTTTTTAACTGCGTCTATCCATTGTTCGCCGAATGTTTCAACCTGCCAGCGCCTGAGGACACCGATGGATTGGAGTGCAGGAATGTTTTGGGGCGCCTCCACGGCAATTTTTTGTATTGCTGAATTATTGATAAGCATGGCCGGGTCGATTTCAAGCTGGTCGGCCTTGCGCGTACGCCATTTTTTCAGCGCTTCGATGCGGCGGACGGTAGCCGGTGACGACGGGCGCTTTTTCGTTTTCTGATAGACGGGCAGTGCTTCTTCGGGAATTTCAAGGGCGCTTGAAATGGCCTTTACGATGGACTCACCATACATTTGGCATTGCTTTTTACTTAAAATGCCAGACCGGTAAAGTCGGGAAGTGTTGTCCGGCTTTTTCTGCGCTATTTCCAGCAAGGCGGTATTGCTTATTACTTTATACGGGGGGCGGTCCTTTTTTTTGGCTGCATTCTGCCGGAACAGGGCCATGTTTTCGAGTACGGCAAGACTTCTGGGGTCAAGCCTGCCGGCACCTTTTATATTCATAAAAAGAGGACGGTCAGATTCATTGTTTTCACCGGATCGGACAAGGCATAAATCCTCGCAGGTTTCCATCGCCCACTTGAGCCGATCTTTTTCAATCAATGCCGCCGTTAGCTTGCGATAAAGGTCTGCCAGGTAGCGCACATCATCTGCGGCATAGGCAATCATTTCTTCGGGCAGGGGTCGTATGGACCAGTCTTTTTTCTGGTACTTTTTGTCAAGGGTCGCATTGAAATGCTTTTTCAGGACCGCTTCCAGGCTGGAGCGGGGATACCCAAGAAACCGGCATGCCAGCTCCGTATCAAAAAGGTTTTCAATGCAAAAGCCAAAATCCCTGTGAAGACTTCTTACATCGTAATCCGCCCCATGAAAAATCTTCACGATGGCGGCGTTGGAAAACACGGGTTCCAGGCAAGACAAATCCGGCAGTGCAAGCGGGTCAATGATGAAGCAGGATTTTTCCGTAGCCATCTGGAGGAGACATACTTTTTCCTCGAAATGATACATTGAATCCGCTTCAAGATCCACCGCTACCAGGGGAGCCAGCGACATTTTTTTGGCTGCTTCTTCAAGCGCCCCGGCGGATGTTATGTACTGGGGTGTTTCAGTAACCATTGGGTTCAGTTGCAGGTTATCGGTTGTAGTTTAACGGGTATGCTTGTCAAAGGACTTTTTCCTTGACCGGCGCCGGCAAGTTGCTTACATAACGTTTACTGGTAAAAAAGTAAACCCTATGTTTTTTTAAAAAATAATAATCATCAATGGACAGTCAATGATCAGTATAACACTGCCTGACGGCGCGCAAAAGCATTTTGAAGGGCCTGTAGACGGATTTGCCGTTGCAGGATCGATTTCCGGGGGGTTTGCCGGAAATTGTGTGGCCATGGACGCAAACGGAAAAAGAGTCGATATGCATCACGTCATAGAAGGTGATGCGAAAATACGGTTTATTACCAAAAAAGACCCGGAAGCGTTGGAAATACTCAGGCATACCGCCGCCCATGTGATGGCGCAGGCCGTATGCAACCTCTACAGGGATGCCATTTTGACCATCGGCCCTGTAATAGAAAACGGATTTTATTACGACTTTGATATGAAGCCCATATCCGAGGAGGATTTTCCGAAAATCGAAGCGGAGATGAAACGGATCATTCAGGCCAAGCTGCCCGTCAGACGGACGGAAGTGAAAAAGGCGGAAGCTCTGAATTTTTATAAAAACGATCCTTACAAGCAGGAGATCATATCGGAGCTTGAAGAGGGGACCATATCGTTTTACACCCAGGGGGATTTCACCGACCTTTGCCGGGGTCCGCATTTGCCTGATACAGGGTTTATCAAGGCATTCAAGCTGATGAAAGTATCGGGTGCATACTGGCGCGGTGATCCTGAGCGCCCCCAGCTGCAGCGCATTTACGGAACTGCGTTTTTCGATAAGAAGCCGCTTGCTGATTATCTGAATTTCATTGAAGAAGCGAGAAAACGGGATCACCGGAAGATCGGTACGGCTCTTGACCTGTTTTCTTTCAGCGACCAGGCGCCGGGAATGCCGTTTTTTCATCCCGGCGGCATGGAATTGTGGAACGCCTTGATTGATTACTGGCGTGAAGAGCACCGTGGTGCAGGTTACGTGGAAACCAAGACGCCTGTCATATTGAACCGGAGCCTCTGGGAGCAGAGCGGGCATTGGGAAAATTACCGGGAGAATATGTACACGGTAACCATAGATGAAACAGAATCAGCGATTAAGCCCATGAACTGCCCGGGCGGTATGCTTCTGTTTAAGCGGAAAAGACATTCCTACAGGGACTTGCCGGTACGGGCTGCGGAAATCGGCCTTGTGCATCGCCATGAGCTTTCGGGAGTGTTGTCCGGCCTCTTCAGGGTCAGGGCTTTTCATCAGGATGACGCGCATATCTTTATGACGCCGGATATGATCGGGGATGAAATTTTAGGCGTGTTGAAGCTGGTCGAGCGAATGTACTTAACCTTCGGGCTCGGTTTTCATCTGGAGCTTTCCACCCGCCCGGAAAAATCAATCGGTTCGGATGCCCAGTGGGAACAGGCGACGGACGGATTGAAAAGCGCGCTTGCCGCATACGGTGGGGATTTCATTGTCAATGAAGGGGATGGCGCGTTTTACGGTCCGAAAATCGACATTCATATCAAGGATGCCATCGGCCGAACCTGGCAGTGTGGCACGATTCAACTCGACATGTCGCTGCCGGAGCGGTTCGATCTGTCCTATGTGGGGGAAGACAATGAAAAGCATCGTCCGGTGATGATTCACCGGGTCATATACGGTTCCATCGAGCGGTTTTTAGGGATACTGGTAGAGCATTATGCAGGCAGTTTCCCGTTGTGGCTTTCACCGGTGCAGGTCATTATTCTTCCGATAAACGATGCCCTGGCACCCTATGCCGGTGGGGTTAGCGACGCGTTTTTCAAGGCGGGAATACGATCCCGTGTCGATGACCGCACGGAAAGTCTCAATCGGAAAGTCCGTGAAGCGCAGCTGTTGAAGATCCCATTGATCATCACTGTCGGGGAAAAGGAAAAAAATGCAAAAACCCTTGCTGTGAGGACGCTTGATGGCAAGGTGCGTTACGGTGTGAATCAGGAAGACTTCATACGTGCGGTTTCGGAAAACATTGCCCTTCGTCTGCAGGATCTGGAAATTGTATGATGCGGATGTAAAGGGCGGCGCAAGGCTGCCCGTTTGGTCGCATGCACGGCGGTTTATTCGAATCCCGAAAGCCGGATATTGACATTCACGTTTATGTTGAGCGTTCCATCCCTGAGTTGCTCAAGCACCTGGGAAAGTGGATCGCTTCCGGAAATACTTGTGCCCGGTTTTGGTTCATCGATGGAAAACGCAACCGCAGGCGTCTCGTCCGCATATGTTCCCGCTGCCTGGTCAGCGGACCGCCTGTTGGGTGCCCGTTTGGTCCTGCCATGTTTTTTTACATATTTTTTCAGGGAGGGTTCCCTTTCAAGTGCATCTTTGAGCGTGAACCGGTCTTTGCCTACCTTGCGGATAAGGCCGTATGTCTGCTCCGGTGTCAACGCCAGCGCCTCGTCCGCCAGTTTATAGACATACCCCTGCTTTGTTTTGTTCCTGCTTATAAAATGGCCTATTTCCGTTTTTTCGCTGTTGCTTAATTTGGCCATGGTGCTTGAAACATTCTGAATTTTAATGTTCTTGCCTGCGTACGCAGACATAAGTTCAGTAATTTCAACAAGTTTCAATTTTTTCCCCGTTCGAAGCGCATCAACGATCAATTCGCTGCTGGTTTTCTTTTTTTTATCCATTTTTTTTATCCATTTTTTATAATGTTGATCGGCCCCCCTGCCGTTTCAGGTAGGTAAAATCTTCTTTGTGTACTAATTTTTTTTCGCGTATGAGCTTTAACCGCTTTAAATGTTGAATTGCAGACGATATCATTATTCATGTTAGGAATAAGAAAATATCAAAAATAAAACGAACATGCAATAGGTATTTTTTATTTCCTTTCAAGGCGGGGGAAATCGGACTATAACCCATCTCAAACTTCAGATTTCGGTTCAAGACCCTTGCGGCGTATTGTTTCAAACCGCAGGCATACTCGCGTATTTCGAGGATTTGAAATAAGAGATGGGTTCTACCTTTTTCGTGCACGGCCGCCATAATTCCGGATGCTTCCGGCAAGGGTGTTGTTCAGGCGGTCCATGTCCACCGGTTTGGGAATATAGTCTGTCATACCGGCATGTATGCATTGTTCGCGATAACCTTCCATGGCGTGTGCTGTTATTGCAATGATCACGAGATCCCTGTTGTCAGGGTTCTTCCGGATTATCGCCGCTGTTTGGAAACCGTCCATGCCGGGCATTTGAACATCCATCAATACCGCATCATAGCACTTCAAAGCTGCTTTCTTGACGGCTTCCCTACCGCTGGATGCCGTATCCACCACGTATCCGGCACTTTCCAATATTCCCGGCATGACTTCTCTGTTTATGGCGTTGTCATCCACAAGCAAAAGCCGCATCCCGGGCGGGGCCTGTTTGGGTTTTCCTATGTTCGTGTAGGCATCTTCCGGCGCTTTATGAATATTCATGATTCCGGCTGGATGTTTTCTGTATCCGGCATCGACTTCAAAATAAAATGTAGCGCCTCTTCCGGCGTTGTTTTTTGCCCATATTCTTCCGTTCATCAAATCTACAATTCCTTTGCTTATGGCAAGACCCAGACCGGTTCCGCCATAGCGCCTTGAAATGGAATTGTCCGCTTGAAAAAAAGGGGTAAAAAGGTGAGAAATATTGTTTTCAGGGATTCCCGTGCCCGTATCGGATACGGAAAAGCGCAAGCGGGCCTTGCTGTTATCGCGCTCGATACATTCGGCCCGGATGGTGATTGCGCCGTCTTTTGTAAATTTGAATGCATTGGCGGTCAGGTTTGTTAACACCTGCCGTAACCGGAACGGATCACCGGAAAGAAAAGGGGGAAAGGTATCAGAAACCGCAAAGGAAAGTGCGATGTTTTTTTCCGTTGTCTGGTGCATGAAAAGAGTCTCTACCTTTTCAGTAATTTCAGAGATCGTAAAATCGATATTTTCAAGCGCTACGCGACCGGCCTCGATTCTTGAAAAATGAAGAATATCGTCGATGATTGTAAGCAATGACGATGCACATTCGTTGATTTTTGTAACAAATCCTCTATGCTTTCCTTCAATTCCGTTGATAATCGACAGTTCGCTCAGGCCGATTATGGCGTTTAACGGCGTTCTTATTTCATGGCTCATACTGGCCAGAAAGGTGCTTTTCGCGCGGACTTCGGCCTCCGCAGCTTTCCTTTGCCGTTCGGCCTCCTCCTTTTGTTTTCTCTCCGCGATATCGACGACCGACCCTTCATAGTAGACGATTTTTCCCCGTATGTCGAAAACCGCCCTCGCGGATACGGATACCCAGAAAGGGGAGCCGTCTTTGCGCTTTCCGCTCCCCTCAAAACCCCTTATCCGTCCGGTTTTCACCAGCTGCCGCATAAAGAGGTTTCTTCGTTTTAAATCATAAAAAAACAGGTCGACGATGTTCGTTTTGGAATCAATGAGCTGTTCCGGATCATCATACCCGAGAATGGCGGAAAGGCTTTTGTTTAGACTGATAAAAGTACCTTCCCGGGTGACCTGGAATATCCCTTCAACGGCATTTTCGAATATGGACCGGTACTTGTTCTCCGATTCTTTCAGACGTGTGTAAAGCATGGCGTTTTCAAGGGAAATGGCTGCCTGTGCGGAAAGCATGTCAACAGCAAAAGCCCGTTCTTTTGTGAATATAGATGGTACGGCATCATTTTCCAGATAAATGATCCCCTTCATTTTCCCCTGGTGTAAAACAGGACTGCAGAGCACAGATTTTTTCGAGCAGCGCGCAAAATACGGATCGTCTGAAAACATGTGGCCGGCCTGGGCATCGTCGAGAATTACGCGGCAGAATTTCCGAGCGGTGTAGTTGATGATGGAGGATGGAATCGCATCATATTCCGACAGGGGAATCGAGCGGGTCAGTTCCACATGTTTCCACTCAATGCGGCTTTCCGCTTCTATGAACATTCTGTTTTCGCGGTTCAAAAGCAGCACCCCCCGCTGCGCCCCCGCGTTTTCTATGATGTTTTTCATCATTGTCCGGATCAGGGCTGCCAGGTCGATTTCACGGGAAATCGACCGGAACGTTTTCAATATGGAGCGCCAGTCAAACAAATTGTGAAAATGGGTTCCTGTTGTGTTTGTTTCCCAGGGTGACGCCATGTGTTTTGCCCCGGCAAGCGGCGAGAGAAAGGGAAAGTCGGCTTCAAGCTGCGCCGCTTTGGCGGCGGCTCCCCACTTGAGATAGGCAAAATGGGCGTTTGCCAGGCAGGTGTTGGCCATCTCCATATTATTGGTTTCCATGTAAAAGCGGGCGCTGCATTCGTATGCAACCGCCTCGTTTTGCGTGTATCCATGGGTTGCTGCGGATTGAATCGACTTGGCGTAAAGGCCGGCAGCGGCATCTGTTTTACCCGTAATCCTGTCTATTTCTGCGCATATGAGCATGTGCTTGTGATGGAAATTGGCGGTGGCATTTTCCGACCATACGGCAAAGCGGTTTTTTATCTTTTTTATGCGTCGCAGCACACGTTTTTTTTGCCGTTTTGGCGCAGCGGGATAAATACGGGCCAGGGACAGGGCAGCGTAAAAATAATGTTCCGGAAAAAAGATAAGCCCTTTTATTTCGGAGACGAGGTCCTCCATAGACGCTGCGGCGTCAAGCGCTTTCTCGAATCGTCCGGAAAGAAAGCATAACTGAATTTTTATTGTGTAATAAAAGGCAAAAACACTGCTGTGCCGGCATTTTGTTTTCATTTCTTTTATCAATGATGTCTCATGAAATTCCTCGCTGCTGAAATCGCAGAGCCCATGGGCGCCTCCTTCAAGGGCGGATACGTATTTTTGGGAGAGTTTGCAGAAATAGAGCATGTCATCATACCCTACACGCTTGATGAAGCGGGTGTATTTTTCGATATCTCCATTGATCCGCGAAAGTTCGCTGCCCGTGATTATGGGGACGATCAGCAGGTAAACAGCCGCCCATGCAGAAAAAACCAAGTTTCCGGATTCCAGGCCTTCCCTGTAGGTTGTCGTGTAGAGATCAATGCTTGTGCCGGCATGCCGTACCCAGTGGTTTACATTTCTTGCGAAGAGAAAATTGGTTTTGCAGATGAGGTTTTTATCATCGCTGTGTTCGATCATGGATAAGGATAGCCGACCATATGCATATCCGGATTTGTAGCTTCCCACGTTTCCGGCAAGTATTGCGCCGAAGGCGGAATACACAAAGGGAGAGTGCTCCGAATTGCCGTATTTCAAAGTCAATTCCATCATTTTGAGACCGATATACATGGCACAGTCGCTGTTATAGATCATGGCCGCACCGATCGTTTCTCCCAGTGTATCCATAATAAACAATATCCGCCGGTCTTTCATGCGAACGAGACGGGCAAGCGCTTTGGGTTTTTTCCCCCGCAGCATCAGCCTTATTTTTATGATTTTCAATAAAATACGTTTTTTCCCGGGAATGAGCGGTATTTTTACATTCAGCAGGGCAAGGGCGTTGATACAGGTTTTTACGGCCTGTTCGTATTCCCCCTGGTTTTGGAGGATTCGGATGATAACATGATAAATTTCAATTCGTTCAGTGGTTGTGTGGACTTTGTCCAGCAAAAACCGGAACCGGCTTTCCGACAGGGATATCCTGCCGTTTAAATATTCACACTGTGCATATTCCATATAGATGGACCGGGTCAGTTCGTAATGGCGATCCCATCGTTTTCCCGGCAGAACCTTGAGGGCGCTTGCGAAATAGGTAAGTGCGGTGCCGTGTGCTGCAGCTCGCATCGCTTTCTGCCCGGCCTCGAGATTCAGGCGTGCAAGAAGCAGTTTTTCGTCCGGGTCATGAATTTTGCTTTCGGCAATATTGAGATGATTTACGATATTAAAAAGATTTTCACCGAGTTCATCCCGGGGGGTTCTGGCAAGCATGAGCAATCCTGTGCGCAGATGGGCCTGCTGTTTTTCCTGGAATGAAAACATCTGGTATACGGCTTCCTGCACCCTGTCATGCGTGAACCGGAACTCCACATGCGGCAGACGGGATCCGCTTCGACGGTTTTCAGCATTGGGATGATTCAGCAGGTGCGCATAGTTGTCGTCTGCGGGCACGATGAGTTCGGCTTCAACGGCCTGGGATAAGTGGCTTACGGTTTTATTGAAATTTGTGCGGCTTATCAGTGAAAGGGTTTGAAAAGTAAACCGGTTGCCGATGCAGGCGGCAAGCATCAGCAGCGTTGCGACATCGGATGGCAGGTAATGAATTTTCCGTATCAGCAGGTCGACCACGTTGTCCGTTATGGACATTTTCTGAATCGACGCAAGATCCCATTGCCACCGGCAGGTTTTCCTGTTGAAAAAGATCGTTCCTTCCCTGTGCAGCGTTTTTAAAAATTCCTTTATGAAAAAGGGATTCCCACCGGTTTTGGCGGATATTTTTTTCGACAGTTCAATGGTTTCTTTGGGGTCTGTGTCCAAGGCGTCCCCTACAAGTCGGTTTACCGTGGACGGATAAAGGGGCGCTAAGGGGACGCGGGTGATTCGAATTTTCCCTTTTTCAATTTCACTGAGTATTGCGGAAAGCCGATCCATATCTTCAATACGGTCGTCCCTGAAAGTTCCGATAATCAGAAGATGGGGCATCCCTGGTTCGGTGAGAATGAGTGTGAGCAGATCCAGCGATGCGGAATCCGCCCATTGCAAATCGTCGAGAAAAAGCACCAGAGGATGTTCGCGGGCGGCAAAAACTTGTGTAAAGCGCAGAAAAACCGATTTGAACTGGTTTTTGGCCGCTGTTGCCGGCTGCTTTTTTTCGGAAGGCTGTTTTCCGAGAATGATCTCCAAATCCGGAATGCAGTCGATGATGGCCTGTCCGCTTGAACCGATGGCCGATAGTATTTTTTGTTTCCAGCGCTCTATTGATTCCTGGCTTTCAGACAGAATGCGGCCTGTTAGTTCGGAAAAGGCATCGATAATAGCGGTATATGGCAGATCGCATTTGTACTGGTCGCATTTTCCGGAGATAAACAGGCATTTGTTCCAGAAAAGCCGATTCCGGAGCTCCGATACCAGGAAGGACTTGCCGATTCCCGAGGAACCGTGCACCAAAAGCATCTCCGTAGCCCCCTCCAGCACCCTTTTGTATGTATTTAAGACGATGCCGGTTTCTTTCTGTCGACCATAGAGCTTTTGGGGAAGAATTAATTTTTCTGAAAAATCCCTGCGGCCGGGAATAAATGCGTCAATATTTTTTTTCCCCCTCATTGCTTCGATACAGCCGGATATATCCGAAACAAGTCCATGGATACTCTGGTAACGGTTTTCCGGCGCCTTTGCCATCAGCTTTTCAATGATTTTTGAAAGTGCTGCCGGAAGGTCCGGTCTTATTTCATGAGGAGGTACGGGCGTCCCGGCGATATGGGCATGTACAATCTCAAGGCTGTCATTGCCCGAAAAAGGCAGCCTGCCGGTCAACATCTGATAAAGGGTAACCCCGAACGAATAGATATCCGTTCGGTAATCGACCGCATGGTTTATCCTGCGGGTCTGTTCGGGAGAAATATAGGGAAGGGACCCTTCGGGTATTTCCGTGTGCCGGATGAAGGTGTCTTGACCGGCAAGTTCGGTTGAAGCACCGAAATCAATGATATTTATCCGTCCTGTTCGTCTGTTTAAAACGATATTTGACGGGTTTATGGCATTGTGGATAATGCCCCGGCTGTGAATCCGTCCGATCGCGGCGGCGATGTCCAAGGCAACGGCAAGAATAATGGATGCATCGTTTTTTTCAAAGGCGTCTGTTTTGTCGAGGGAAAGCCCCCCAATGTCTTCAAATACCATGACAGGAGAGTTGGCCGGTTTTTCAAGTCCCAGGCACACTGCGATTCCCCTGTCGTTGAATTTGCACGATATTTCATATTCCTTTTCAAAGCGTGCAAAATCTATGCGTTTTTCGTTCAGGGGGTTGATGCATTTAATGACAACAGGTTTTTTATCCGATGATCTCAGGCCGCGAAAAATGATGGTCCTTTCGCTTTCATAGATCTTTCCGGAAATGGTATATCCGGGAATCCGCATCATTTCAGCAAAACCTTAAAAACCCAGATCATCAGTATCCCAGATCATCAGTAACAATGATAACCGTTATATCGGTCATCATGGGTTTCCTGTGCAGTATTGTCGTAATCCGGCATATGCGCTGGGGGGAATGACAGTCGGTGCATAAGCCGTTTTTGGCGCAGGGCGTGTCCAGGTGCAGGCTTTTCGCTCTCATGGGTGCGGCTGTTTCCTTTATTCTCCGAAACGCGCTTTCCATGTCTCGGGTAACCTTGTTGATCCCCGCAATGATGATGACGTTCGGGCATCCAAAGGTCATGGCGTTGGTCCGGTTTCCGATTCCGTCGACATTTATGATCTCTCCGGTTTCGGATATTGCGTTTGCGCTGCAGACGAAGCAGTCGCTGCGCCCCTGCTTCATTCGTATTTCAATGTCAGAGGCGTCTGCAGGCGGATTCCAGTGGTCGTAAACCGTTTTTCCCTGTCTTTCCAGAATGCCGGGCAAATCGAGTTGCCTGGTCGTTGCCGACCCCCCGAAGCCGAAAGAGGTAAACCCTTTCACCAGATCGAGAAAGAGCTCAACCCCTTCTTCGGCATTCGCGGCCAAATGGGCCCGGAAGTCGTTTTTTTTCAGGTTTGTTACGGCCCTGTGCCCTTTTTGCTCAGCTACCCATTTGTGGATCAAAAATTCCTTCATGGCGCGTTGCCTCATGGTGTATGCAGATAGGTTTTTAGGAGATCGAAATCCCTATCGAAATCGGTTTTTTCAAATCCACAGAACACGGCATCTTCCTTTTGAAATACGGCAACCACTATGCTTTTCGTGTCTTAGTTACCTGTTTTTTTCTTTCGATTGCGATTTCGATTATCCAACAAAAAATTGGGCCGAAAGACAATTTTGAGATGGATAGAAAACACTTTTACAATGGGGTTGATATTATAGCCGACATGTAGAAAAAAATATAGTATGAAATTGTCTTCTTGTGGCGTCATAATTGACGCAAAACGTAAAGTCTGTTATGGGTAAAAGAATCATGTAACGGAAAAAACCGGCCCGGAACGAATCAGGGTCGGCTGCCATTTTCAAGTAGCATTATTTGCGGTTGTCCTCGTTGCCGCGGCGAAAGATGATTTTTAGACGAAAGCCTGTTGGCTGGAATGTAAAAGGGGAAAATCATGAGCATTGAAAGTGACCGGTACGAAATGCTTACCGGTAATGTGGAGGATGAAAAACAGGTAACCCCCGCTACCATCGGGGAGCGCATCAGGCGGATTCGCGAGGAAAAAGGGCTTTCCTATGAGCAGATATCAAACCTGACAGGGGTTGACGTGGATCTTCTGCGCAAAATGGAAATGGGTGACATTCAACCCCAGATCGGTGTACTGGTCAAGCTTTCCAAGGCGCTGGATGCCGCTTTTTCAAGACTATTGTCCGGTGTGGGGAACAGGGTCTATTCCGTTACCCGGAAAGATGAGCGAAAGCTGGTTTCCCGTTCCACGTCGAAAAAGGGAAAGGATCTGTATACCTATCAGAGCCTGGCCCCCGAAGTGCAGGGCCGCCATATGGAATCCCTGATCGTCACCCTTGAGGAAAATCCGGAGCAGGAAATGTCGGTGCACGAGGGCGAAGAATTCATCTTTGCCCTTGAAAATGCCGTGCTGGTAAAAATAAACGATGACATGTTCGAGCTTTCACCCGGTGACAGCATTTACTATCTGTCAACCACACCCCATATGGTTGCGGCCAAAAAAGGGAGGGCCGTTATACTCGCAGTCATCTATGAAGGATGATCGGTATGGGATGATCGGTTCTGTCAGGAAATGCCGTTTTTTTCATACTTTTCCCATTTACCGTCGACTTCCTGTTGAATCTCTTCGATGTGCGCATCGGTGAGCGCCTTAAAACGCGACTGGGTTTTGAAATAATCCCCGACCGGCAGGCGCTTTTTGCCAAGCATTTTGGCGGATTGCCCCGTGAGCCGGAACCGGCCGTTTTCAATTTCATATAGATCGAAAAGCCCGGTTTCAACCGCGAGGCGGCCGATTTTTACGCCCAGTTGTGTAGGAAATCCCCAGCCTGCGGGGCACGGGGTATGAATATGCAGGTATCTCGGACCGGTAAAGGTTTTCGCCTTGATTGTCTTGTCATACAGGTCGATGGGATAGGAAGCGGATGCCGTGGCAATGTAATCCAGTCCGTGGGCCGCCATTATTGCCGGGACATCCTTTTTTCTCTGGGCTTTTCCCGTTATTGGCGTCGTGGTAGTGAGTACATGCTGCGGGGTGGTGCCGGAGCGCTGGACGCCGGTGTTCATGTAGGCCTCGTTATCATAGCAGAAGAATATGAAATTTTCGCCCCTTTCACAGGCACCGGACAGGGCCTGAATGCCGATATCGGATGTGCCGCCGTCTCCCGCCCATGCGGCAACCGTGGTTTTTTCCCGTCCCTGGGCGCGAAGGGCGCCAAGGATGCCGGTTGCCGCCGCAGCCGTGGATGCAAAGGTTACGTTGAGGCAGGGGAGCTGCGTGGCGGCAATGGGATAAAGCCCCTGGAGAACCGTCAGGCAGCTTGGCGGTACAACGAGGATGGTGTCCCGCCCAAGCGCCTTCAAGGCGGTTCTATAGATAATGCTGAGCCCGCATCCGGAACAGGCACGGTTGCCGGGATGTACGAACTCTTCTTCGGTGAGGTTCAAAATGGTGGTTTTGGCTGTCATTTTCATATCCTTACATCTTCAGCCCGATCCATTCCGGCCGGTCCGTTGTAGCGGATGACGGCTTGCAGGAATTTCTAAGGGCATCCGCAAGTTCAGTGGTTTTAATCTCCCGCCCGCCCAGACCGAGAATATAGTTGCGCACGAACGGGCGATCGGTTTTTGCATACAACGCCGCCTTTATATCCGCAAAAAGAGCGCCCTGGTTGCCGTAGCTAAGGGCCTTTTCAAATACGATCAATCCTTTTTTATGGGAAAAGGCATCGGCAACGGCCTTGTCCGGAAACGGCCGGTATACGCGCAGTCCGGCAGCGCCCACAGCAATGCCTTCCTTTCTCAGCATGTCAATCACGTCACGCAGGTGGTAAGACAGTGATCCCATGCATACGGCAACATAATCCGCGTCATTTACCCGGTAGGGCTCAATAAACGGGTATCCGCCCCTGCCGAAAATCTCCTTGAATTCGATTTCGATATCAGAGATCACATCCATGCTTTTGCGCATGTCCATATGCAGATTGTGACGAATTTCCATGTATCCCGGAGCAGTATTTCCCCGCACATCGGGCCGGATATCGGGCAGGGTAACGGTGTTAAGGTTTTTGGGGCATTTGGGGTCGAGAAAATATTCCGGCGCAAAAGGGGGAAGAAACCTGCGAACCATTTCCGCATCCGGGAGTTCAAAAGGCATGTAGGTATGGGACAGTATATACCCATCGTAACAGACCATGACCGGAACGCTGACGGTTTCGGCAAGACGGAAGGCCTTCAGCACCGTATCTAAGATTTGCTGGTGATCACATGCGTAAAGCTGTATCCATCCCGTATCCCGCTGGGATATGGAGTCCTGATGATCGTTCCAGACCGTCCATGGAGCGCCTATGCCGCGGTTGACCACGCACATGACGATGGGGAGGCGGGCGCCGGCGGCCCAGTGAAGCTGCTCATTCATATAGAGCAGTCCATTGGCGCTGGTCGCGGTGAAGGCTCTCGATCCCGCGCTCGATGCGGCGATACAGACCGCGAGTGCGCTGTGTTCGCTTTCCACCGGTATATATTGGGCATTCATTTCCCCGGCATCCACCAGTTCGGACAGTTTTTCCGTGAGCGGCGTCTGCGGGGTAATGGGGTATGCGGCAATGACGGAAGCCTCTGCAAGCTTGACACCCAAGGCGGCGGCCACGTTGCCGGATTCGATAATATGCATTTGGTTATTTTTCCTCTTCCATGATTACAAGGGTTTCTTCCACCATGGTGATGGCGCCTGTGGGGCATTCTTCCGCACAGATACCGCAGCCCTTGCAGTATTCATAGTCGATTACCGGCAATTTGGTCTTGGTAATCACACCGTCGGGGCAGAAAATCCAGCAGGAGAAACAGGCTTTTTTGTTCGTTTTCGCGGGGATGCATTTTTCAGGATCAATGACCGGCCGCAGGACCCGCCAGGAACCGGTCCTTCCTCCGTCCCCGGGTCCGGGTTCGGAGTGGGATTTCCTGTTGGCGAATGTTTTATCCTTTTCCATCTATATGCCTCCAACACGCGTGTTTTCAAATGTAATACGGGCGACATCGGCATTTTTTCTCCCGTTTTTCCCTGCAAATTCTTTTTCGATGGCCTTGCAGAGTATGTCTATCGGAATGAGGCCGGTGGCTTTTCCAAAGGCGCCGATGATACCGGTATTGACAATCCCTGCCGGAAGTCCGCCGTTTAAAGAAATGTTTGTAACGTCCGCAGTTGCCACACGCATCCCTTCAAAGCGATATGCATCGGGCTCCTTGGGGGAATTGATAACGATCAGCCCGCTCGGCGCAAGCCCGGCTGCCACATCGACTTCCTCGAGAAGCAGGTGATCGAGCACGATCACCATGTCCGGAGCGGTAATCGGAGAAAGATCGTATATTTTTGTTTTTGCGAATTTCAGGGATGTAAATACCGGTGCACCCCTTCTTTCTGTGCCGAAGGTCGGGGCCATCACCACACCGCTGTACCCGGATTCAAAGGCGGCTTCTGCGACAATTTTTGCCGCGGTTATCGCCCCCTGTCCACCGCGCCCGTGCCATCTGGTTTGTATGATATCGTCTCGCATGGTCTCATGATTCTTTTTCAAAAGGTTTTTATGATAAAGTGGTTCAAGCGGAACACAATCTAAAACAACCTTCACGTTAAAGTAAATTAATTTTTTTACAACCGTGCAAATTTTTATTACGAATGTTTCCATTAATCAATACATATTCCGGTAGGGATGGCGTTTGCGGGCATGGATTGCCTCTCCCCCATGGGTATTTTCTTTCCGGCTGCCGTTGGGATTCAGCGTTCGCTGCAGCAGGCGTTGAGATAAGGGTCAAGCGCTTTTGCAATCCTGTGCCGGATAAGAAAAACTGGTTTTGCGGCCAGTTTGCCATCGATGATGTCCCTGTGGGCTTCGGGCAGGTACTGGCTGATGAGGCCGCCGGGTATTGGCCGGTCAAGGTTTTTCATCAGCCGGGCATAGGCCATTTTTACTGCGGGCGCGTTCCAGTAATACCGGACACGGTCTGTAAAACCGTATAGTCGGAAAACACGGGCATCTTCGGAATCTTCACGCACGTGAGACCGCCAGTTTTCCGTGGAAAGTGCCATTTCCCGGTCAATTACGGTCATGATGCCGGATGGTTGTGCGTTTTTATTTCCTTTTACCAGTTCATTTTCCATATGGGCAAGGGCAAATACGGCTTCCCGGAATGCAAACGTCAGTACCGGCCCTGTTTTCAGCAGGGCAAAGTGATCGGTAACCATTTTTGTCAGCGACTTTTCATCCTGAAAGTCCGTGGAATGAACCTCGTAAGTCATGTTGCCCGGAAGGCGCCCATGAAAGCGTGAAAGTGGACGGGCGCGGACCGGATCGTAGGGTACGAAAGAATCCGGGCCGAAATCAATGCCCGGCTGCACGACGATGGCCACCACCCGCTGCCACGCGTCTTCTTGCCCCTCCCTGCAAAACAGATCTCTGCAAACCGTTAAAAAATGTGAGATCTCTTGCGGATCTGTAACCGGAATGGTGTGGGCATCCTGCAGGGAGCCGCCGGGACTCGGGGCTTCCGCACCGATCACGTAAAGGGGGAGGCCCTGTTTCCGCTGCATATCGCTTCTGACGGTTTCCGCAGCTTGACAAAGTCGAAGGGTTCTTTCAGCCGACAGTTCCGGTGAAATAAAGGCGGTGTCCACCGCATCGCCCCCCAGGGGCATGCCGCAGTCTATATGGATTTTTCCGTATCCCGCAGATACATAGTCCTTTACCAGTCTTTCCGCCTTGTCCATAGCGTTTTTGGCCGCTTCATGGCGCCACGGATAAGGGCCCAGGTGGTCCCCCCCGATCATCAGCCGATCATCCGGAAATCCTGTTTTTGCAGCAAGGCCCTTGACATATGTGGCAAAATCCGCCGGCGTCATGGCGGCGTATCCGCCATACTGGTTCACCTGGTTACAGGTGGATTCAATGATGAGATCGCTTCGGTTCCGCCCTGCCTGTTCGAGCGCCGTTTCAAGCACCATGCTGCAGGACGAGCATATGGAATATATGCCCGTTCGGATTTTCCGGCGCTGCTGGGGGCCGATTTCGGATAGACGGTTGTTCATGGGTATTGTGGGTTGTCAGTTGGCATTATTTACGTTCGCATTCCCGAATTGCCATGGTCTCGGAAAGGTACGCCTTGACCTGCCCGATGGTGATTTCTTCCCGGTGGAAGATGCCGGCCCCGAGTGCAGCCTCTGCGCCGGTTTTTTCAAATACTTCAAGGAAATGCGCTGCTTTCCCCGCGCCGGATGATGCGATAACGGGAATTGACACGGCATTCGATACCTCCCGGATCAACTCGATATCAAAACCGTCGCCGGTTCCGTCCCTGTCAATGCAGTTGAGCAATATTTCCCCGGCACCGAGCTTTTCACATATCCTGGCCAGGGTTACGGCGTCGATTTCGCTGCCTTCCCGGCCGCCTTTTACCGTACATTGAAACCAGCAATGTGTCTCGCCATCCGGTCCGGATATGGCCGTTTCTATGACATGGATGGTTTTATCATCGGCAATGGCGCTGCTTTTTACGTAAACCCGTCTCGGGTCAATGGAAATCACCACCGCCTGGTTTCCGTAAACGGCAGAAATCTGTTCAATGGCGCTGCCGCCCGTTTTTTTACCCGATACCAGGTATTGCCGGACGATATCAACGGCATCGCTGCCGATGGATATTTTATCCGCACCGGAACGGAAGTATTCCGCAGCCGTTTCCAGGGCCGAATAATGCCTTCCGTTTTTGTCCGTATACGCCCGGATGCCCCCTCCGATCGTCAACGGGACGAAGACATGCTTTGATGCCTGCCTGAGCACTTCCAGCATGGGAAGGTCCTCCAGGGGAAATTCCCGGTAGCCGGTGATGTTTAAAAACGTAATTTCATCGGCCCCTTCCTCGTAATATCTTCGGGCAAGGGTCACGGGATCTCCCATATTTCTTACTGCGCCGTTTTCCCGAACGTCATACTGGTTTCCTTTGGTGACAACGAGGCTCCCGGCGTCGTTTGCGCGGACATCCAGGCAGGCGATGATCCGTTTTGCCAGTATGGTTTTTCTGTCTTTGCGTATCTCCGCCGGGCTGCCTGCGCCCGGTGATAGGAAGTTTTCAAGCACAGCAAGGCCTTCGGGCCCGCTTTTTTCCGGGTGAAACTGGGTTGCAATGACGTTTCCCCGCTGGATGCTGCTTGCAAAACGGACCTGGTAATCTGTGGTTGTCAGCACGTCTGAAGCGTCTGTCGGTGCAACGTAGTATGAATGTACAAAATAAAATTTTTCATCCCCGGTCATTCCGTTGAAAATTGCCGACGCCTTGTTTATGGCAATGCCGTTCCATCCCATGTGGGGTACGCTTATATCGATATGGAACCGTTTTACTGTTCCCCGGATAAAGCCGAGCCCCCTTGCGCCCGGCGCTTCCTCACTGGTTTCAAAAAGGGCCTGCAGTCCGAGGCAAATCCCAAGAAAAGGCCTGTCGGCGCGCAGATATCCAAGAAGCGCATCCACGTAATTTTTTTCCGCCAGCACGGCCATCATTTGGCCGAAGTTGCCGACGCCCGGAAATACGAGTTTTTCCGCATCGAGGACCTCTTCAGGGGATGTCGCCACAAGGACGGTTTCCCCGAGTTTTTCTATGGCGTTGATCACGCTGCGCACATTTCCCGCGCCGTAATCGAGCAATGTTATCATTCTTGTTTGATCCTGAAAAAAAGAGTTTCAAAAGGGCAGGAAGGCCGGTCGGCCGGGAGCTGCCCATAGCGTTGCCCGTTTTACCGGGAGCGGATGCGATCGTTTAGCGCCGGTCGCCTGCAACCGGATAGCGTCGCAGGGTGATTTTCATTTCAACCCCTTTGAGCCAGAAATCCTCAACTTCCTTTGGGGAAAGATTCAATTGTTTTGAAAGATAGTTCTTCATGCCTTCAACATCCACCTCTCCATCCTTCTCAAAGCCGGGTTTTGCTTCCTGCCATGCCTTCAGCACCAGGCGTTCCTCGATGTCCAGTACAATATCGGTTGCCTGTACCATCCAGTAATGGTTTTTTCCGTCGCCCGATACCCCGCCGCCGTCCGGGGAATATTCCGCTATGGCGGTAAAATATTCACTGCATCCGATGTCGCCAATGGGCGTCATGGCCACCTGGACGTAATCCGCACCGGTATCTTTCTGCAGATCGAGCGCGGCCCGAATGGCGGTCTGGGCCCTTGCAGCAAAATCTTCCACATTCGAGAAAATACACAAAGACTTTCGTGTCCGGCCATATCCTGCGGAAAAGTCTTCTGCATCAACGACGACATACGAACGGGCTCTTGACGTATCCGGCAATGGTCGGTTTCCCGGTTCCCCGTATGCTTCGATCCCCATCAGGGATGCAAGAATGAGTGCTGTGAAAAGTGTGCCGAGGTGTCTTGCCAAAGTCGTTCCTCTTTCATTTTACTATAAGCTATATTGACTTGAGTAACTGATTTTCAGTGCAAAATCAAGGAAGTGTTCATTGCGGCGGATTTTGGTTCCATATTGACAGGGCCGCTGTTTGATGCCATAAAATAGGGTCGTTTCCCCTTTACTGTTCATGGAGAAGAAAATGCCGGAAATGGAAAATCCCAAACGCCCCATATGGATGGCGCCGGATTCCCGGGCCGTATTCATTATCGATCAACGGAAACTTCCGCAGCAGATGGTCATTGCAGCGCTTACGACCGTGGATGACGTAATATATGCCATCACGGAATTGATGGTCCGGGGGGCCCCCCTGATCGGCGTGACCGGGGCGTATGGCCTCTATGTAGCAGCGGGAAATACGCCGGGCGATTTTCCGTCCAATGAGTATCTCGCCCGTGAAGCATTGCGCATCAAGGCCGCGAGGCCGACCGCCGTCAACCTGGAATGGGCAGTAGACCGGACACTTGCGGTGGTTCTTTCAGAAAACACGGCCAAAGGGCGTATCGACGCGGCCAGGCGCGAGGCGGCTGCCATTGCGGAGGAGGAGGCGGAAAACTCCAGAAATATCGGGCGGTATGGGCTTGCGCTCATAGAAAGGCTCTCCCGTGAAAAAAAGGGCGCTCCTGTCAATATTCTGACCCACTGCAATGCGGGACGTCTGGCCTGCATTGAACGTGGAACAGCGACTGCGCCGATTTATGCGGCCCATGAAAAAGGGATTGACGTGCACGTGTGGGTGGATGAAACCCGCCCTTTAAACCAGGGCTCGCGCCTGACCGCATGGGAGCTTGGCATGGAAAATATCCCCCACACCGTGATTGCAGACAATACCGGGGGACACCTCATGCAGCAGGGCATGGTGGATATCGTCATCGTGGGGTCCGACCGGTCGACGCTGACCGGCGATGTGGCCAACAAGATCGGCACGTATTTAAAAGCCCTTGCCGCCCATGACAACAATGTGCCGTTTTACGTTGCCTTGCCGTCTTCCACTTTTGACCGGCAGATCCGCGACGGTGTTGCCGATATTCCCATTGAACTGCGCGACCCCGATGAAGTGCGGTACATGCCCGGTTTTGAGAAAACAGGGGGCAGCCTCCTGGTTCCTGAGAATTCGCCTGCCGCCAATTACGCGTTTGACGTTACCCCGGCCCGCCTGGTGACCGGGTTTATCACCGAGCGTGGCGTCTGCCCGGCCGAAGAGGCCGCCATTCGCGCCATTCTTGATGAAAAACCTTGACTTTTAGGAATCCGGAAGAGATAACCTGCAACATGGTAACGGATCTTGAAAAAAAAGTGATTTCGATCATTCAGGGGGATATCCCCATTTCCGCGCGCCCCTACAGGGATATTGCAGAAAGGATAGGGGTGGATGAACAAGCCGTCCTCCAGGTCATGCGCGGTCTTTCCGAAAAAGGGCTGATTCGACGCTACGGGGCCACTTTGCGGCACCAGAAATCCGGATTTACTGCAAATGTCATGGTGGCATGGCAGGTGGATGAAGACCGCATTCACGAAGTCGGGCATGAAATGGCCCGTCACGAAGCCATCTCCCATTGCTACAGGCGCAGTCCGGATGAAAAGTGGCCCTACAACCTCTATACCATGATCCATGCGCGGGACAGACAATCCTGCCACGAAATCGCCGATGAACTGGTCAAAAAAGACGGTGTGAAAAACTATACCATGCTGTTTTCCGAAAAAGAGCTCAAAAAAACCTCCATGGTGTATTTCGAGGACGAGTTCGATACGGATGAATAAGGGTGATACCCCCCCGCTGCCGGATCCAATGAGCAACGCCCCCCATATTGTATGCATCAACCCGTGGATTCACGATTTTGCCGCTTTTGACTTCTGGGCCAAACCGATAGGATTGCTCTACATTGCCGGTATGCTGCGAAATTGCGGCCTGCGTGTGTCCTATATGGACTGCATGGACCGGTTTCATTCCATGGCAAGCCGCAGGGATTCTTCTGCGGACGGGCGGGGGGCGTACCGGAAGACCCCGATTCCTGCACCAAAGCCCCTGGCGGGTGTGCCCGCCGTATTTTCCCGCTACGGCATCGATCCCCGGTGGTTTGCGGCGGACCTGGCTTCCATCGGCAGACCGGATCTCGTATTGGTTACATCGCTTATGACCTACTGGTATACGGGTGTTGCAGAAACCATCGAGGCGGTGAAAAACATGTACCCGGATGTGCCGGTATTGTTGGGCGGGATTTATGCGACGCTGCTGCCGGAACATGCCCGTAAGCATACCGGCGCCGACGAGGTGGTTTGCGGCGCCGCAGAAGAAACCGTTTTCCGGCGGATCGAAAAATACACCGGTTTTCAATTACATCCCGGCTTTGATCCTGCGGACATGAATGCGTTTCCGTATCCCGCCTTTGACCTGCAATCTGAAATCCCCTACGTCCCCCTCCTTACCGCCCGGGGGTGCCCGAACCGATGCGCCTATTGCGCATCCCATGTTCTTCAGCCAAGGCGGATGTGCCGCCTGCCGGAAAATGCGGCCGCGGAGGTCGCGTATTGGCATGATCGCTTTGGCGTCTGTAATTTCGCCTTTTATGACGACGCCCTGCTGGCGGACGCCGGCACTCATGCCATACCGTTTTTAGAGAGAATCGCGGCCATGAAAAAGGACTTGTCGTTTCATACCCCCAATGCACTCCATGTGCGCCCCATAACGGCAAAAATCGCAGATTTGATGGTGAAGGCGGGGTTTGCGACGATCCGTTTAGGGCTGGAAACCGCAGATGGCAGGAGCCGGGAACTCGATGACAAGGTATGCCACGAGGAGTTTGTCCGCGCGGTCCGGCGGCTTCTGGAAGCGGGTTTTGATCAAAAACAGATCGGGGCGTATCTTCTGGTGGGGCTTCCCGGACAGGACCTTTCATCGGTGGAGGCATCCATTGATACGGTCAAAAAATGCGGCATAAAGCCGGTGCTGGCCTATTATACGCCGATTCCCCGTACCCGCATGTGGGAGGCGGCGTGCCGGGTCTCCCGGTATGACCTTGCGGCGGAGCCTTTGTTTACCAACAATTCGCTGATGCCGTGCATGCCCGAATACGACCGCCCCCTGATCAACCGGTTAAAACAACTGGCAGCGGCGGGCTGAAGAGAAAAGTCAATACCAACACCCCTTGCCTTGGTCGCGTTTTGTATATGGCGTTTTTATACTGAACAAATTACGGTATATCGCGGCTTGTGCGGGCACGGCAGCGCCGTGCCCGCACGGGGGCAAATGCATGTCCATCGGCGGCGGATTGAAGTATGCCCGGCATATAAAATGGCCACATGCAACGGCGGCAGAACGGTGCTGCCCGACGGCAACATTGGGAGGGCCTGGTGATATGTCTTGGCTCAACAAGCCATAGAGGTATCCCGGGCCCTCACAGTTGCCAAGGGAAGCCGCCGGGCGCCGCGATTGCATGTAACCGTAGCGCCTGCATGTGACCTTACCGACCGAGAATCACAAGCGCCTTTTCAACGGCATTTTCCGCCGTAAATCCGTATTTTTTCATTACCGTGCCCCCCGGTGCGGAAGCACCGAACCGGTTGACGCCAATCATGCCGCCGGCAATCCCCACGTAGCGCTCCCATCCCATGGTGATCCCCGCTTCAATGGACAACCGGGCGGGTACATCCGGCGGAAGCACGGACTTTTTGTACTCATCGTCCATTTCCTCGAAAAGCTCCCAGCAGGGCATGCTCACAACACGGGCGGCAATCCCTTTGCCCTGCAGCGCTTTTTGCGCATCAAGGGCGACGTGGACTTCAGCGCCGGTGGCCATGAGGATGATATCCGGCTTGCCGTCGGCATCGGAAAGCACATAAGCGCCTTTTTTGACGCCCTCCACCGGCGCAAGGGCTTCCCGGTCGATAACCGGCAGGTTCTGCCGTGAAAAGAGAAGTGCAGTGGGGCGGTTTTCAGAGGATACGGCGATTTTCCAGGCCGCTGTCGTTTCGGTGGCATCGGCCGGCCGGATCACCAAAAGGTTGGGAATAGCGCGAAGTGATGCAAGATGTTCGACGGGCTGGTGGGTGGGTCCGTCCTCCCCGACCGCGAGGCTGTCATGGGTGAACACATATATGGCGGGAACGCCCATCAGTGCGGACAGGCGAACGGCCGGCCGCATGTAGTCCGCAAACACCAGGAAGGTGCCGCAGAACGGGGTGAAACCGCCGTGAACAGCCAAACCGTTGACGATGGCCGCCATGGCATGTTCCCTTACGCCGAAGCGGATATTTCTGCCGGCGTAGTTGTTTTTTTGAAAATCACTGGAATCCTTGAGAATCGTGTTGTTCGACGGAGCGAGATCGGCGGAGCCCCCGATCATGTCAGGCCGTTTTTTTGCCAGTGCGTTGAGCACGATGCCGGATGCCTTGCGGGTAGCCATGGGGCCGTCATCTGGTTTGAAAACGGGCAGTTCCGTATCCCAGCCCTTGGGTGGAATCTTTTCGAGCCGTGCCATCATCGCATCGGCCAGCTCCGGATGCGCCTTTTTGTATGCATCAAATTGGTCATTCCAGCTTTTTTCATTTTTTTCACCGTTTTCCGCTACGGACCGAAAGTGAGCCAGCACGATTTCAGGCACGCAGAACAGTTCGTCCGCCGGACAGCCGTAATAGGTCTTGGTGAGACGAACCTCTTCTTCTCCCAAGGGTGCGCCGTGGGCATCTGCCTTTCCCTGTTTGTTCGGGCTGCCATAGGCGATATGGGTGCGGATAATGATCAAGGAAGGTTTTTTTGTCTCGGCCTTTGCCGCGTCAATGGCATCGCATATGGCGCGCAGGTCGTTTCCGTCAGAAACCGCAAGCACATGCCAGTTCTGGGCTTCGAAGCGTTTGCCAACATCTTCGGTAAACGTAATATCCGTGCTTCCCTCGATGGAGATCTTGTTGTCGTCATAAAGGCAGATCAGCTTAGAAAGCCCCAGGTGGCCGGCAAGGGATGCGGCTTCCGATGAAATTCCCTCCATCAGGTCGCCGTCACCGCACATGACATAGGTATAATGGTCGACAATCTCATGGCCGGGGCGGTTGTAAAGTTCGGCCATCTGGCGCTCGGCCATGGCCATGCCGACTGCGGTGGCGATTCCCTGTCCCAGCGGACCGGTGGTCGTTTCAACACCCGGTGTATGGCGGTATTCCGGGTGACCCGGCGTCAGGCTGCCCCATTGCCGGAATTGTTTCAGATCTTCTATGGTGAGCGGGTACCCGGTGAGAAAAAGCAGGCTGTATAGCATCATCGATGCATGGCCGGCGGAAAGGACAAACCGGTCCCGATCGATCCAGTGATGGTTTTTGGGGTTATGCTTCATATACCGGGTCCAGAGTGCGTATGCCGCCGGGGCCATTCCCATGGGTGCGCCCGGGTGGCCGGATTTGGCTTTTTCAATGGCATCGATGGACAGGCTCCGGAGGGTGTTGACGGCAAGCGTCTCCATATCGGAAATTTTTTCCGCAGGCATATCGGTTTTCATTGGTTCTCCTTGTGTTCTGGTGTCTCGTTTCTGCCGGTATCCGGCCTTACAGCGCCCGTAAAAATTCCGGCTTCAGCTTGATCTTTCCGGTAAGCGCCTCGTCAATGAGCCGCAGGGTTTTTTCCTTGTCCTCCGGCAGCTTTGCCCGTATGGGAAGGTAGTTGGAAGCGTGGTTGGCGTGGAACAGGCCGTTTGTCATGTGCGTGTGTTCGATCATGGTGCGCAGTTCACGGAGCATTTCCGTCGACCCGATCATTTCAAACTTTCCGGCCTCATAATCGTCGTGGAGCTCGGTGCCGGGAATCAGCATCAGGGAAAGTGCACCCACAAATTCGGGATCGATGGCGGAGAGCACCCGGCCGGTTTCTTGGGCATGAACGGCGGAGCGGTTTTTTCCGGCAACGCCCAGCAGAACGGTAATGGAAAGCTGGATGCCCGCGGACCGGATTTTTCTGCCCATTTCGATCATGTGCGCGGAAGATGCGCCCTTGTTGATGTTTTTAAGGGTTTCGTCATCGCCGCTTTCAAGCCCCAAATAGGCCAGCTTCAGCCCCAGGTCCCGGAGCTGTTCGAGCTCCTCCCTGCTTTTCATTTTAATCCCCTTGGCATTGGCATATACGCTGATGCGTTCAAGCCATGGCAGCTGCCGGTTGATTTCCTCCAGAATTTTCACGAGCCGCTTCTGGGGAACGATCAGGGCGTCTCCGTCGCAGATAAACAGGCGCCTGGCAAAGGTATACTGTTTTGCCGCATAGGCGATATCCGTCATGATCTGTTCATCGGGTTTGATCTTGAAACGCTCGCCTTTATACGTTCCGCAGAACGTACACTTGTTGTGAGAACACCCCACGGTTACCTGGAGCAGAATACTGTTGGCCTCGCTCGGCGGCCGGATGACCATTCCTTCGTAATGCATAGCTGGATCTCCAAAAAAAGTTGCAGAATTATGATGGCACCGTAAAAAGTCCAATGTCTGCGTTACGCGCAATTTCTCAGAATTTCATCACGCCAAAGGCGTGACTGCATTCTTCGGAATCGCGCAAGCCTTGATCTTGTCACGCCATGGCGTGATTACGGCGCCATCTGAAATCAGACTTTTTACGAGTTCATCAATTATAAATTGTACGTTTTTTATCCACTCTGAAGGGCAAATGCAACCCTTTTTATGACGCACTGCCGCATCTTCGTAAATGGCTTTCAAACGTGGTGTTTCTGTATATTCAAGAGGTTGTGGCTCACAGAAACCGGGTATGGCGCAGGAGAATCAATGTCCTTGCACGCATCGGGAAGTCTCGCGAAATTTTCGGCGAAATATGCTCTTACCGCTTCTATGCCGGGCGGTTCAATGACAATGTTTCCGTTTTTCACAACGGTTTCAAGCAGCGGGGTAGCCTTTTCAATGGATTCCTCTTTTATCCCGATGATATCCCCCGTGTATTTTCCGTTTGGGCCGGTTTTTCGGAACACCTGTTTTTCTCCGGCCAGGTATGCTTTTCCCGGGCTTTTCTTGGTGATATTCCGATTTCCGAAGTGAACCAGCTTGTAGACCATGTCCAGGAAGGGCGCGTCGGCGGAAACGCCAAGTTTTGTCCCCACACCGAATGCATCGATGGCTGCATTCTGCCCGATGACATGTGCAATTTTGTACTCGTCAAATCCGCTGCTGGCAAAAATTTCTGTTTTCTCCAGTCCGGCGTCATCCAGAATTTCCCTCACCTCCCTGCTCAAGACGGCCATATCCCCACTGTCCAGCCGGACACCGACGAGTGATTCTCCCCTCTTTTTCATTTCAATGCCTATTTTTGCGGCATTTTGAGCCCCTTCGATCGTATCGTGGGTGTCTATGAGCAGCACGGTCTTTGTGGGATAATTTTTTGAATAGGCCTTGAAAGCGTCATATTCGTTTTCATAGATGCTTACAAACGAATGCGCCATGGTGCCCGACACCGGGATATCGTAGAGTTTTCCGGCCATGACATTGCTGGTCGCAGCAAACCCTGCAATATAGCTGCTTCTGGCAGCTTTGAGCCCTGCATCAACACCCTGGTCCCTGCGAAGGGAAAAATCCACCACGTTTCTGCCGCCGGCCGCATATACGCACCGTGCGGCCTTGGTTGCGATAAGGCTTGAAAAACCGACGATATTGATCAAGAACGTTTCAAGCAGTTGGGACTCGATTATGGGGGCGGAAACCTCCATGACCGGTTCGTCGGCAAAAAACAAGGAGCCCTCGGGCATGGCGCGGATCGTGCCCGTAAACCGGAAACGGTTGAGGTGGTTCAGAAAATCGACCGTAAACAGGCCGGTTTTTTCCAGGTATGACAGGTCCTGATCCGAAAAGGTGTAATCAAGTATCTCAAAAAGCGCTTCTTCAAGCCCGGCACAGACATAGTAGCTCCGGTTTTCCGGATATCCCCGAACAAACAATGAAAATGCGGCCTCGTCGTTTATATTTTCCGCAAAATAACATTGCGCCATGGTCAGTTCATACAGATCCGTAAATATCGGGCCGATTTTTATCAGTTGCTTCATATTGCCCCCTGTTAAAAAGTGTTTTCTCCTGTCGCCGGCCACCCCCATGCTCCCGCGAGTATTAAGGACAATTTCAACCAAGGGGTTTCTGGTATTGCCCTGGCAATAGCAGGAGAACGCGTCCTGTGATTAAACTGCAGGGCCACAGGCCGCTTGTCTACACTTCGCCATGAGCGATAAGCAACCCCCTGCAATTGTTGCTACGGGCACCCGGAACCGCTTGGTATGAAATTAAACCAATCAAGCTTGATGGCACCGTAAAAAGTCCAATATCTGCAGTGTGAAGTATCACCTTCCAGGCCGCCCCTTTTTCGTCTCCAATTGACATGCATCTTATTATTATTTATGGTTCATCACAACAAAGAACAATTCAGGCCCTTTGAAAAACGGTATCCGGATCGGTTCCGTCCCGGGAAGGGCAAAAAATTGTATTTACCCATATGTAAGGACACGTCAATGGAAGATGCAAATGGAAAAATAACGGGAAAGCCGCCTGAATCCCAGGATAGTATCGTCACATCCATGCTTGAGCCTATTTTGTATCACTATGCCCGTAAGATAGACGTGGTCATATCGCAGCCGGAATACACGTCCGTGTGCCCCCGGACCGGCCTGCCCGATTTCGGCTGCATTACCATACGGTATACGCCGGGCTCCCATATCATCGAGCTTAAATCCCTCAAGTACTATCTCCTGCAATATCGGAACGTGGGAATTTTCTATGAAAATGCCGTTAACCGGATACTCGAAGACCTCGTTGCCGTGCTTGCGCCCAGAAATATGACCGTAACGGGCGAATTTACGGCAAGGGGCGGAATCGCAACGACGGTAAGCGCGCATTATCCGGAGGCCGGTTAGCAGCCTGCATCCTGCCGCTTAAATAGAACGATCGCTCGTTTTTTGATTGACAGTTTCCGGTGATGCGGGTAGAAAGATGACAGCAGGGCAGGTCAAGAAAAAAGGAGCGTTTATATCTGATTATGGAAACGGCAGCAAAACAGACGGAAAAAATCTGCTTTGATACATTCAGGCAAATGGCCCTTCTTTCCATGGAAGAGATCTGTCGCGAGATTTTCCATGAAAACCAGCAGTCCATAAAGATCAAGAAAGAGCCGGTGGCCATCAGGAATCTGGTCAATATTTTTCATACCACGCTGAAGCTTTCCAATGAAAAAGGCTTTCATACCATGAGCCTGCGTGACTTGAGCAGCGCTTCAGGGCTGAGCATGGGAGCGCTTTATTCCTACTTTTCCAGCAAGGATGAACTGTTGGAAATGATTCAGAAACAGGGGCGCCGGATTGTGGGAAAGGTGCTCTTCGACCATGTGAGCCCGGAAGATTCCTCTCTGAAAAAAATGCGCACGCTAATCCGGGTTCATCTGTATCTTACCGAAGTGATGCAGCCCTGGTTCTATTTCGCGTACATGGAAACCAAGAATCTCGATAAAATACAGCGGAAACGATCCATTGAAAGCGAACTGTTTACGGAGCAGGTCTTTCATGACGTCCTGCTTGAAGGGCAGAAAGAGGGGGTATACAAGGCAATCGATTCCACGCTGACAGCCGGCGTAATCAAAGCCCTGCTCCAGGACTGGTATGTCAAGCGCTGGAAATATTCGCGCCGCCACATTTCTGTGGAGGCATATGCAGAATTCGTGATTTCCTTTGTTGAATCGGCGATCCTGGCCAAGGCGCCAGTAGCCTGAAAGGAGTGAAGATGGCTGTTTTGGATCAACCTCAGGATGTAAGGGAAGGAGAATCGCTGGATGCTTCTGCCGTTGCATCCTTTCTGGAGGAAAACATTGACGGCTTCTCCGGTTCCATTGAAATTCAGCAGTTTCCCTCCGGGTTTTCCAACCTCACCTACCTGATTACAGGGGGAGGCCGCGAACTGGTTCTTCGCCGCCCTCCTTTCGGGAAAAAAGCGGCTACCGCCCACGACATGGGGCGAGAGTACAGAATTCTGAGCGCCCTTCACCCGGTTTTCCCCTATTGTCCCAGACCCCTTGCGTATACCGAGGATGAATCCATCATCGGCGCCCCTTTTTATGTTATGGAGCGGATCAAAGGGATCATCCTGAGAAGAAAACTGCCCGACGGCCTGTCGCTCTCGCCAACGGATGCAACCGCGCTGTGCAGGAACATGGTTGATCTGCTCTGCAGGCTTCACGGCCTGGATTATAAAGCCATCGGGCTGGAAAATTTCGGAAAGCCCCAGGGGTATGTCCATCGGCAGGTCAATGGGTGGGCCAGGCGCTTCAGGGACGCAAAAACGCCGGATGTTCCGGATTTTGAAGAAGTCATTTCCTGGCTCGGGAAAAACCAGCCGGCGGATACGCCTTTTCCGTGTATCATCCACAATGACTACAAGTTTGACAACCTGGTGCTCCATCCGGAAAATCCCCTTGATATCATCGGCATACTGGACTGGGAGATGACCACGCTGGGTGATCCGTTGATGGATCTCGGATGTTCCCTGGCCTACTGGGTCAACCGCGATGATCCGGATGAGATGCAATTGCTGGTGATGCAGCCGACCCACCTGGAAGGAATGATGACCCGAAAACAGATCGTCGACCTGTATACCGAAATATCCGGGCGCGATAGTAAAAATATGGATTTTTACTATGCATTCGGGATTTTTCGCCTGGCAGTCATCGCCCAGCAGATTTATTACCGGTATTATCACGGCCAGACAAAGGACAAGCGGTTTGCATCGCTGGGTTTTGGCGTGGCGCTTTTTGAAAAAGCCGCCATGCGGGTTATGGAAGGATCGGGCGCTATTTAGACGGCATGTATTGCTCCCCGTTCATTTTCCATGTGCTTCCCGATCCTTGTGAAATACTCGGAAACGATCTCCGTTGCCTGGCTGTGGGTTTCGATTTGTTTGATGTCTTCCCGAAAGCGCGCTGCATGCGGCATTCCCTTCACCAGCCATCCAAGGCGGCTGCGCATCATTCTCGCAGCGCGCGTCTCCCCGTAGGCTTCCATTGCATCTTTGACGTAGCGCAAAATCATATTGCACCGCTCTTCAAGGTGTATGTCCGGCGCCGGGCGGCTTTTAAGAAGCGCGGTCACCTGCTGAAAAATCCAGGGGTTTGAAACGGCGCCCCTGCCGATCATCACGGCATCGCATCCTGTTTTTTCAATCATGTCAAGGGCATCTTCCGGCTGGACAATATCCCCGTTGCCGATAACCGGGATGGAAATCGCTTTTTTCACCGCCGTGATGACGGACCAGTCTGCTCTTCCCCGGAAAAGCTGGCTTACGGTCCGGGGATGGATGGCAACCGCATCCACGCCGCAATCTTCGGCGATGCGGGCCAGGGCAACCGCGTCCTCTCCAGAGGCATCGAACCCGCTTCTCATCTTGATGGTAAGGGGGGTGGAAACAGCGCTGCGGACTGTCTCAAGCAGGATTGTTGCGGCGGACAAATCTTTCATGAGGGCGGCGCCATAACCGTTTTTCAGGATTTTTCGAACCGAGCAGCCGAAATTGATGTCGATGATATCCGCGCCGCGCCCGGCGGCCATGGCTGCAGCATCCGCCATGATGGCAGGGTCTTTCCCGAAAATCTGGATCGAGACCGGTTTTTCAGAATCGCTCATGGTCAGATAGGCAAGGGTTTTTTCCTGGCCGTAAATCATGCCGTTGGCGCTGATCATCTCAGAGCACACCAGGGCGCAGCCGTTTTCCCGCGCCATGCGCCTGAACGGCACGTCGGTGATTCCGGCCATGGGCGCCAGGATGGTTGGATTTTCGAGGGTGACGGGGCCTATGTTGATTTGTCTGGTCACGGTTTTATTGCGCTTTTGATTTGTATTTTAATGGTTCGGCCTGGTGGGCAGAGGGCGATGGGCAGAGGGCGGTGGACAGTCCACTAAGTCCACTCTACTTCCCTTTCTCACCCCTTCTTACCTCCCCGCATAGCAGTACAGACAGCCATGACCGCACGGGTGTGCATCGTAGCAACCGATATCCCGGGAGACCGTGCATTTGCACCCCTTGCCCCGCCGCTGCCCGGAATCTCCTGCAAGGGAAATCCGGCCTCCGAAGCGTTTCTGCAGGTCGCGGCCGGAAACACACCCCCCTGTCGTAGCGTTTACGCCCCGGGGCAGGTTGGCCGCAAGTTCATTTTCACAGCATGTATACAATGAAATATTCAATGATTCAAGGAGATCCGCCATTTTATGAATGACCCGGATTTTTTTTGCCATGGGCGGATCCAGCCATGAAAATCCGGAAATCTTTTTCACCCGGCGCGCTGTTTTTGCATAGATGTCCACAAAGCTGGTAATACAGCGGTCTATGCCCAAATCCGCCATCTGCCAGGCGATTCTGGAAAAATCGCTCAGGTTGTTCCGGACGCTGTCGTCGCCGTATGTATAGAAGCAAATCGGGTCGAAACGCCACCACAGAGACCCTGCGCCATATTGATCCACCAGTTTTTCCGCCTGCAAGATTCGCTCTTCAAGCGTTGGGAGGTTCGGTTCCAGCAGGGTCGATGAAGAATTGACGGTAAAGAGAAAGAAAAGCTCATAGCCCATTTGTTTGAGCCGGGTGCCGTAGCCGCCGTCTAAAAACCGGCTGAAATCCTTGGACCAGAAAACGATGCAGTGAACCGCATCGGGTGTGGCCGGGACCACTGAAATCCGGCGGTTGAAAGGATTTTTCACATGAAAGGCGCCGCGCTTGATCCCGTCCATGAAGCTGTCCATGTGAAACGCCGGGATATCGGTTCGCCGCGAGGCGGAAATAACGATTTTCTTTGTCATGGGAGGGTCAGGAAATTATTGTTTGTCCGGCTTGCGGGGGGTAAAGGAAATTACGGTGGCACTCCCATTTTCTCCGGTTTGTTTCGGGGCGCTCTCCGGTACTGTTTCTTCTTTGGGCGCTACCACTTTTTCAAGGCGCATCTTTTTTCCGCCCATAGTGAATTCCGCTCCGCTGATATAGACGTCGCGCAGCGTCCAGGTGACCGTCTGCACCGGGACCTGGAGAACCAAAAGGGTTACATGGTACCAGTCTTTTTTGTGGTCCGGGTTGATATCTTCAATCCGGGCGAAGAAAAGCGGCTGGTCTTCGAGGTATACGAGAACGATGTCATTTATGGTTGCCATTAGTCATGAATTCCCGGCTTGATCATTGTCCGGATCCAGCCCAAAACGGTATTTTTTTCAAGGTTCTGCCGGTCCAGTGCATCGATTTCCCGCTTCAGCTGATCCGGGTCGGCAAACCAGCTCTGCCGCTTGACAAGCGGTTGTTCCGGATCGAGCTGCTTTACCATGCGTGCGGGATTCCCGCCGGCAATGACGTTTGGGGGAACGTCCCTGACGACAACCGAACCGGCCCCGATAATGCTGTTTTCCCCGATGGTTACCCCTTTGCATACAGTGACCTTGTCTCCGAGCCACACGTTGTCCTTGATATGGACCGGGGCGGTCCGGCCGATGGTGGTCAGCCGGTCATATGTGCCATGCCAGTCGGAATCCGTTATAAAAGCAGCGCCTGCCAGCATGCAGTTGTCTTCTATGATGATCTCGTGTGCAGAACTGATTCGCACGCCGGGGCATATCAGACAGTAACTGCCGATGGCGATCCTTCCCATGCCTTTTTCCTGGGGCCAGACGGTCAGCCGGACCTTGTTGTCGGATGTGGTCAGGATGTTGGCATGGTCGCCAATGGTAATACCGCTGCCGAAAATCTTTATATTCCAAGGATGTATAAAAAGATATCCTTCACCAAGAGCGTCGAATTGGGGGCGGATATAGTAGTGGGAATAGAGCGCCTGCAATTTCATGAAGGCGCTTTTTATAAAATAGGGTCGGTGGTCTCTTCTCAAGGGTAAAGCCTGTTTTGTCATTTAATGCATCGCAGATGCCGGGCCTTTTCGTCAGGCGTTTAATCCAGAATGCTTGATTTTTCCCAGTATTCATGACTGAAAAGCGCGCTGGCAGGCGTCAGGTGGTAAAGTGCGTCCGCTGCCATGATGACGACGCCGTTTGTCCAGGTAATCTTGTCTTCCGGCCAGATGACCATGTCCGGGTAGGTAAATCCGCACCAGTATGAACCGTCGTCAAACTTGCGGTCCAGCAGCCAGTTATACACGATCTCCCCGACGTTTTGGTTTCCTGCTGCCGCAAGCGCGATGACCAGTTCGGACGTTTCTGCGATGGTTACCCATGGCCGGTTGGAAACGCAAAGCGCCCCCATGCCTTCCACGATAAATTTTTTCCAATGCTGGTCGATCCGTTTTTTTGCATCCTCCCCGGTGAGTGCGCCGGTTAAAACCGGGTAAAACCAGTCCATGGAATAGTGGGATTTGGTGATATTGAAAAGGTGATATCCGTGCTTGATGGCCTTTTTGAGCTTCAGCGCGGCCCTTTTCCAGTCCGGGCGATCCACGCCGATCTGTCTGGCAATGGCAAGGGCGCATTTCATGCTCATGAAAATCGAGCTTGAACCGGTCAAAAGCGCCATGGGATCCACTTTCAGATCCGGGCTTTTGGCCCAGTATATCTCACCGGTCGGTGCCTGCATTCCGGCAGCGAAGTCGATGGCTTTTTCCACAACCGGCCACATGGTTTCCAGAAAACCGGTATTCCCCGTCAGAAGAAAATGGTGGAAAACGCCCACGGCAACATATGTGGTCATGTTGGTGTCGCGCGTCCGGTCGCTGGGTGCGCCATCCTGGTAGGCCGCATACCAGCTTCCGTCTTCGAGCTGGTTTTCGGCCAGCCACTGGTAGGCTTTTTGGGCAGCGTACACATGCCCGGCAATGGCAAGCCCCATTGCCGCCTCCACGTGGTCCCATGGATCGGTCTTTCCTCCGATGTTCCAGGGAATTTCCCCGTTTTCTTTTTGAGCGGCCAAGATAACCGCACCCACCGCATCAATATCGATTTCAAGCGACTGCTTTTTTCGTAACACCTCCCGTTCCATGGGCTATCCCTTTCTGCAGTAGAACATAATTACTTGTCATTGTTCAGGTTTTCCCCCGTGCACATTTCAGCACAGGCGTTGTGCCGACAGGTGCGGGGCGCGGTTTCTGCCGGATGTACGGGGGGTGTGTCTGCTGAAAAAGAAAATATATGCCAGAAATTTGCCCTGGAAGCAAGGTAGAAAAACGTTTTTACCGTTCTTCGGGGTTATCTATCCCACATGGGGCATCAGGGCCCACGTAATGGCCCAGAGCGCTGAATCCTCGAGCTTCTCAAGGCAGACGATGCCGCCATTCTGGAATATAAAAACCTTGTAGTCCGTGGAACCGGTTGTCAGGTAAGAGGCCATTCGCTCCATGAAAGGCAAATGGCCGACCAGCATGAGGTCGGCGCCGGGGGTAAGCGCGGCCGCCTTGCTTGTAACATCATCGAGCGGTTTCATCCCTTCTGATACAGATACTTTGGGCATGCCAAGTTTTCCGGCAAAAAGTTCCGCGGTCTGGGCGGCCCGTTTTTTCCCGCTGTGTTCAATGCGGCCCACTTTCACATTGTATGCGGCGGCCGTTTCGGCGATGATTTCCACTTCCCGGATGCCCCTTTCTGAGAGCCCCTGTTCCGGGTCGATTTCCTTTGACAGGCTTTTTCCGTGCTGAACCAGGTAAAGTGCCATGGGTGTACCTCTTAGTAAACTGTACTTTATTTGTTTTTTTCAATGGTTTCGATTATTATACAATTCGTTTGTCGTTTTGACAAACAGTGATGATGCACCCGTAAAAAGTCTCGATCAGACGACTTCGTAATCACGCCATGGCGTGACAAGATCAAGGCTTGCGCGATCCCGAAGAATGCAGCGTACTTAGCGTACGTGAGATTCTGAGGGATCGCGCGTAACGCAGATATTGGACTTTTTACGGAGTCGTCAGTGATGCTTTTATTGGGTAAAGGGTTTTAACATGTATCTGGCCAGAAAATATCTGAAAAAAAAAGTCAGTTATTATCTTCGTGAGAGCCATTGGGACGGAGCCGACATAAAAAGCCGGGAAATATGCAGTCTGGGAACAAGCCCGGAAAAGTTCATCATCTATCCCGACGATGGCATTGCGTTTTATTTCGACCCGGCACTTATCGAAACCATCGAAAATGCCGGCGTCAAGCCGGATACGGAGGAACTTGAAACCCTTTTCCGACTGTTTCTGCATCCGGATACCCGCCGTGTTATTGACAGGTTTTCCAGGCCTGCCCCCGGCAGGCGGCAGTCGTTGATGGAGCAGAAAAAGAGATGCGAAACGGAGAAATTTACCATGTTCGACAAGCGCCGAATGCACTATCTGCGTTTTGGCGAACTGGATATGCGCGGGATCGGCAATGTACCGAAAAAAATTTTCCGGAAGCTTTTGGATAAATCCCGGGATGAAATCGAGCAGCAGTTCATGGAAATGGAAAATATTCTGGGAAACAGGGAAAAAAAGAACTACGTCTATGCTGTCTTCAACGTTGCGGGGCATTTTGAAAGTGAGATTTCTTATCGGTTTCCGCAGGCCCTTGACCAGGAAAAAGTGGACCGGGCATTTATCGAAGAATTCTGCAGAATCCATGCGGATGCATCTTTCTGGGGGGATCTGGGCCTTTCAGAACGCGTCAGTGAGTACCTGCTTCGGTATGCATTCTGGTTTTTTGATATCGAATTTGAAGGAAGCCGTTACATGGAAGACCTGATGTGGCAGTTCAAAAAGCGCCACCACGGATTCCGGCCGGCCCCCCGGCAGAAATCAATGCCCGTTGATGAAGCCCTTTCCGTGATGGGGATCTCCCGTTTGGACTTGTCGCAGATGACCGTAAAATCGTTGACAAAAAAGTACAGGGAGAAGGCTCATAGGTGTCATCCAGACAAGGGAGGGAATCATGAACAGTTTATACGCCTCAACCGGGCCTTTCAGACCCTTATAAAAAAGATGGGGCGAAACGCATAGAAACGGCATGCGTATCCTTCCTGCAGTCTGTCGCCAAAAAAAATTCAAATTTTTGTTGTCAATGGAGCGTTTGATTTCGTAAAAGAAACCCGACATCATTTTAAGATTACGAAGGAGCGGTTATGCCCAAAAGAGAAGATATTAAAAAGGTTCTGATTATCGGGTCGGGGCCGATTATCATCGGTCAGGCATGCGAATTCGATTATTCCGGAACCCAGGCGTGCAAAGCGCTTCGCGCCCTTGGCTACGAGATCGTGCTGGTCAATTCCAATCCCGCCACCATTATGACCGACCCGGAAATGGCGGATATAACGTACATTGAACCGTTAAATGCGCAAACACTGGAGCGGATTATCGAAAAAGAACGCCCGGATGCGCTTTTGCCCAACCTCGGCGGACAGACTGCGCTGAACCTTTCCTCCGCACTGAACAATAACGGCGTACTGGACCGTTTTGACGTCAAGCTTATCGGCGTCAATGCCGGGGCCATTGAACGCGGTGAAGACCGAACCATTTTCAAGCAGACCATGGACAAAATCGGCGTTGAAATGCCGAAGAGCAGGGCCGTTAATACGGTGGAGGACGCGGAAGCCGTGGCCGCAGAGCTGGGATATCCGGTCGTCATCCGGCCGGCGTACACCATGGGGGGCACCGGCGGCGGAATGGTTTACAACGTCGAGGAACTGCGAAATGTCGCATCCCGCGGGCTGGCCGCAAGCATCATCAACCAGGTTCTCATCGAGGAGTCCGTTCTCGGATGGGAGGAGCTTGAGCTCGAAGTGGTGAGGGACGCAAAAAACCGGCTCGTTACCGTGTGTTTTATCGAAAACGTGGACCCAATGGGCGTTCATACGGGGGATTCCTTTTGTACCGCCCCCATGCTGACCATCGATGAAGCCCTTCAGAAAAGGCTTCAGGAAATATCATACGCCATTGTGGAAGCCATTGAAGTTATCGGCGGCACGAACATCCAGCTTGCCCATGATCCGGATACCGGCCGCGTGGTGGTCATCGAAATCAATCCGCGTACGTCGCGGTCGTCCGCGCTCGCATCCAAGGCCACGGGGTTTCCCATCGCCCTTATTTCAGCCATGCTCGCAGGAGGTATGACACTGGATGAAATCCCCTACTGGCGGGACGGCACCTTAGATCAATATACGCCTTCGGGGGATTACGTGGTCGTCAAGTTTCCCCGGTGGGCGTTTGAGAAATTCGACGGTGTGGAAGACAAGCTGGGAACCCAGATGCGGGCCGTGGGCGAGGTCATGAGCATCGGGAAAAATTACAAGGAGGCGTTTCAGAAAGCCATCCGTTCCCTGGAGATCAATCGCTACGGGCTTGGATTCGCCAAGGATTTCAACCGGAAAACCCTGGAAGAGCTCTATGATCTTGTGGGCGCGGCAACCAGCGAGCGCCAGTTCATCATGTATGAAGCCCTTCGCAAAGGTGCGGATATCGGTCGCCTTTATGAAATCACCCGGATAAAACGGTGGTTCATCGAGCAGATGAAAGAGCTGGTTGATCTTGAAGAGGAGATTCTCACGCACAAGGGGCAGCTTCTCCCGGACGATCTTCTGACCCGCGCCAAAAAGGACGGGTTTGCCGATGGATATCTTGCAAGGCTGCTCGGCGTGAAAGAGGCAGACCTCCGGGAAAGGCGCAAAGACATTGGCGTTGTTGAAACATGGAACGCCGTGCCGGTCTCCGGCGTCAAAGATGCGGCATATTATTACTCCACATACAGCGGCGCAAAGGATGAAGTGCCGGTCTCCGAGCGGAAGAAGATCATGGTCCTGGGCGGCGGCCCCAACCGGATCGGACAGGGGATTGAATTTGATTACTGCTGCGTTCACGCGGCGTTCGCCATCCGGGAGGCAGGATTTGAGTCCATCATGGTCAACTGCAACCCGGAGACGGTCTCCACGGATTATGACACATCGGACAAGCTGTATTTCGAACCGTTGACGGTGGAAGACGTCTTGTCCATATACGAAAAGGAAAAACCCGAAGGCGTTATCGTTCAGTTCGGCGGGCAGACCCCGCTCAATATCGCGGGTGAGCTCGAAGCGGCCGGCGTGAAGATCCTGGGCACCTCCCCGGAAACCATCGACCTGGCAGAGGACAGGGACCGGTTCAATAAAATTGTCCGGAACCTGGGAATCCCTCAGCCGGAATCGGGCATGGCCCACTCTTTTGAAGAAGCGCTGGCCATTGCCAAGCAGATCGGATACCCCCTTATCGTGCGGCCATCCTATGTGCTGGGCGGCAGGGCCATGGAAATCGTTATGGATGAGTCCATGCTGCAGCGCTACCTGGCAGCGGCCGTGGACATCTCGCCGCAGCGCCCCATTCTTATCGACCGCTATCTTGAATCGGCCATCGAGGCCGAGGCCGATGCCATATCCGACGGTAGGGATGCGTTTGTGCCTGCCGTAATGGAGCATATCGAATTCGCGGGCATTCATTCCGGAGATTCCGCCTGCGTGATACCGCCGGTGAGCATACCCCCGACGCATGTGGATACCATCATCGAGTATACGCGTAAAATCGCTGTCGAATTCGGGGTGGTGGGGCTCATGAACATCCAGTACGCCATTGCGGATGATATGGTTTATATTCTGGAAGCCAATCCGCGCGCATCACGCACGGTTCCCATCGTCTCCAAGGTATGCGGTTTCGCCATGGCGCGGATCGCGACAAAGATCATGCTGGGGGACAGACTCTCGGATTTTGCCCTCGAGCGGAAACTGATTCCCCATTACGGCGTCAAGGAAGCGGTGTTCCCCTTTAACATGTTTCCGGAAGTCGATCCGCTGCTTGGCCCGGAGATGCGCTCCACCGGTGAGGTTCTGGGGCTTGCCGATTCCTTTGGCATGGCGTTTTACAAGGCCCAGGAAGCCACCCAGACGTCTTTGCCCATCGAGGGAAGCGTGCTGATCACTGTCGCGGACAAGGACAAACCAAGCGTTGTGCTTCCGGCAAGGCTTTTTTCGGATCTGGGATTTAAAATATACACCACCAACGGGACCAAGGCGTTTCTGGAAAAGCACGGCATAGAATCGGAGATCTTAAAGAAGCTTGGCCACGGTCGGCCGGATATTGTCGACGCCATTAAAAACCGGGAGGTGAACCTGGTCATCAATACGCCCAGTGGAAAAGACAGCCAGGAAGATGATTCCTATATTCGCAAAACCGCTATTCGGTTCAAGGTGCCCTATATAACGACGATTGCCGCCGCGGTGGCGACCGCCAAGGGAATTCATGCCCGCCGGGAAGGATTTCCGGAAGTGAAGGCCCTTCAGTTGTATCACAAGGATATTTAATGGGTGCTGTTTTTATTGTCCATTCGTCCGGGCATGGAAAAATTTCTGTACGTATTTGCCGGATATGACCTCATTGAGGTCAAAGAGGAGATCCTCCTTTAAAAAGCTTCCCCTGTAGGCAAAAAACAGGTTCCCGGATACCCCCTGGACATCCTGGAGGATCTTTTTTCTGTCCTTCCCGCTACGTTTTTTATGGTCATAAAGCCTGCAGGCCAGGGGGCGCTGATCATAAAAAGAACATTTTCCGTTCCGGTTAAAGGGGCAGAGGAGTTTTTCCGCCTGGACAACGGCACCGCGCCCGGACGCGGACCGGGCAGCAAGGGCGTCAAGCGACTGGCTGATGAGTTCCCGCCGCCTTTCCATGGGGAGCATGGTATTTATTTTCTGGGAAATGTAGACCGCCTCTGCAAAGCTCACGAAAACCTTTTCCCGGCAGCAGCGCATGTGATCGCGTCCGCAGCGTTCTGCCGGGGCGGATATTTCCGGCTCCACCCGGTCGAAAATAGTCTCCAGGTCGTCAAAAAATGGATTGAGATCCACACGGTTTTTGTTTTCAAGGCTCGGTTCGCGGGTCGTGAGGGCACACTGACAGCGGCCGTATTGCCTGAGAAGTTTCCACTGGCAGTAGGTCGATGGCTGGGATCGCAATTTTTTAAGCTTTTTCTTTACCCGCCGGGCGCTGAGTCCTTTTCGCAGAAGGTAGGCCGAAACAATGGTTCCGGTTCGCCCGATACCATGGCGGCAGTGAATCAGCACTTTTTTACCCAAGTAAATCGATTCGTCGATCCACTCCAGGGCATCATCCATGCTTTCCATTTTCGGGACTTCTTCATCTTCTATGGGAAGGTAGTAGACGTCAAATCCGGCTTTTTGTTCAATCAAAGGCAAATCCGGAAACTCGGCGCAAAGGTTTATAATGGCATCGATGCCCGCTTTTTTGAGGCGATCGAGCTGATCATAGGACATGGGCGCATGACCGGCGGCAAGGCTTGGCGTCACCCAGCTTACGCAGTCGCCCGCGTCTCTTTTTTTAAACGGCCAGAATCTCGTCAATTTCTCTGATAAACGCATCGGCGTGCTTCTTGATTTTTTCCTGGTTCATGCGCATGTCCATGAGTCTGGTTTTGCCCAGAACAAATCCGATCACGGTAAGCCTTTTTCCCGTTTCTTCATCGCTTTTCCGTTTGTATTCCGCTTCGAGCAGGTCGCCGCGCACATCCGTGTCAAAGCCGTATCTTTCAAGAACGATCCGAATGGCTTCAAGGCGCATCAGCTTCTGGGACGCTTCTGCGCCGCCCCCCTTGAAGCTGAACTGGATGTAATTTTGTTCCGCTTCCCTGCAAAGCATTGCGTCCACAACCACAAAATGGTACCCAAAACGGATAAGGGCATGCATGTAATCTTCGGCCAGCAGGCCATAACTGCTGAGAAGGGCGGACTTCTCGGGAGAAAACACCCCGGCGCTTACTTTGTCAAACGCTTCCCAGTCAAAATGTTTCATATTCGGGTCCCATTCGATTTTCTCGTGCCCCAGTCCGGAAAACATGGCCCGAAAAGGCTTGCACGTGACGTCCTCCATGGCGACCCGGGGTCTTTCATCCCCCCTTTCGGTCAGCCCCTTTTCCAGGTTCAGCACGCGAAAGACCAGGGGAATGTCCAGGTCGAGTACCTTGGATTGGTAAAGGCCCCTACCTTTGCGATCCGTCATGGAGAACATCTCCCGAACCCCCATTTCATGGGTGAACCGTATCAGATCGTGCATGGATCGGCAGTTTTGGGGGACAAAACCTTCTGACTGGGCATCCGTGAGATTCAGGCTGGAAACCGTTTCCAGAATATTGTTCATTTTTTCCGTGAGCCATGTCTTTTTTTTGCCGGAAAACTGCTTCGCGGTCGAAGCCTTGCCGTCATGAACAAGCCCCCTGTTCCCGTCTATGGTGACCATTTGTCCGTTTTGAAACGTTTTCACCGCGCCGGTTACATTGATGATGACCGGAACCGAACTTTCCCGTGCAATGGTGGCAAAGTGGCTGGCAGCGCTTCCTTCCTCCGCAATTACCCCCCCAAGGATTCCCAGTGCCGAGGTCAGCTCGGGATACAGACCGCCGGCCACCACGATGCTTCCCTGGGGAATTTTGGAAGTGTCTTTGTTTGATTCCAGGGTAAATACGTTCCCGCTGGCTAGTCCCGGACTGGCCCATTCTCCTTTGGCCAGCACCGGAAGATCAACACCGGGAGCCTCGCTGTCCGGCGTAATGGCCTGCAGCGGCCGGGTCTGGAGCAGCAGGATGTTTTCCGCCGGATCCACCGTCCACTCAATGTCCTGTGGTTTTCCAAATGATTTTTCCAACGCCAGAGCAAAGTTGAAGAGGTTTTCCATGTACCGGGGGAGTCCGGAAGAAACATCAACGCCCTTTTTTTTGTCAATAAAAATTTCTTTTGCTTTCTTCTCTCCGCTGACCAGCTTGTCGCCAAGACCGGCAACAATATACACCCCCATTTCATCCTTGTCTTTGATGCCGGATGAATAGACCACCCCGCTTTCCCTGCCATCCACCATTTCCAGAACCAAAACGGCCATGGGCAGCAGTTCGTCTGCAAGTCCTTCATGAATCCGGTATGTAATGGCGCGGGGCGTATACTTGCTGGCCAGGATCTGCTTATAGGCTTCGTATATGTCTTCGGGCCTTACGTGCAGCATGCTTTTATACTGCCCCGCAAAACTCAGGTTGCTGTCTTCACCAAAGGCGCTGGAGCGAACCGCCAGTTTGGATGCCGAAAGTGTTTTCATCTGTGCATCGATTTCTTTTTGAACGTCATCGGGAATTGTCGTTTTCAAAAAAAGTTCTCTGATATCGTTGCATTTTTTCTCAAGGTCTTCAACGGATTCCAGGCAGATCCGGCTTAGTATTTCATTGATTTTTGGGCGAAGCCCGTTGGCAGCAACTACGGTGTTGAAGGCGCGGGTGGTGATGCAGAAGCCGCCCGGGGTTGGGAAGTCCATCTGCCGGATACGCATGAAATTCCTGGCTTTTCCGCCCAAAAGGGCTTCTTCCGGCTCCCGGCGTAAATCTTTCTCCAGACCCAGGACAAAAGGGGGCGCTGTATCCGGAGCATCCATGCGCAAGGCAAAATCAAGATAAAATGACACTTTTTTATGATAGTCCCGCAGCCCCCTGTAGCGCAGGGGGTTCAAGGCGATGAGGCTCTTGATGAGATTGCCGACGCCCCGGTCCAGTTCATGGCAAAGCCTTACCACCCGGGCATAATCGCAAAGGCGGCGCCGGTAATGGACCTCTTCGATCTCGGCCATTTTTTCCAGGCAATAGCGGTCAAGGGCCAGCAAATCTCTGAAATATTGATATTTTTTGCGAAGAAGCGTGCCCGGTGCAAATAACTGCCTGGACCAGTAGCTGAAGAGTTGGTTCATCCACATGATGGTTAGCCCGACGATTTCCGGGATAAAACTTTTTCCACCTTCTCCTCGAGTTCATAGATGTCAATGGGCTTTACCAGATACTCATCCGCGCCAAGTTCGAGACATTTCTGGGCGGTTTCAATGGTCGGGAAACCCGTGAGCATGATCGCCTTTATTGCCGGAGATATTTTTTTCGCTTCCTCCAGGACGTCTACGCCGCTCAGTTTTTTGAGCTTGATGTCGAGGATGGCCAGGTCGATCGGCTCCTTTTTTATAAATGACAAAAAGTCCTCTTCCTCGGTAAACGGATGCACCGTGTGCCCCTTTCTTTTGAGGATTCTCTGGATCAGGATGCCTTCGTCATAAACATCATCAAGCGCGGCAATGGTTGCCATTTGTTTCCTCCGGTTATTTTTTTGTGGTTCCCAAGTGAGACGACTTCCTAAAAAGTAACAAGATACGTAACAGATGGCTAAGTTAAAAGTTCCATATACAAGGCGTATCAATTTTTCATGCGCGAAGGCATACATGTAGTATGTTGAGCGGATGAAAAATTGTTACAACGCAGTAGATGGTACTTTTTACGACGCCTTCAAGGGAAGTTCAATAACAAAAACCGCACCCGGACCGAGATCCGCTGATTGGGGAAAGTCTTCAGGAAGGTATTCCCTTGGGGGTGGGCTCAGGGCGGATACGCTTCCGCCATGCTCCTGAATAATTCCGAATGAGACCGAAAGTCCCAGTCCTGTGCCTTTGCCCACCTGCTTGGTGGTAAAGAAGGGGTCGAATATCTTTCTCAAGTGTTCTTCTTTTATACCTTTGCCCGTATCGGCAATACTCACCACTACCCGTTGCCTGTGGGCGCATAGCTTGGATTCGACATAAATTTCCCCGTTTTGGCCAATGGCGTCGGCGGCGTTGTTGAGCAGGTTGAGCCAGACCTGCTTGAGTTTTTCCCGGTCGCCGGTCAGGGGAGGGATGTTTTCATCTGCGGAGAACCGCATCTGGATATGATTTAAAAAAAAGATCTGCTCCACCAGTTTAATGACCTCCCGGAGGGATTCATTGATATCCACGGTCTCGCTCGCGGATTCGGAATACCTGGAAAAGCTGAGAAGGTCAGCAACAATCTTGCGGCAGATCCGGGTCTGTTTTTCTATTATTTTCAGGTCATCTATTCGATTTTCATCCGTGATATCTTCCATCAGCAGCTGCGTATAACCAAGAATGATCCCCAGCGGAGTGTTGATTTCATGCGCTACGCCGCCGGCTAGTCGGCCCAGATCCTCCATTTTCTGGGATTGAATCAGCTGTTCCTGGTATTTTTTGAGTATGGAAATATCGCGTGCCGTAAGGAGAAGTCCGATAATGCTCCCATCCTGGTCATAGACCGGGATCTTGATGACATGAAGCGTTTTCTGCTCTTCATGCCGCCTGACGGTTATCTGCTTGGAAAGCGGTTGGCCGGAAAGAAGGATTTGTTTGTCTTCATGAAAATTCAGATCCGCCTGGTGTTCGGAAAAGATTTGAAAATCGGTTTTGCCGATAATGGCTTCTTCCGTGAGAGTAAGATAATCGCAAAAGGCCTTGCTTGCAGCCTGATAGGTCAGGTTCCGGTCCTGCAGGGTAATGAAGTCAGGGGTCACATCCATGATGGTTTTCAGCAGGCTCTGCTGCCTTGCAATGGTTTTTTCCCGCTGGGTGAGCTCTTCAATGTGCGTTTTCAGCGTGATGGCCATTACGTCAAAGGCTTCTGCAAGCTCCTGGACTTCGTCGCCGAAGTTGCGCCGGTAAACGGGGCAACTTCGGCATGCACCTATTTTATAGGGGTATTCCAGCCCGTTGCAGTTGGGGCACAATGTCCCCGGCAGGTGCCAGCAGCGCCTCTGGGTGTCCCCATAAGCCGGACATTCCCTGCGGTTGCAGGCCATGATGTCCCAGCAGTTTTTATCCAGCGTAACGCCTGCCTGGACATCAAGATTCCCCTCGATCATCGCTTCCGCCGATTTTCGCAGCCGGTTCAAGCGAATGGTTACGGTATGGGCAAACCACAGGGCCAGAATGATACCCAAACCCACTATGCCCATTGTGCTGAAAAGGCTCGTCTGCCGCTGGCGGTGAATCTGGGCGTCCATTTCCTGCCGGGACAGGCCGAGTCTTACCGTACCGAGGTTTCTTTCCCCTAAGACGACTTTGGCGCTGAAGTCATAGATAAATCCCTGTTCGGTTGACAAAAGAAGCGGCTGCTGCTCTTCTCCGCTGCGGTTGACCCGGAGAAGATCCGTGGGGAAGCCCCCGGAAAAAGAATGGGACAGAACATTATCACTGGCATCCGTCAGAAAGACATAGACCACATCGTCATATTGATTATACACATTGTCGATGAGGTTTTTCATGTGCAGGAAATCCATGGCCAGGATCGGTTCGGCCATGCGAACGGCCAGGCCGGAGGTAAGGGCCATGCCTCTTTTCTTCCCTTCCTCCAAAAGGGCTTCCGATGACATGTTGGACAGGATGACCGTTATGCCAAGCCCGCAAAACACCAGCATGACGGTAACGCCAAGGGTGATTTTGGTCTTCAGTTTGAGACCGCGGAAAACATTTGGGAAAAGTTCAGTCAAGGTCCAGTCCTGCTTTTTTGCTCAATTCCCGTATGGGATCGAAATCCTGGTCATCGGAAGGGACAAAACCGATAAACCGGGCAGCGTCAAGGATGTCTCTGTGCAGGGGATTGTCATGATAGTCAAGCGCAAGCATGGCCTCCCGGATTTGCCGTACTACCTCTTCCGGAAGTCTGGGGCTGTGCGCATACACCCAGCCCGGATACCACCGGGTATTATCGATGACCTTGATCTGGTCGATATCGATTTTGTCCTCCACGACGCGAAGTGATCCTTCCCTGATGGATCCGATTTCGTGAAGTCCGGCATATACGCCCAGGATAACATTTTCCTGCCTGCCGCCGGCAAAGACCACCTCTTTGAAATCCTCCAGGTAAAGCCCGTGGTCAAAAAAATGCCCCAACGGAAAAAGGTACCCCCCTGCTGACGAAGGATCAACCGCCACCCAGGATTTGTTCCGGCAGTCCTGGATGGTCATGACTTCCCTGTTGTCCCTGCGGGCAATGATCTGCCCCCGGAATTCAGCCCTGCCGTCCTGCTCGATGATTCTCGTCATGGCAAGAGCCCCGTATCCGTTGGCCAGCTTTACATAGACGAACGGATTGGAATAGGAGATGTCGATCTTGCCCTGGGCGAACATATTGATATGATCATCAAAAGTGTCCGGAAAGACCTGCCTGATGGACAGCCCGGTCTGCTCGGACAGGTACTCCACCAGCCGGTGGTGGCGCTGGAAGGACTCGGTGTGGGAATACTGGGGAAGATACGCATAGGTCAGGGCCGGGACCTGCGCCCTGAAAGAGATTTCTTCGCGTTTGTCCAATGATACCGAGACTGCATCCCCACCCTCTCCGCAGGAAAATAAAGCGAGCGGCACTAGAAACAGGATGAGGCAAATGATTTTTTGGGGCATAAGGATCGTCTGGTTATAAGGGATTATGCTCTGCGGGTTTGTCTTCACAACCGGGTTGACCCCGTTTTTCCGCCGCTTCCCGGATCTTTTCGACAAGTTCCATGAGCTCGCAGGGTTTCATCAGATAATCGTAGGCGCCGGCCTCGATTCCCTGTTTGGCGGCGGTGGCGGAGCCATGCCCTGTCAGCATGATCACCTCCATTTTGGGGTCCATCCGCTTGAAAATTTTCAAGACCTCGATGCCGTCCATGTCCTCCATTTTGAGATCGAGAACGGCCACGTCAAATTCTTTCTCCCGCATGGCCTGGAGCGCACCGGTGCCGCTGTATGTTTTGGTCGCATCGATACCTCGCCGATTCAGCCTGTTTGCCAGCACATTGACATACTCCTCTTCATCATCCACCAGGAGCAGCCGTATTCTTTCATCGGCATCATTGTTTTTATCGTCCATGAAAAGTCCTTGCATGTATGTATTGCACGCAGTTTGCGGCCGTTTCTTGCGCAGCATGTCGTTTTGTCAACAAAATATTTGTTTTTAATGCCTTTTGTCAATTGAAAACGGCTCCTTTGAAAACAGCCCCCGGCGATTTGCCGGCCCGGGCGGTTATCATTGTCCGGGCCGATTCCCCCCGTTATCCACGCCGAGGTCCTTGATTAACCGGTGGAGATACTGACGCTGGATGCCTGCGGTTTCAGCGGCCTGACTGACGTTGCCGCCGCTTTTTTCGAGCAGCGCCGTGATATATGCCCGGTAGAATTGTTTACGCATCTCCTCCCGCGCTTCTTTAAAAGGCAGGGCGAATAGGTCAGGGTCATGGGGCAGGTATTCCCGAAAGCCGACGGTTTCTTCAAGGCAAAGGTCCTGCTTTTCCAGGCGGTCTTCCTGGCAGAAAATCACGCCCCTTTCGATAATGTTTTCCAATTCGCGAACGTTGCCCGTGTACTGATGTCGCTGCAGCGCATCCATGGCTTCCGGGGAAATCTCCCGGATATTTTTTTTGTTGATGCGGCTGTATTTTGCAAGAAAATGATAGCTTAAAAGAGGAATGTCTCCGCTTCTTTCCTGTAAGCCTGGCAGGTCAATCCGGATAACGTTGAGACGATAATACAGGTCTTCCCGGAAGCGCCTTTCCCGGATGGCATCGGTCAGGTCCTGGTTGGTTGCGGCAATGAAGCGCAGGTCCGCGGTCCTGGTAGTCACGCTTCCGACGGGTTTGTATTCCCCATACTGCAGAAGGCGAAGCAGTCTCGTCTGCAAACGGGGATTCAATTCGCCGATTTCATCCAGAAAAAGGGTTCCCTTGTCGGCTTCTTCCACAACGCCTTTCGCATCTTTATAAGCGCCGGTAAACGCTCCTTTCATATGCCCGAAAAGTTCACTTTCCATGATTTCGGGGGGCAAGGCGGCGCAGTTGAGCGTGATCATTTTCCCTTCATGCCGGAGGCTGTGCCGGTGGATTGCTTTTGCAACCAGTTCTTTTCCCGTGCCGCTCGCCCCTGTGATCAGAACCGTTCCCATGGTGGGCGCCACCTGGCGGATACGCGCAATGATATGCTGCATCAAGGGAGAATCCGTAATGATATCTGCAAAATTTTCGGAATCGGCCATGGCGGTGCGCAGGCGGCGATTTTCATCTAAAAGGGTATGCCATTGCAACGCTTTTTCCATGGTCACGAGAATCCGTTCCCGCCGGAACGGCTTGCTGATATAATCGAATGCCCCTTTCCGCGTGGACTCCACGGCGGTGTCGATCGTTGCGTATGCCGTCATAATAACCACCGGAATATCGGGATTGATCGCCTTTACTCGCTCAAGAACCTGTATTCCATTCATTTTCGGCATTTTGAGATCGGTGATCACCAGGTCGAAAGGACGGGCTTCAAAATCTTCCATGGCTGAAAACGGATCGTTATGGACCGTGATTTCGTGATCGTTTCCCTCGCTGATAATGCGTTTGAGCAGGCTCAGCATGTCCTTTTCATCATCGATGATCAGAATTTTCGACATTGCTTTTCCTCTCCGTGGCCGGCTTCAGCCGAATGATAAATGTGGTGCCATGTCTGTCCGATGTTATATCCGTATTCGATTCGCATTCGATTGTTCCTCCGTATCGGCTGATAATACCGTAGCTGACGAAAAGGCCAAGTCCGGTGCCCTCCCCCTCCGGCTTGGTGGTATAAAAAGGATCGAAAATGCGGTTGATATCTTTTCCGTCAATGCCCGTGCCGGTATCTGATAGAGCGATGACCACCCTTTGGTTCGACTCATCCATGCGTCCGGATATAACCAGCATTCCGCCGTCGGGCATGGCGGATATGGCATTGTTGATGATGTTCAGAAAAACCTGCTGAAACTGCCTGAAATCTCCGATAACCGCCGGAAGGGGATCGGGCAGGTGCATGTCCAGTTCAATATCATTCATATCAAGGGTATGTTTGACGATTTTCACCACTTCCCGGATACATTTTTTGATATCGGCGGTTTCAGACGTTTCTTCCCCGTGGCGGGCAAAGCTGAGCAGGTTTTCCACGATCTGCTTGCAGTGAAGTCCCTGACGCTCAATGGTTTTCAGGTCTTCGTAGTCCTGGCCTTCCGGGTCGGTGCTGCGGATCAGGAGATCTGAAAATCCGAGTATCACCCCAAGCGGATTGTTGATTTCGTGTGCCACGCCTGCCGCCAGGGTTCCCAGGGAGGCAAGTTTTTCAGCATTAATCAGCCGGCTTTCCAGGTTTTTCTGCTCCGTAATATCCCTTGCGATGCACAAAACAGCGCTGACATCCCCTTTTTTGTCCTTTAGTGGAATGAAATTGGCGCTGATCCATGTGCGTCCGACCGTTTTTGAGATTTCAACAATATCGCTTACACTTTTTTTCTCCAAAAACACCCGTCTTGCGCGTTCGAATATTTTTTCCGCAGTCTGCTCCGGAAACAGTGATGAAAGCGGCATATCTATGAAAATGTCCGGTTCTTTCCCGAAAAAACCGGCGGTAAACGGGTTGAGAGATTGAAAATGGCCTTTTCTGCTTATGGTGAAAATAAAATCTTCCGCACTCTCCACAAGCGATCGGTACTTTTCTTCGGATCGCCTCAGGGCATGCGTCCGGTCGTTCACCTCGATTTCGAGAGAACGGGACCAGCGTTTTTCAAGAAACAACACGGCACAAGCTGCTGAAACGATGGCAATGAGCAGAAGCACCTGCAGCAAAAGCTGGCGATGATTGGCATTTTTGACCAACCCCTCGATTTCTGATGTCGGTGCGACCACCGCAATGGACCATGTTCGGGGAGAATGCCCCTGCAGGCGGATGGGCGTGTAGGCGATCAGCTTCTTCAGCTTGCCGGTTACGCCCCTGTGCCATCCCGATTCATAAGACCCGGTGCCCTCCAGCCCCCGGAGCATTTTTTCCTGCTGGATGAAGTTGATGGTATAAAAGGAGAGTCCCGGGTCTTCCTCCCTTCTGACATTGAAGGCGTCCCTGCCAATGAATTCGGTCTTCGGGTGAAACAGAAAGCGACCGTCTTCGCTTATTATCCAGGCATATCCGGTTTTGCCGGATTGGATCCCCTTTGCGAACGGGCTTAAAAACCATGACACATTGATGTCAAAAATAATGAGTCCTTTCTGCGGACCCGGCAGAAGGGCTGCCATGAAAAGGGTAAGGCGGGACGAATCGTTAACAGGACTGGAAAACCATACCGTATCCGAAGACAGTTCTTCTGGATCGGGCAAAAACGAAAACTCCTCCTTCGAAGATGTCCAGTAATCGTTATATATGTAGTGGTAGGCTTTTTGATTTTTTGCATCAGCATCAATGATCAGTATTTTCCGCACCCCGCTCTCAACCACCCGGGCAAAATTTTTCTGCATGACCGGCTGCATCGCGTCAGGGTCGAATATGTACGGGGTGCTTCGGTCTGATTGCGGTCCATCAGGTATGATTTCCCGGCTGATAAGCTTCAGTTCTTTTTCAAGAAACCCCAATTCTCTTTCAACGAGCAAGGCGACATTCCGTGCAATGACCAGCTGCTCCTCATTAAATTGCCGGCTGACGATGTTTCGAATTTCTGCGGTATGCCACAGGCCGAGCGCAATCGATGCCAGGATGAACAGGGACGCAACGGATACGGTGATAAAAATCGCGCTGCGTTCCATCTTTGTTCGGCGAAAAGGGCTCTGCATACGTCGTGCTCCCTGTGTCCATCTTTCTTATGTGGTCATGGTTTTGGTAACCCGCCTGTTCCTTTCAATACGCTTTTTTCTGCCGGGGATCTATAAAAAAAGATGACAGCCCATTGCTTTTGTCAACCAGGATATTACACCAGTGTCCACTTCCGGAGGACACTTTTTCTGCAAGCCTTTTTCCCGCGTTTGGTTTTTTATTATAACTATTTGAAATTCAATATAATAAATTATTTATCAAATGCCATCGGATATGGCACGACCTTTGAAATGATAGATAGCGCATTCCCGTACAAACCGAAAAAGAGAAAAGGGAGGCGAAATATATGATGAAAATTCCAGGTCGAAAAATCATCAAGCACTTTTTAAATGAAAGGAAACCGGGCATGGATGCGGAAAAAGAGATGAAATTGATGCTCGTCGATGATGAAGAGCGCTTTTTATATGCAATGGAGAAATTGCTGACCAAAAAGGGCTATGACATCCAGACAGCATCCAGCGGGGAACAATGTCTCGATATTCTATCAAAAAATCGCATCCATGTGGTCATACTCGATGTCAAAATGCCGGGGTTGGATGGATTGGAGACACTCAGAAGGATAAAACAGCAGTATCCGCTGGTCGAGGTAATTCTGTTGACCGGTCACGGCACGGTGGAATCTGCTGTGGATGGTCTGAAATGCGGTGCCTCTGATTTTTTAATGAAACCGATCAGCGCTTCTGATCTGCTGGACCGGGTAAAAGATGCTTTTGCCCGCAGTCGCGCGGTGGAAGCCAAGATTGATGAGGCACGCTCCCGCAGATTCATGCAGCAGTCTCCCCGTGACATCTTGAATGATGCGGATGCAAAGGAATAAGGCTTGATGGAGCCACGCAAAAGTGCGGATAGGGAAAACATGAACAATACCGATGCCCGGATGCGTAAAACTGTTCTTTTCAGTATGATCCTCGTCCCGGTGATTCCGTTTGCGCTGGTGATTTTGGTTGGGTATTTTTACTCGGCGTTTACCATTGAAGCAAGAACGGTCGAGTCTCTGCAGCGGATTGTGAATGACCACAGGCAGATGATCGATACGTTTCTCCGGGAGCGCCGAACGAACCTGGAATTCGTCATTAACACCAATTCTTTCGAATCGCTCAGCCGACCGCACAATCTGGCCTTTGTGTACGATAACCTTCGGGGAATATCCAACGCTTTCGTGGATTTGGGCGTCTTTAACGAAGAGGGTCTACATGTCGCATATCATGGTCCGCACCAGTTGAGTGGTAAAATATACAAGGACGAACCCTGGTTCATGGAGGTTATTCAAAACGGCGTGCATATAAGCGACGTGTTTCTTGGCTTCAGGGGATATCCGCACTTCATTATTGCGGTTGCCAGAAAGGAAAACGGGAAGATATGGGTTCTTCGGGCGACCATCGATACCTATATATTCAACGATATGGTCGGACGCATTCGCATCGGCAAAAGCGGTGAAGCATATATCATCAACAAAGACGGCATTTTTCAGACGGCGCCCTTTGCCGGTGAATTTCTGCTTCAGCAAGATCCGAACCGGGCGCTGTATCTGAGGCGTCACGAAGGCATTAAAACGTTTATTGGCAATCAGAATTTTATCGGGATCTCCCTGCCATACATGCCAGGGGATATTTACCTGTATGCCACAACCTGGCTGGAAGAAAAACCATGGTTGATGGTGGTGCGCCAGGAAAAACAAGACGCCTTTCGAAACCTCCGTTTTGCAATGTATTTAATCGCGGTCATCGCGATTGCGGGTCTGGCAGCGATTATCGGTCTTGCCTTCCAGCAGACCGGCCGGGTGGTGCGCCGGATCAAGCGGATGGATGCGGAGAAAAAAGGCCTTGAAAATCAGTTGATCCGGGCGACGCGCCTTGCCGAACTGGGGCAGATGGCCGCCGGTTTCGCCCATGAAATCAACAACCCCCTTCAGGTTATCCGCAGTGAACAGGCACTTATGGAATTTATCATAACAGAGATAAAGGAAATGCAAGAAAATGCAGATGAATCATCCTTTGCAGAGCTGGAAGATTCGATTCACCAGATGACCATCCAGATAAACCGGTGCGCCCATATTACACAGGCGATATTGAATTTTGGCCGGTATACCGAGCCGGACATGGAAAATATTCGACTCAGTGATTTTGTTGGCGAGATAATCGTCATGATATCCCGCAAAGCCGCCGTCCATGGCATCTCTGTAAACCAGCGCATCGCGGATGACACACCGTTGATATACGGAGACAAGGGGCAGTTGCAGCAGGTTCTGCTCAACCTGCTGAATAATGCCATCGATGCCGTTATTGAAAAACACGGATCAAAGGAGGGTGAAGTCCTGATCTATGCCGGAAGGACCGAAGACGGTCATGTCGAGGTTTCGGTGCAGGATAACGGCGCAGGTATCAGCGCGGAAAATTTTGACAAAATCTTCACTCCCTTTTTCACCACCAAGCCGCCGGGCAAGGGCACAGGGCTTGGGTTGTCGGTCTGCTACGGAATCGTGGAAAACCTTGGCGGCAAAATGTCTGTGAGCAGCCATGAAGATGTCGGCACGACGTTCACCATATGGTTTCCAGCGGCGGAAAACAAGAGCGCCCAATAAGTCAATACAGGAATTGCATGGACCTGGAAACATCTTTCTAAGGAGGAAATCATGAGCCGGAGTTTTCGAAAAATTTTTAAAACCGGTGTGATCCGCATACCGGCCAGAATCGAACGAACCTTTTTCTTCTGGGCAACCATAATCGCCGTCACGACATATCTGGCAAACCGTTTTTTTGCCTATTAAAAGGGGTTTTCTGAAACAAAACAGATGAAAGGAGGAGATAATGTCGCAAACCGAAGAAGCAAGGACGAAACCGTCAGGCTATGACAAGTATATTAACTGGAAGCTTTTCGCAATCCCACTTGTCCTTCTGATTCTGATCCTTTCGATGCCCGTTCCCCAAAGCATGCTGGATGTCGGAGTGGAATACTCCATGGGGGAGAAATATGTTAAAGAATATTTTTCACAGGAGCTTTTCGAACAGCCCCTGCCTGAGTTGGCGCAGTGGCAGGTCCAGATGGTTCGAATGATGAATCAGCATGTGCAGATGTCTTCTTTCAGCCAGAAAGCCTTTCTGGCCAGAAACGAATCCTGGCTGAACAGAAACGATATTCCTACGAACCCGGCACACCTGGAAAAAGTTCGTGAGCGGGCAGCGCAGATCCCCGAGGACCGCTTTGTAAGCCTGCTGATGGAGGGGCATAAACTGCAGACCGAAACATTGACGTATGAAAACCTGGGCGAAGCGGAGAAAAAGGCGGCCAGAAAAGCGGCATTTCATGTAAAAGTGGGGGTAGGCATCGTCGTCTTCGTGGTCCTGTGTTTTGTCACCGAAGCCATGCCGCTGCCCATGGTTGCATTTTGTATCGGTATTATCGCCATGTTGACCGGGGTTGTTACAAGGGCAAATGTGTCCATGCTCTACTGGTCGGATGCCACATGGTTTATTATGGGGAGCCTCATGTTTGCCACGGCATTTGTCAAAACCGGCGTGGACAGGCAGATTGCCATGGCCATGTTCGGCAGAATGAAAAATGCGGATGTTAAATGGATCTCGTTGGTCATTGTGCTGGTCATTGCCCCGTTGACCATGTTTATGTCCGATCATGCCCTGGCAGCCATGTTTCTTCCCATCGGGATTCTATTGTATACGACGACCGTCAGTGCGACCGGAAACGAAGACCCCGAGCTTGCCAAGATGCTGATGATAACGATTGCCATGGCCGCCAATCTGGGAGGGTCACTGGCACCGTCCGGCGCGGCCAGAAATATCATCATGATGGGGTATACCGAGGAAATGTTCAACCTGCAGATTACATTCATGCAATGGGTCATGTATTGCGCGCCTTTTCTTCTTTTTCTGATGCCCATCACCTGGATTGTCATCAATTGGCGCTTTAAACCTGTGGAACGGGATATGGCGAGGGCTTTGGGCGTTGTAAAGCGTGAAGTCGGGAAAAGCGGCGGCTGGACTCGTCCGCAGATTATTTCATTGATCATTTTTATCGTGATGTTTCTGGGCTGGGTTACGGAAAGCAACATTTTAAGAGATCTGATCGGAGTCCGCCTTGGCATCGGCACCGTGGCCGTAATGGGCGGTGTCGCATATATTCTGGCGGGCGTGGTAAACTGGCGGGATTACCAGACCAAGGTGGACTGGGGGGTTGTCTGGCTATATGCCGGGGCGATTATTTTCGGCAGGGTGCTGGTGGATACAGGCGGGGCATACTGGATTGCGCGGACGCTTCTTTTGATCACCGAGCCCCTTGGATTAGGGCAAGGCCTTGGCCTGCTGTTGTCCGGCAATGTCATCACCGGTCTTATGACGCAGCTCATGGCAGACGGCCCGGCCTGTGCAGCCGTGGGGCCGGTTACGCTCTCCATGGCGGGTATCGCCCACCCGGGCACCGCGATGATCCCGTTTGTGGCAATGGGTACTTCCATCGCCTCTTCTTTTGCATACATGCTGGTAATCGGTACGCCGCCCAATGCCATTGTTTATGCCAGCGGCTATCTCCATGCAAGGGATTACCTTCGTGTCGGCGTAATCCTGTGGTTTACCAACATGGCGGGCCTGCTGCTTCTGGCGTCAACGTACTGGCGGTGGATGGGATTCGGCGATCTTCCGATGCCTTTTTAATACCGGGAGGTAACAATGCAGTCAATGGATCGAACAGCATTCCGGTCGAAAGGGACCGGTTTTTACAGGGACGTGGTGAAGATTCTCCTTTATCCGGGACAATTTTATGCGGCAATGCCGGATTTGAAACAAAAGAGGGAGGCTGTCGCCTTTTTATGCATCTGTGTGGTCATATACAGCGCTGCGGCGACAATTTTCGCCTATGAAAACCATTTTTTTTATTTTTTTATGTTTCTGGCAAATGGGTTGCTTATCCCCATTGTCACGTTTGCGGCTTTGTTTTTGGTTCTTTTCATGACAGGTGCAGGAAGAACCGGGCATGCAGCAGCACTATGCATTGTCGCATATGCCGGCGTAAGCCTGTTGTTTGCCTGGATACCGGGGATGGCTCCTTTTGCTGAAATTTATAAATACTACCTGGTCGGTCTGGGCCTTGTAAAGGCCGGGAAAATGAGTCTGGCAAGGGCGATTGCGACACTTTTGGGAACAATCGCATTGTTATGGCTGGTGCTGCATTTTGCACAAATCCTGACCGGGAACGCCTGAAAGGAATAATTCTTTCCGATCGGCCCATTGCGGCATATATGATTATACAGGAGGAAAAGCAATGAGTGATAAAATAAAGGTGTTGATGGTTGATGATGAAGAGCGGTTTCGGGAAACCACCGAAAAGATCCTCAGGAAAAAGGGGTTTGATACGATACTGGCGGCAACCGGGGAGCAAGCCCTGGATAAGTTGGCGGAAGCCCCGGACGTGGTGGTGTTGGATGTCAAGATGCCGGGCATGGACGGGCACCAGGTGCTGCGGGAAATAAAAGAAAGGAATCCGGATATGCCGGTCATCATGCTCACCGGCCACGGCAAGAAACCTTCGGCAAGGATCGCACTGGAGCAGGGGGCATTTGATTATCTTACCAAGCCGTGCGATATTAACGTGTTATCTGCAAAAATCCATGAAGCATGCCATTATTCCGGTGTCGATCACCCTGAAGAGGAAAAGCGGGTGCGTGACATTATGGTTCCCATAATGGATTACACCACCATAAAAGAGGATGAATCCATCGGCGAGGCTTTCCGGAAACTCCGCGAATCATTTTCACTGGCCGCATGCACCAACCGCCTGATGGAAACGGGACATCGCTCCATCCTGGTATTTGACCGGCAGGGCAACATGAAGGGAATCCTGTCCATCCGAAATGTCCTGGAAGGGATAATGCCGGCCTACCTTTCCGCCCCGAGGCCTTCCATGGCGGACGGTATACAGTATTCCCCCATGTTCTGGGGCGGCGCATTCAACAGAGAGATACGGGAGCTGGCGGATAAAAAGGTCAGCCGGATCATGTCGCCTGCCCCCCCGGTAATCCGTGACGACGCAAACCTGATGGAAGCGGCGTACATGATGGTAACTCAAAATTACCGGAGAATGGCGGTGATCCAAAAGGAAACCGTGGTGGGCGTCATTCGGGAACAGGACCTGTTCTTCGAGATGGAAAAGGTGCTGCGATCAAGCCGAAGGGAAAAAGATGTGCCATAGATAACTTCAAAATTCGCGGTATTTTTTTGAAATATAAAGATTCTCGGGCCTTGATGGATTCATCTTGACAAATATTTCAAATTTTGGTTTAACAACACCTTTTGCGGCCTTGGGAAGGTGCGTTTTTGAAGCCATAAACCCTAAAGACCGGTACAATAATGTCGAGACCTGAAGCGAAGCATTCTGGTTCGAACCAGAGGGTCGGAAACAATCCTGCGACAGCGGATTCTACATCCGCACCCCACCAGGAGTCCGTCCGCTTTTATCACCGCCGCCTGAAACAAGGCATCCTCCTCTGTCTTCTGATAACCTACCTGATCCCTATTGTTGCTATAACAGCATATTTTAATTATAAATTTAATTCAAATATGCGGGAAAGCAGCAAGCTGCAGCTCACGGCGGTGGCCGAAAGCCAGAGAAACACGATCGATCTTTTCATGCAAAAGCGGATCGTAAACGTGTTCAATCTCTTTCACATGAAAGGATTTTCCCTGGAGCCATCGCGGGACGATATGCATGCATACCTGGAAAACCTCATACGGTCCGATGATGCATTCGTGGATGTGGGACTGATCAATCCGGAAGGGATACAGGCGGGATATGCCGGGCCGTATCCCCACCTGCGCGGCAAGGATTACAGTGAGGAAAAATGGTATACCGACCTGGTCCGTCAGCCGGAAAGCTATATTGTTACGGACCTTTACCTGGGGCTGCGCAAACATCCTCATTTTACCATCGGGGTCAAGCAGTTGATGGATGGCGATTATTACGTGATCCGAACCAGTGTCTACCCGGACAAGCTGGAAGATTTTCTGCGTGCGATCAATCACAGCAAGCAGGCACGAGGATTTCTGGTGAACCGGGAAGGGATTTATCAGGTTGTCGTCCCTGAATTCGGAACATTGCTGGAGCCTGCCCCGTATGCCCCGGAAGCGGGAAGCCAAGCCGATGTGGGAGTAATAAAAGTAAACGGCAACTCCATGCTGGCGGCCCACACCTGGCTGAAGGAAGTCCCGTGGTGCCTGGTGATGCTGCAGCCGGAAGCCGTCGCTTTCGAGGAGATGTATGTCATCAGAAATACCATGATCATCGGTGCTGCCATTTTGGTGCTGGTGATCATGGTATTTATATGGATTGTCGTCAACCGGCTGTTCAGTCGGGCGCAGGCCGTGGAAGAGGAAAAGGTGGAGCTCAAAAGCCAGTTGTACCATGCGCATAAACTGGTTTCCGTCGGCCAGCTCGCGGGCGGTGTGGCCCATGAGATCAATAACCCCCTGGCCATTATTGAATCGGAAGCTGGTATCATACGGGATATGCTCGACCCGGAATTGGGACTGGAGGCTTCTCCGGATGCGATCGTAAAAGAGCTCGATGAAATTGACAAGGCGGTCAACCGGGCAAAGGGGATTACCCAGAAAATATTGAGCTTTGTTCGCAAAACCGATCCGAAACTGGTGGAATCCGATATCAACCAATTGCTTGAGGAAGTCGTATCCGGCGTCAAGGAGCAGGAGTTCAAGGTCTCGGACATCCGCCTTGTAAAGGAGTTTGATCCCGCTCTGCCAAAACTGCAGCTGGATCCCGATCTCATGCGGCAGGTTTTTCTCAACCTGCTCAACAATGCCAGTGACGCGGTCGACAAGGGGGATACCATTACCTTGAAAACGGAAACCGAAAAAGGTTTCGTAAAAATCATCGTGGCCGATACGGGAAAAGGGCTGAGTGCAGACCAGCTTGAAAAAATTTTCATGCCGTTTTTTACCACCAAGAAAGTGGGAAAAGGGACCGGGCTTGGCCTCCCCATCAGCCTGAATATCGTCGAGGGTTTTGGCGGTCGTATCACGGTTGAAAGCACACCGGGCACGGGAACGGCTTTTACGATCTTTTTGCCGGCAGCAGGCAGAGGCGGGACGAGTCGCGGGGAGGGCGAAAACTGACTTGCGGCGATCTGCAGGCAGATGCCGGCGCATGCATACCATCCGCGCAAAAGTGGTCAATGGGAAAATATATAGAACATATATAAAAAGGATATGGGTTTATGAACAGATACGATGTAAAACAAATTTATCAAAAGGGAGGGTAACGTGACTGAAAACGGAAAACCTGCAATGGATGAAAAACCGAAAATCCTGTTGGTGGATGACGAGGATCAGTTTCGGAGCGCCATGTCCAAGAGACTTTCGGTCCGTGGATACGACGTTATGGACATCGATAACGGCGAAGATGCCATAAAGATCGTGCGCCATGAAAATCCGGAAGTGGTTATACTGGACCAGAAAATGCCGGATATGGACGGCATCCAGACGCTTCGGGAACTGAAAAAAATCCGGCCGGAAGTACAGGTTATTATGCTCACCGGACACGGCAGCATTGAATCGGCGCGCTTTACAGGGAAACATGACATTTTTGCCTATATGCAAAAACCCGCCCCGATCGAGGACATGATTGAAAAGATCGAGGGGGCCCGCCAGGAATACCGGTATGCCATGGCCCGCCAGGAAATCCCGCACATTGAAGAGCCAAGCCTTAAAAACTGGCTTATCGGTGTGCAGGGGAGGCGCCCCGGGATCATGATCATCGGCCTGCTTTTATTTGCCATGATGTATTTCATACCGCCAACGGACCGCTTGCTGGAGATGCTTTCCGCACAAAAGGGGGGGGCGCAGGACGAACTGATCATGGGATACGCGGAGTACCGGAGCCTGGGAGAAGGGCAGACGCCGTCAGAGCATTACGCCAGAACGGCCCGTTTAAATTATGAAGAGGGCCAGGTAGAATATGTGGTGGCCCAAAAAGCCAAGATTATGCTTGGCGTGCTTATGGTGGCGGCCCTTTTCTGGGCGACCGGTGCCGTGCCGATCGGGATTGCGGCCCTTCTGGTGGGCGTTTTGATGTACTGGTTCGCGGTCCTGCCCCCCAACGGGGTGGCAAAGGCATATGCAACGGATGCCGTGTTTTTCATATTCGGCGTTCTTGCCATGTCCACGGCCATATCCAAAACAGGCCTTGACCGGCGCATCGGGATTCTGCTTCTGAAACCCAGCACAAACATGCTGCGCCTGTGCCTGATTTTTGCCCCCATGGTGGCCGTAACCGCCTCGTTTCTCTCAGAGCATGCCATTATTGCCTTTATTGCGCCGGTGTTCATGATGGTATACATGGGCGCGGTCAAGGTGGGCAATGTGGGCAAGGACAAGGCGTTGGTGCTCATGATGATGCTGACGCTCAACTATGCCTGCAACGTGGGCGGGCCCGGATCGCCCGCAGCCGGCGGCAGAAACGTCATCATGATCGGTTTTTTAAGGGACTACGGCATTGAGCTGACCTTCGGCCAGTGGGTCATGTACGGCCTGCCCTTTGTTCCGGTAATGGCGATTATTATTGGCGCTTACTGGTATTTGTGGGGCCGCAACAAGATGGTGGTCAAAAATCTCAATGTTTCGGATGCGGTCAAGCGCGAATCCGATAAAATCGGTAAAATGACCACCGATGAATACAAAACCGCTGTGGTGCTGGTACTGCTGATTCTCGCATGGTCTGCGCTGTCCGGTATTTTCGGCATGGGCGGGCCGGTCATTCTCGCACTGGTAGCCCTAAACATCCTGGGGATTCTGCGGTGGAAAGATGTCGCCAGCATTCACTGGGAAGTCGTATTCCTGTATGCCGCAGCAAGCGCCATGGGGTACGGTCTGGCCATCACCGGTGCGGCAATGTGGATCGCAGACATGTTCGTGGACGCTCTGCCGGCGGTGCTGACCAGCTCCGGAGCCGGCCTGAGCATTGCCGTATCGGCTTTTGTTGGTGTACTGACCAACTTCATGAGCGACGGTGCGGCTGTTGCATCCATCGGACCTGTTGTGATTCCCATGGCCACGATGGCCGGCGCCTCTCCTGTCATGGTGGGGCTTGCAACCTCCTTTGCATCGTCATTTGCCCATGCCATGGTTATCGGAACGCCGAACAACGCCATTATTTTCGCCTTGGCCAAAGATTATGAAACCGGCGAACAGTTGATCACCGTATCGGATTTTTTCAAGCATGGCATCATCATTCTGTTGCTGTCCCTGCTCGTGATGTGGTTTTTTGTCATACTGGGATACTGGCGGTTCCTGCCGTTCGCCATGGGATAATCGTGACGGCAAATAAAAAACCGCTTGACATGCACATGGGTCTTTCCGGACAATTGTGATATTTGGAAAGACCCATTCGCATGGCGGATTTCTCCTGGAGGAAGTATTTGTTTTGAATGACAAAAAGATTAATGTGTTGCTGGTGGATGACGAGGAAGCCCTGCTTGATTCCATGCGCCGCCGGTTGCAGTTCCGCGATTTCAACGTGATTGCGGCCAGCAGCGGGAAAAAGGCACTGGAGATTGCACGCGAGAATCCGGTGGACGTGGCTATCGTTGACATCAAAATGCCCGGAATGAGCGGCCGGGATGTGCTTTTGGCACTCAAGGAAGAATATCCATGGGTGGAGGTCATCATTCTGACCGGGCACGGCTCGTTCAGCCCCGAGGAAGAAGGAATCGCGGAAAAAATGCATTCCTGCCTGGGAAAGCCTTGTGATCTGGCGACCCTGCAGCAGGTGTTGACCGATGCATACAAGAAAACCGTAATGAACCGCCGGGAAATTGCGCCGCAGGAGATGGATGCGATGCTGAACAGCGCTGAAAAAAAATCCCCGGATGCGGTATTGAAGCAATTAAAAGAACTGGATGTCGATCGTTAGTTGAAACCCGAATGTAACGGAGGTTTGAAAATGGAGTCGATTGCAGTCAAGGATATGATGATCCCGCTGGAGGACTATGCAACCGTATCCGAGGATGCCACTTTGGCAGAGGCGGTTTTCGCTTTGGAGGATGCCCAGAGCCATTTCGACCAGAACCGCTACCAGCACAGGGCGATTCTGGTGTATGACAGAAGCAAAAAGATTGTGGGAAAGCTCAGTCAACTCGACGTATTAAAGGCCCTTGAGCCGAAGTATACAGGGGCGGGTAATTTCGAGGAACTTGACCAGTTCGGGATCAATGCGGATTATATACGAGATCTTATCGATGAACTGGGTCTTTTGAAAAATCCGGTGCAGGATATCTGCCGCAAGGCGGCAGCGGTCAAGGTAAAAAATGTCATGTATACCCCGACAAAAGGGGAGATTGTCTCCGAGACGGCAACCCTCAACGAGGCAATCATCCAGTTGCTGGTGGGAAAGCACCAGTCGCTTTTGGTGACCCGGGAAAAAGAGATTGTGGGGATATTACGGTTGACCGACGTGTTCAAAAAGGTCACCGACATGATCAAGGCCTGTAAAATCTAACGCGCGTATTTTTTGCCGGCAGGGGGAGTCATGCATGTTTGCCCCTGCCGGTTTTTCCCGGTTATCTGCCCCGCGTGGTGATTTCTTTTATTTGCGCTTCAATGATCTTTTCTTCCTGTTTTCTCTTTTTCGCAGCGGCTTCTGTTGTTTTGCTCACAAGCAAATCGATATCGCAGGGCTTCATCAGGTAATCAAAAGCCCCTTTTTTCATACCCTCGATGGCGGATTCGACCGTTGCATGGCCGGTGAGCATAATGACTTCCTTTAGCGGATGATGCGTTTTAATTTCTTTGAGGGTCTCGATGCCGTCCATGCCGGGCATTTTCACATCCAGCACCACCACCTCGATGTTGGGATGGGCTTTCAGTTTTTCCAGGGCTTCTCTGCCATTAAAAGCCGGAATGATATCCAGGTCCCGCCTGGTCAGCCTTTTGGTCATGGTCTCCACAAAAGGGACTTCATCATCGACCAGCAATACGGTTGCTAAAGCCATCTGATTCTCCTTTATTCTTCTTCTTGAAAACTATTGTTTACCGGCAGCACGATGCTGAATTTTGTGCCTACGTCCACTGCACTTTCAACATCGATCCTGCCGCCCATTTTCTGGACAATGCCGTAGCATATGGAAAGCCCCAGCCCGGTACCCCTGCCGACCTGTTTGGTAGTGAAAAACGGGTCGAAAATACGGTTCAGGTTGCTTTCGGGAATCCCCGGCCCGTTATCCTGTATGGTGATCGTAATCCATTCATCTTCCGCTTTTGTGCTGATATCGAGCCGCCCGCCTTTTTTTTCCATGGCATCAATAGCATTGTTGATGATATTCATCAGCACCTGCTGCATTTCCGTAGCCGAGGCCTGTATGTCCGGGAGGTCGGGCTCGAGCTGCGTATGGACGTCCACACTGGCGTACCTGGATTTTTGTGAGGAGAGGGAGACGACCTCTTCAATAAGGTCATTCAGTTGAATGGCATGCACTCTCGAATCGGTTTTTCGCGCAAAACTGAGCAGTTTATGGGTGATCTCCTTGCAGCGTATCCCCTGGGTGCCGATCTGTGCCAGGGCACGCTGGAATTCCTGAAGGTTATCTTTTTTATCAATGCCTTCCTCCAGCAGGTCTTGAATCCAGCCGGCCTCTTCCACCATGATGGCCACCGGGTTATTGATTTCATGGGCGATTCCAGCCGCAAGCTCACCGATGGTTGCCAGCTTTCCGGTTTCAACGATCTGTTTGTTCATCATTTCCTTTTCGGAATCAACCCTTGCAATGCGCTTTTCCATCTGCCTGGAAAGAAGAAACGCAACCATGATGATGCCAAGTGTGCCTATAAAGAGGATAAGGGCCGCGATTTTTTGCGTACGGTTCAGCTTAGCATAGGCATCGTCCGCCTCTTGCTGGAAAATCAGGAGCCACTCGTTTCCCTTGAGAAAGGCGGCGACAATAATGATATTCCGGTCGAGGGAACCGGTTTTTTCAACGGTGATAACCGGGTCGACAACTTCTCCGCTTCCCGAATCCCATCCTTTGATAACCGGGAAAACAAGCCAGTCTATCACTTCTGTGGACGCAATTCCCCTGTTGTATCCCCTTTCAAACAAATTGAGATACTGCTCCTTGGACAGCTTGGCATCTCTGGGGGGGCGCGTCTGGAAGTCTCCCTGCCGGTTGAGGATGAATGCCGACCCGGTTTCCCCCACCGTAAGGTTTTCAACCAGGATATTAAAGGCATGAAAATCAATGGTGGCACGCAGTATCCAGTGTGCACCGTCATCCGCCGTCATCCTCGTGGATACAATAAAGTGCGGCTGGTCCCGCAGTCCCAGAAATACGTCGCTGATGTAGTGCTTTTTGTTGATCGCCTCCGTGAACCATGCCGCATCTCCGTAAAACGCCGCTTCAAGCCGGAACGGACCGGCATAGGCCATTTGCTGCCCCTGTTGGTTGATCAATCCCAGGTCAACAAATACGGTGCTGTATTCATCCTGCAGGATGTTCAAGCGTTCCTTTAAAAACCGTTCATCCGTGAAGGCCTCCAGTTCAAAACTTCTGGAAAGATGCCGTATATCGCTCAGCTTTTCCTGGAGAAAAAAATCGATGTTGTGCTTGTGTTTCAGCACCATCTCCTCCAGGTGGGCATTGACCATCTCGTGGGAGAAAGCGTTGAAGCGGTAAAGAATGATGCCGGTTACAAGGATCAGGGGCGCAAGGGATACAACGATAACAATCATCGCCACCCGTCGGGAGATGTTTTTGTAATAGGCATCGTCATGTTTTCTGTCTTGGGTCATATTGGTATCCAGATCGTAGATTTTTTATTGTGTTACGGCAAAATCTCAATGGTTGGATACAATCCCTTATTGGCCCCTTCCGGATACGGCTGGATGATATTGTATGAAATGATCTGGCTCTGCTGGGCATGCCCCATTTTTTCCCTGCCGTCGAAATACGCGCCGTTGGCTTCAAGAATGTGCTCGATTCGGTGCCTGAACGCGTCGGCAAAGTTTTTTCCGCTTCCTTTGAAGTGCATCCGGCCCCTGGTAAATTCGCCGTCTATAGCGGCAATTTCCGCCAACGGGATGCTGTTTTGATCCACGTCGTCCTGGTTCCGGATAAACCCCCAGACGACGCTTGATGGGGCAATCGTCACGGCTTCGGCAAGGTCAATGATCGTATGGGGCATGATAATACTGTTTTCTCCGATTTTCAATTGAAACCCGTCTGCCCCCCGGAGAAACGAATTAAACCCGACAAACACGTTTTCACCCAGATGGGCATGGATGATTTTTGCCCCGTGCGCGGTTACGTCGTACCCTGAAAGGTGCGAGTCTATGATAAAACAGTTTTCCTGGGCATTGGCGCCTTTTCCCATGTATGAATTCTTAACATATGCTCGCTGGGAAATCAGGACGTTCTCTTTGATGCGAACTTTCGGTTTTACAACGGCATACCGGCTCAGGGATGCGGAATCCGGAATTACGCCGAAACTTTCAAGATTGAATGCATCGAATATGCGCTGGAAATCTTCCTTGCGGTCTTCCACAAAATCCATGAATATGCCCTTCGGCATTCCTCCCGGTTCAAACCGGATATAGTTTTGGAGGATTTCCGGGTCGTGACGGTAGTGAAAATCAAACGCACCCGCAGCGGAAATCCATATGGTGCCCGCCGGCACCTGGTGATGGGCCAGTTCTTTTTTCTGGAGATATACGAACTCACCGATGACGCAGTCGTGCAGGGTGGTGAGGTCGACCGTGCTGAAAGGGCCCAGAAAGCATCCTTCCACGTCGGAGCCGTGGATATTGGCATAATGCGTTGATACGGTGTTGTAGATGGTGAATTCCTCTGGATGCTCGGGATCGTGGGAATTGTTGTGGACCAGGGTTTTCACCAGGCAGCTGTTTTTGATGTGGATGGTTTCATCTTCATGAAGTGGGACGGCAAACCCTTCGTAGTGGAAAATGTCCCCTTTCCGCTTCAGTTCATCTCCCCGTATATCGCTTTTATACAAAATGGAATCGGATACGTGGCATTTGCCGAGGAAGTAGCTCCCGGCCAGATTGGAACGGGAAAAATAAAAATTCGGCGGGTATTGAGGTGCAATACCGTAAAATGCGTAAAATTTGACCATCTGCTCCCAGGGAACCAGCCCCTCGATATAGGGGGCAGCATCGAACAAGGGCTCCCGAAGATTGATATTGACGCGCTGGATGATTCGTTCCAGCAGCTCCTGTAATTGTTCCATGATTCACTCCTTGGATCATTTATTTATTGATTTACCCCAATGTTATTTCCATTCCCATCAGCGGCCATACCAGCAATATGGTAAGCCCAAGGACCGCCAAAAGCAGGATGGATGCGGGAATGCCGGTGATAAAAAATTCTCCGCTGGTAAACTGTTTGGAATTGTATGCAATGGCATTGGGGGCGGCCCCGACCAGCAGCAGAAAGGGCATGCCGGCCACAACCAGGGCTGCAAACAGAATGATCTCGCCGCTGACCCCGAGGTAGGGAGCCACGACCAGGGCCACCGGAAGGGATATGGCAATGGAGGCCACGTTCATGATGAAGTTGGTCATGATCATGATGAAAAATGCGATACCCATGACAAATATGAACCAGTGGCTGTCCTTGAAAAACCCCAGCCAGTTGATGGCCAGCCATTCGGCTGCGCCGGTCTGCCACAGGCAGAAACCGATGCTCATGGCCCCGGCGAACAGCAAAATGATATTCCATGGAATATCTTCCAGGTCATGAATATCCAGGATGTGAAAAATAAAAAAAAGCACGGTGCCCACGAGAATAATGGCCGATTTGTTGAACGGCGCCAGCGCCGGGATGAACGATTGGAGAGACAGAAACAGGATGGTGCCCCCGACGATCAGGGCGGCAATGATTTCGTTGCGCTTCAGGGGGCCCATATCCGCATTGAGCTGCCGGGCCTTTTCCCGCAATCCCGGGATGCGGTCCTTCTCCGGTTTGAAAAAGAGCATGAAAAAACCCCACAGCAGAAAGACCATCAACCATCCTATGGGGGCCATGTAGTAGCTTAGTTCGAAAAAGGAAATGTCATTTCCGGTGATTTCCTTGTAAAACCCCAGTGCGACGATGCCCCGTGCAGCGCCAAGAAGGGTGATAATGGAGCCGGCGCCCGCCACAAAGGCCATTCCCATGAAAAGGCCCTTGCCGAATCGCGTGGGGGTCGTATCGGTCGTGTACAATGCGTAAATGGCAAGCAAAAGCGGGTACATGGTGGCTGCCACCGCGGTATGCGCCATGATGTGCGTCAAGAGTGCGGTGACCACGAAGCATCCCAGGTAGATGCGGCTGGTCTTCTCGCCAACGATCATCAACATCTTGTATGCCAGCCGCTTGGTGAGCCCCACCTTTGTAAACACCATGCCGATGGTGAGCGACCCGAAGATGAACAGAACCGACGGATCCATGAAATCCCTGAATGCATCGCCTGCAGGGCGGATGAAAAAAAGTGCCTGCACAACGCCGATAAGAATGCCGGTCACACCGATGGGAAGTACTTCAAACACCCAGAATGTGCCGGCAAGCAGGAACAGGGCCAGTGCCCCTTTGGCCTGATGGCTCAGTTCGAATTGTTTCCCCATCGGATCGATGGCATCCGGCCAGGGCGGGGAATAATATACCAGGAGAAACAAACCAATGCCGATTGCCATGAACAGCAGGCGTTTCCAGTCAAAATCGCTCTTTTCAAGTTGAGAAGTGCTCTCTGCCATAAGGATCTCCTTGCCGAAAAAGTTGATTATATTTGGAAAAATCGAAAATTATCAATATATGTCAAGCTTTTTAAAGATGGAAAGAGCGTTTTATCGTAAAAATCAAGGATGATCAATCAAATTATGCAAGGAACCGTTGTTTTTGCCGGTATTCCCGGACAGGTATGACTGTGTAGGTTGCTGGAATCTGAAAACAAAAAAAACCATGAAGGGAATGGTTTTGTATTCCCTTCATGGTTTTTGGAATAAAGCCGCTTGATTTGTACACGAGCCCACTCGCTGCGCCCGGTTTAGCAGAACCAGATCGCCATGTTGGCCGATGCCTGGAGTATTTTTCCGGACACGCCGCCCAGGGCATATTCCTGCTTGTTGGAGCTGCCGTGCCGGCCCATGACGATGGAGCCGAAACCGTTTTTCCGGGCAAAGTTTAAAATGTCGTCGGCCGGGTTGCGGGTTCCTGAGAGAATCTTGGATGTGATCTGCGTTTCTTTCATCCCCGCCTTGATCAGCTTGTCTCTCGCCCGTGTCATGAACGGGGCAATCTGCTCTTCCAGCTTGGTCTGCCATATCTGCTCCATTTCCGGTGCCGCACTGACGACTTCGTCCGGAAGATAGCTGCACAGATCCTGCTTGGTATGGATCAGGGTGATTTCCGCCTCGGTGCCCGCCATCATCTCCGCTGCCGTGTCCACGGCGCACATGGCGTTGTCTGAAGCGTCGATGGCCATGAGGACCTTTTTGGACTCCACCTGGCTGTTGATCTGGACGATAGGGATGGCGCGGCAGTTTTCAATGATGTGGCTCGATACACTGCCGGTGAAAAATTTTTCGAGCCGGCTTCTGCCGCGTGCGCCCACCACGATAGCCCTTGCTCTTTGTGTTCCGGCGTACTGGCAGATATCCCGGGCAGGTCCCTGTTTTTTGGGTTCCGCGTGGCCATGGATGTTGTTTTTGGGAAAACCCCGGCTGATCAGTCGTTCCCTGGCTTCCGAAAGGATGGTGTCCGCCAGTTCCTTGTTTCTTTTTTCAATGGCTTCGATCTGCTTTTTTGATTCCCGCCGAACCATGGGATCGTCGAACAGGGGAGGAAGTCCCGGAACAATATAGAGCAGTTCAAGCACCAGGTCGATTCTCGAGGAAAGCATCATTGCAATATAGTCGAGCGCTTGCATGGAATTCTGGGAATTATCAACAGCGACCACCAATTTGGCCATTTGGACCTCCTTATCTTATTGTATTCATGGTAAAAGTCAGCATAAACAGTGTCTTATAAATATAAGCAGATAGAATACCACGTTGCTTCGGGAAGCACAAGAAATTTCATTTCAGGATATGCTAAAAATGATGCACCCGTAAAAAGTCTGGATCAGACGACTCCGTAAAAAGTCCAATATCTGCGTTACGCGCGATCCCTCAGAATTTGCGGCTTACGCCTTGTAGACATACACGTACGCTAAGTACTCTGTATTATTCGGGATCGCGCAAGCCTTGATCTTGAACTTCTTACGAAGTCGTCAAAAATCGGTCGACTGTATGCCGATGATATCATCATATGCGACCGTCAATATGCAGAAGGTAAGCGCAGTTGCCGGTATGACGCCGACAATCAGAAGTAGAATTCCCGTAAAATTCAAAGACAGCAGTATCAGGGCCAACAGAAAAATACTCAGCCATTTTTTTGTTATGATCCGCCGGCTTGTTTCCAGGGCCTGCCATGGGGTCATTTTCCGGTCAACAACCAGCATGCTGGCAAACAAATACGCCACGGCAAGGTAGACACCCGGAAGAATAAACAGGAAAAAACCGATGATAATCAGGATATTCATCAGTATTCCCACAAGTATGAGGGGTACGAAATAGTTGAAGGCCGTGAAAAAATCTTCAAAACGGGCAGGCTGGTGCTTTATTTTTTTGGCCGTATAAACGAAAAAACCCATGGCAACGGGAAAAATAATGATCGGTGCAGCGAACTGACCGATAACGGGGATCATTTCAATGCCGATGTTGATGGCCCAGAAAATGGCTGCATACAGCAGGTATGGGCCTATATTCTTTATAAATATCGACCATCCCTGAAGGATGTATTGTTTCAGGTGCACGGTATACCCTTCCGCCATAAGACGGTTTGTCTCTTTCGGCCGAAGCAGCGATCCCATTTCATGGTTCCCGTTGTCATTATCCGTCATTTGCGATTCCTTGCCGTATGTTTGCGTGGTTGCCATATAGAAACATCATGAAAAAAAGACATTGTCTATCATCTGTCAGACAGTTCAACAATCTTTTTTATTGTTCATCCTCTTCTTCCGGGGAATCCCAGTTCCGGATATGTTTTTTCACCGTCCGCCGGTCCAGGCCGGTTCTCCTGGCCACTTCCTCGAAGTTGTTATACCGTTGATACAAAAGACGGCAATACCCGGATACGAGTGACGCCGCATCGATGGATCCCTGCTCGATCCCGCTGATAATCTCCCGGTTGATGTCTCCTTGGGCTTCACTTGTTTCGCCGGAATAGGCTCCCCGAAGGAGGATGCCCCGGACGCATTGTTCGAGTTCGCGGACATTGCCGGGCCATGGGTAGTCGGGTCCAAGCCGTTCGTCAATGGCGTTTTGCACCATTTCGACAAGATGCGTCGGCGGTTTTTCGATAAGCCGTTTCATGGTCAGTCCGAGAAGAAGGGGCAGCTCCCTCGGGTCTTCGGATATGCGCCGGCGAAGGGTAGGGACGGTAATGACATCCGAACAGAGACGGTAGTAGAAGTCCTCCCGGAACAGTCCTCCGCTGCGTATCTGTTCCAGGGGACGATTGGTGGCTGCGATAACCCTTCCCTTGAAACGGTTTGTTTTCCGGCTGCCGACAGGGCTGAATTCCCGTTCCTGTAGCACCTGGAGCAGTTTCACCTGGACCGGCTTCGAGATTTCCCCGATTTCATCGAGCAGAATGGCACCATATGGGCTGCACATCTCCAATGCCCCGGGCTTGTCCTCTACGGCACCGGTAAAAGCCCCTTTTTTATGGCCGAACAGCGCTGATTCGATCAGTGTTTCCGGAAACTGGGAAAGGTTCAGCGACACAAAGGAGCGGGTAAAACTCTCAGCAAAGGATTTCCCGCGCCGGTCAAGGGGAATATATCCGGATCGGCCGATGGCCATGGCGGCGGTCCCTTTTCCCGTTCCGGTTTCCCCCAGGAGAAGCGTGGAAAAATCCTCCATCCGATCCTTCAGATACCGGTCATAGATGTCTATATCGTGGGTGAAGATATTGTTCCACAGCTTGAGCCGGAGGTTTTTCATGGATGCCGAGTTTCCGATAAGGCTTCGGTCGATAAAGAAAAAGGCCCGCCGTATCTGGAATCCGAGCGGAAAATAATGCCTGAAATCGGCTTCAGAAAAACCGCGGTTCACCATGGCGGAAAACAGCTCGCTGTAGAAGGGGATTTTCAGCGGAGGGGGATCGTTTTCCAGTTGTATCCGGATGAGTTGATCGAACCGGTCCTTGAAGCTGTAGAAGAGGACCAAAAGAAAGACTTTTTTCATCAGTTCACGGTCTTCCCCGTGAAACGCCTCCAGGGATCCCATCTGTCGGGATTCCAGATCCGATATCCGGTCTTGGACGGCGGCCAGGAATTTTTCCGTTCGCAGCTTTCTTTTTGTGTCTGCGGAAACCCCGGCGATTTTCGCTTCCAGTTCCCGCCGCTGGTCGCTGAACTGGTTGATAAACCCGGCATGGGCGACCAGCCTGAAAAATTCTCTGTCATGTCCGTCTAACGGTTTGTTCATTTTTCTTGGGTGCTGTTTTTTTCAGGGGCCGCGAAAAGGGTTTTGAGCACATCTTCTTTGCCAATGACGCCGACAAGTCGTTTGTTTTCGAGCACGGGCAGGGTATGGAAATTGTTGTCCACCATCAATGAGGCAATGGTTTCAAGGTCGGTGTCCGGCGTGACGGTGACCGGATTTTTCGTCATGGCTTGGGCAACCGTAAGGGCGGCGATTTTGCTGACCTCTTTTTCAAGCTGACGGGTGGAGGAAAGCGGTATGATCATGTCAAGCAGGGTGAAAACGCTTGGGAGCGGCAGTCTTTTCTGTTGGACCACCAGGTCGCTCTGGCAGAGCAGGCCTGTGAGCCGCCCTTCTCCGTCGAGGACCGGCGCCCCGTTGATGCCGTTGTCGAGAAGGACTCTCGCGGCCTGGATGATATCCGTATCCGGGGTCAGGGTGATCACTTCCGTTGTCATAATGTCTCGGGCTTTTATCATCCCACCTCCAAAGTATATGAATTGTCGGTGCTTGGTCCGTTAAACCAATGTTGTCTGATGCATGAAAAGAAAACCTTATCTTTAATGTTATCTGAATGCTCATGCGGTGTCAAATTTTTGGCAAGGGGTGGATATCGGGTTTTCCCTTGAAATTGCGCACTGCATCATAGATACTTGCATTGTAAAAATGGCTGGTATGGATATTTTATCCGTCCATAAATGATATATGAAATGATATATGTCAAACAAGGAGATTATTTCCATGATGATGAATGCTGCGCAATACGAAGAGAGTCTGCGGAAACTGGACCTGGTGGTATACATGTTCGGCAGGCGGATTGAAAATCCCGTGGATGATCCGATCATACGCCCCTCCATGAACGCGGTGGCAAAAACATATGAAATGGCCTCTGTGCCGGAATTTGAAGAGGTCATGACCGCCACATCCCACCTGAGCGGGGAAAAAATCAACCGTTTCACGCACATTCATCAGAGCACGGAGGATTTGATAAAAAAAACAAAGATGGGGCGGCTCCTGGGAGCACATACCGGATGCTGTTTCCAGCGCTGCGTCGGGATGGATGCACTGAACGCCCTGTCCATCGTTACCTATGATCTCGATAAAAAATACGGCACGGAATACAACCGGCGTTTTCTGAAATATCTCACCTATGTGCAGGAAAACGACCTCACCTGCGACGGGGCCATGACCGATCCCAAGGGGGACCGGGGGCTTCCGCCGCACAAGCAGCCGGACCCGGATATGTATCTGCGGGTTGTTGAGGAAACGGAAGGCGGCATCGTGGTCAGGGGGGCCAAGGCGCACCAGACCGGTGCGGTCAATTCACACGAGATCATCGTCATGCCGACGATTGCCATGCGGGAGGAAGATAAAGACTATGCGGTTTCCTTTGCCCTGCCGTCCGACGTCAAAGGCATCACCTACATCATGGGGCGCCAGTCATGCGATACCCGGAAAGTTGAACGGGATCTGATGGATACCGGCAATCCCGTTTTCGGTGGGCATGAGGCCCTGGTGGTGTTCGATGACGTGTTTGTCCCGTGGGAGCGGGTGTTTCTCTATAAGGAACATGAATTTGCAGGGCCGCTTGTGGAACGGTTTGCCTCCTACCATCGCCAGAGCTATGCCTGCAAGTCCGGGGTGGGGGATGTGCTCATCGGCGCGGCCCAGACCATTGCCGAATACAACGGGGTGCACAATGCCTCCCATGTCAAGGATAAGATCATCGAGATGAACCACCTGAATGAGACGCTGTTTTGCGGATCGCTTGCATGCGCTGCAGAAGGGCGAAGGGAGCCTAGCGGAACATGGTGCGTCAACACCCTTCTGGCCAATGTTTCCAAGCAGAATGTCACGCGGTTTCCCTATGAAATCGCCCGTTTGGCGCAGGATATCGCCGGAGGCCTTATGGTCACGCTTCCGTCGGCAGCGGACTTTACATCGCCGGAAGTGGGAAAACTGCTTGAAAAATATTATCGCGGAAATCCGGATGTTTCCACGAAAAATCGCTTCCGTATCCTGCGGCTGATTGAGAACCTCACGCTGGGTGCGGCTGCGGTGGGCTATTTGACCGAATCAATGCACGGCGCCGGTTCCCCCCAGGCGCAGCGGATCATGATTGCCAGGCAGGCAGGTTTGCCTGAAAAGCAGAAGCTGGCAAAGAAGCTATGCGGTATTTAGTGCCGGCCGCCGTTACAGATACTTTGGGGCATCCGGCATGCCTTCCTTCAGCTCAAAACCGGGAAGCGTCATGACCGTGGAGGTGCCGTATGCGACTATATCACCGTCTTCGTTATAAATACCCGCTTTCCCCAATCCGATGGTTTTGCCAAGCCGTATGCACTCCCCTTTGCCGAAAAGGGTGCCGGAAACGACCGGAGCCAGGTAGTTCAATCTTACATCAACGGTTGTAAGCCCATTATCTTCATTCAACTGCGTGAAAACGGCCCAGAAGCAGGATGCATCGACAATGGATGCGCAGATGCCGCCATGGACAATGCCATAGGGCTGGAGGTGCTTTTCCCCTGCGGAAATTGTCAGCTCGGATTTTCCCCAGGACAGGTTTTCAATGCGCATGGAAATGAGTTGGAAAAAATTGCATGCATTCGTTATGCGGGCGATTTCGGACACATATTCCGGATTCATTTTTTTCATATTAATTCCTCTGCTTTTGAGCGGTATAACAGACAACCGGGTTCTTCCGCGAATTTGTTCATAGAAAAATTATTTGGCAGATAAAACTATAAAGGTTGACGAATATCTATTGATATTCTACTGATAACATGATCCCGAAAATCCAGTCCGTATTTTTTCACTTTTTGTTTCGTTTTATCCTTTTGTGGTCGCAAAAACAGAAGCTGGCAATCATAGCAGGAAAAACAACAACCTTATGGTCATGTACGAACAGGCCTTGTTTTCCGTTTTTCGATGAATAAGCGATGAACTTTGAGAGAAACCGCATAAACCGGCGGGTGATAGACGATCTGAAAAATCGTTCCACCATGGGAATGTATTTTTATATCGCCATAACCATCGCTGTGCTGCTTGTTGATGATTTTTATCAGCGGCATTTTCTATTTTCCGTCCTTTTCTTCAGCATCATGGCAGGCATCGCCATTTTCCGGATTGCCCATTTTTACCTGTTTGACATGGTCGATCGCTGGAGCAGGACGTTCAACTACAATGCATTTTTCGCGAGCGTGTATGCAACGGCCATTGCCTGGGGGCTTGGTTTTGCATATTGCATGGTTCAGCCGGAGGAAAGCGTTACTACCAAAATGCTCATGCTCACATGCAGTGCCGGACTCGGCGCCGGCGGCGTGGTGGCGTTTATTCCCGCACGGTTTGTCTCCGTTCCCTATATTTTTTTGATGGTCACGCCTGCTGTTGTTGTCATGACGACATTGGCAATCGATCTCCCCGTTGTTTTTTTATTGGTGTTGTATATCGTTTATATGACGATGATCGCCTCCCGGGGAAACCGGGAGTACTGGGATGCCCTTGAAAATGAGCATCTGCTGACGATACGGTCTAAGGAGATCGAAAAGATGAGCCGGAAGGATAGTTTGACCGGCCTGTACAACCGGCTTTATTTTGATGAAATTTTTCAACTGCACTTCAAGACCGCAGCCCGGAGCCGGTTCAATCTTTCGATTATCGTGGGCGATATAGACCATTTCAAACCCATAAACGATACCTACGGCCACCTTGCGGGCGATGCCTACCTGGAAAGTGTTGCAAGAATCCTGTCCGGCACATTCCAGAGGGATACGGACTTTATCGCCCGGTATGGCGGGGAGGAGTTTGTGATCCTGCTTCTGGACCAGGACAGCAATGAAACGCTCCGGCTGGTCGAACAGGCCCGATTACAGATTGAAAAATTAACGTTTCAATATTACAGCCACAGGATACAAACCACCATGAGCTTCGGTGTGGCCATCAGCATTCCCGGCTTGAACGAGGATAAGGACAACCTGTTTGAAAAAGCGGACAAGGCCCTTTACCGGGCCAAAAACGGCGGGCGGAACAAGGTGGTGCTATACGAAGAGTCGTTTTAGGCTTCAGGACGCATATCCGCCCGGATTTTTGGTTTGCCAGCGCCAGGTGTCAGCGCACATTTCCGGCAATCCCTTCTCCGCTTTCCAGCCCAGCAGCGATTGGGCCAGCGATGGATCGGCATAGCAGGCGGCAACATCGCCCGGCCGCCTGTCGACAATTTTGTAGGGTACTTGTTTCCCGCTGGCCTGTTCAAAGGCTTTTGCCATTTCCAGAACCGATGCCCCACGGCCGGTGCCAAGGTTCACCGTTAAAAGTTCGCCGCCCGGTTTTGATGCAAGATAGTCCATTGCGGCCAAATGCCCTCCTGCCAGATCCATAACATGAATATAGTCCCTTATGCCCGTGCCATCCGGCGTTGGATAATCCTGCCCGAAAACAAAAAGGCAATCGCGGATGCCGCCGGCGACCTGGCTGATATACGGCATCAGGTTGTTGGGAATGCCTTTGGGGTCTTCCCCGATCAATCCTTCCGGGTGCGCGCCGACGGGATTGAAATACCGAAGCCTTGCAACTTGCCATGCAGGATCGGCGGCATGAAGATCCGACAGGATGTCTTCGATGATCAGTTTGCTTCGTCCATACGGGTTTGCGGCACTGCGCGGTGCATCTTCCGGTATGGGCAGGGTTTGAGGATCGCCATAAACGGTAGCGGATGAAGAAAATACAATCGTCTTCACATCAGCGGCGCTCATGGCGTTGAGCAGGTTGATGGTGCCGGTGATGTTGTTCTCGTAGTAGGATAATGGTTTGGCAACGGATTCGCTTACCGCTTTAAGGCCTGCAAAATGGATGACCGCATCAAATCCGTTTTCAGTGAAAAGTGTTTTGAGAACGTTTTCATCGCGCATGTCTCCGCGGACGAAGTTTGCCTTTTTTCCGGTTAACCGGGCAATTCGATCCAGCACCACGGGAGAGCTGTTGCTGAGATTGTCAAGCACGGTGAGGCTGTATCCCTTCTCCAGCAGCAGAACCGCGGTATGAGAGCCGATATAACCGGTACCGCCGGTAATGAGTATGTGTGCATTCTTATTCATATTATTCTCTTATCCATCTGTTACTTATTTTTGTTTTTTCTTCCCGAAAACGGTTTGTTCGTGCAGGGCAAAAGCCTTGTTGCATGCGGCAGGCGAGACAATTAGTCTTTCAGCAAGTCGAGCAGGTACCGGCCGTAGCTGTTTTTGTCCAGTCGCCGGCCCGCTTTTTCAAGATCCTGATCGGCAAGCCAACTGTTTCGCCATGCAATTTCTTCCAGGCAAGCGATCTTAAATCCCTGTCTTTTTTCAATGGTTTCAACAAACTGGGCCGCCTCAAGCAGGCTTTCATGGGTGCCGGTATCCAGCCAGGCAAAGCCGCGCGTCAGTTTTTCCATGTGCAGATCCCCGCGCTTCAGGTAGGCCTGGTTGACACTGGTGATTTCTAGTTCGCCCCGGTGGGACGGTTTTACCTGCCGGGCGATTCCGACCACGTCGTTATCATAAAAATAGAGGCCCGTTACCGCGAAGCTGGACCTTGGATTTTTGGGTTTTTCCTCAATGGCGATAACACGGTTGTTTTCGTCAAACTCCACCACGCCGAAGCGCCCCGGATCCTTGACCTGGTATCCGAAGATGGTTGCGCCGTGCTTTCTTCCTGCGGCCTGCCTGAGTTTCGGAGAAAAATTCTGTCCATAAAACACATTGTCGCCCAGCACCAGGCAAACATTTTCCCGGCCGATAAAATCTGCGCCGATGAGGAAGGCCTGGGCAAGACCGTCCGGGCTTGGTTGCTCGGCATAGGAGAAATGGACGCCGAACTGGCTGCCGTCACCCAAAAGCCGCTGATAGGACGGGAGGTCTGCCGGGGTGGTGATGATAAGAATATCCCGGATGCCGGCTAGCATCAGGACCGAAAGCGGGTAATAGATCATTGGCTTGTCAAATACCGGCAACAGCTGCTTGGACACGCCCATGGTGGTCGGATAGAGTCGCGTTCCGGATCCGCCGGCAAGAATGATCCCCCTGGTATTGATGTTTTCCACAGCGCGTTCCATCATATTTTTCTTACCTGCAGGTTCCTGCCGATTGCGAAAATCCTCCGCAGCCGGCCCTGTTGACGTTTATCCAGTCAGGGTTTCCTTTGCGCCGGCGGACATGCCCAGCCGCTCCCGCTGGTAGGTGCCGTCCTGGACGCGGCGGCACCAGTCCGGGTTGTCCAGGTACCACCGGACCGTTTTCCGAATGCCCGTTTCAAAGGACTCGATCGGTTCCCAGCCCATTTCACGCTGAATCTTGGAAGCGTCTATGGCATAGCGCCTGTCATGGCCGGGCCGGTCGACAACATGGGTAATAAGAGACGCATGCGGCGTAAACGGAGAGTCCGGCAGGAATTCATCCAAAAGGCGGCACAGCGCATGGACGACATCGATGTTCTTTTTTTCATTGTGCCCGCCGATATTGTAGGTTTCGCCAATGATGCCCCTTGTGACGACCATGTGAAGCGCCCGGGCATGATCTTCCACATAGAGCCAGTCGCGCACCTGGTCTCCGTTGCCATACACCGGCAGCGGCTTGCCCTCGATGGCATTCAGGATCATCAGCGGGATCATTTTTTCCGGAAAATGATAGGGGCCGTAGTTGTTGGAGCAGTTTGTGATCAGGGCGGGAAGCGCGTAAGTTCGCTGCCAGGCCCGGACCAGGTGATCGGCGGCCGCTTTGCTGGCCGAGTAGGGAGAGCTGGGGGCGTAGGGCGTTTTCTCGGTAAACGGGTCTCCGGTATCTTCCAGGTCCCCGAACACTTCATCGGTTGAAATATGGTGGAAACGGAAAGTGTTTTTGCCGTCGGCGTCCAGGTTTATCCAGTAGTCGCGGGCGGCCTCCAGGAGCGTGTACGTGCCGGTGATATTGGTCCGGATAAAGGCGGCAGGACCGTCTATGGAGCGGTCCACGTGCGATTCCGCGGCCAGATGCATCACCGCGTCGGGCTGGTACCGGGCAAATATGCGGTCCATGGCGGGCCGGTCGCATATGTCCACCTGCTCAAAAGCGCAGCGCTCGCTGCCGGATACCGGGGCCAGAGATTCAAGGTTGCCCGCATAGGTCAGCTTGTCCACGTTGATGACGCGGTCTCTGGTGTTCCCGATGATGTGGCGGATAACCGCGGAACCAATAAAACCGGCGCCGCCGGTAATCAGGATTTTCATGGTCGAGGCATTCCCTGCTATGTTCTTTCGACTGTCCGGGCCGAACGAGAACCAGGATGTTTTCATTCAGGCACTATATAGCGTTGTTTGCCTCACATGTCAAAACCTGCGGTAAACTTTTTACATGCCTGTTTTTCCGCAGCAGCTGCCGGGCTCGGCGCAGCTGGCTTCGGACGGCGATGTGCCGCAGCATACCGTATCCCCGGTTCCCGGCAGGGTGTTTTTCCGGCTGCCGGACATGGATGAATGGGCGGAAAGCAATTTTTTCAGATTCTGGCCACCGCATCCCTTGCACGCAGAAGCTTCAGGTTTCACTCCTGTTACAAGTATCTCGCTGATTTCCCCGCAGTCCAGACATTCATATTCATACAAAGGCATATCACGGCTCCTTGTTTTTGTCATATCAGGCAAAAATATCCGATGGTTTGTAGGGGTGAGCCCCTTCGATCACTTCGACGCCCGCTTTTGCGCTGATTTTGCCGATGATCGTATCCTTGTAGGGGCAGTGATCCGTAATGCAGGGCCCGATATGGACTTTTGTCACTTTTTCGTCAACCGCCTTGTTCCAGAGGTTGACCTGGGCAAGGCGGGTGACAATGGTCGCCCCCGGGCAGTCGCCGCAGTTGATCAGCCCCACCAGTTCCGCCCCGCCTTTTTCGTATCTCTCGAATTCGCCTGCCCTGCGGTTAAGCCCTACCATGCAGCGGGAACATCCAATACACACGTCATCCATTGCTTTTTTGCATCCGACGATCAGAATTTTTTCCATCATTGTCTGCAGCTCCTTCGCGGGAATGTCACAGGTTTTTGGTTTCGGGCATATGCTTACAAATATAGTGAAAAGAATTCGCTTGCAAGAAAAAAAGAAGCAGCCCGTCCTGGCGGTGTGCTGGATGATATGAAAAATTGGGATATCCAGAAAAAGAACGAGGATACAGGCGAGTGCCGCCTTTTATTTGCCGTCGGAGACGGGTTTCGGGTTCAATTCGATAACCGCCTCGTTGTCCGAAGGGGGAAGATCGTTATACAGACTCAAAAGAATCAGCCCGACTTCTGAGATGTCATCCTCCGCGTTTTCTGGCCATCTTCAGGGCATCGCTGAACTCATCTGTTTGTCAAGTCAGAAATGAGCCAGAAATGAGCAATCCGGGTTAATTTATCCGTCCGCCTTGGGGATGACGAAAACGGGAATCCTGCTCCGCCGGAGAACGCGTCTGGCAGTGGAGCCCATTATGGCCCCAACCAGGTAGCCGGCGCCGATCGTTCCCATGACGATGATGTCGCATTGGTGTTCCGCGGCGGTTGCAATGATCTTTTCCACGGGATTTCCCGTTACCACGATAATCTCATCGGCCACATGGGTGCATTCCGGTATCTCGGCTTTTACATCACTGCAAAACGCGCTCAGGTGCTTTTTCATTATCTCGGCTGCTTCACTGCTGATCTTCTGCTTCAACTCATTCCATTCCGGTTCCGTAAGATAGAACTGAAGGGAGGGGGAGGACGAGCCGACCTCCTCGATGACGTTTACGATCAGGAGCAACGCATCGTGCTTCCGGGCCAGGGCCATTGCCCATGCCAGCGATGCGCGGGAGTTTTCGGAAAGGTCTGTTGCGTAGAGGATCTTTTTTATTTCCGGAATCATGTCAAAACCTCCTAATTTCGGTGCACAAGAGCGTTATTTTTTATTTTCGCCGGGTTATTCTGAATTTTACCATAGTTTTCTAAAGAAAAAACAGGAAAATTTTTGCTCTTCGGTCGTCCGTTGAAACAATCGTAGCAGGAAGCGTTATTGGCATGTTGATGCGGTCAAACGCATTTCGGTTTTTTCAATTGTAAAACCTTTTTTTTATGCTATAAATTATTGCAAAATTGAGGATACCCAATGTCGAACGGCGTTTTACTACAAGCTATCTCAAAATAATCTAACACCCTCTGGCGGCGTTGTGAGGCTCTTCAAAATGCTCACATATTACGTATATGTTCCGCTTTTTCATCATCTCACGCCTTGCCAGTGGGCGCGATAAGGTTGTTTTACGGAAAGGTGCACATGATAACAGAAATACCGGTTCTGGCAAAAACGCTTGTCGTATTCTTCATGGTACTGGCGTTGAACAAGGCGCGGCTGAAGCTGAGCACCTGCCTTTTTGCAGGGGCCGTGGTTCTGGGAGCATGGGTCGGCATGGGGATGTATCCCCTTGCAAAGAGCCTGGCATCCAACCTGGTTCATTTCGATACGATCAAGCTGGCCGTGGTTGTGGGATTGATCCTTGTCATCAGCAGGCTCATGAAAGAAAGCGGCCAGATGGATCGGATTGTAAGCCGCTTTGGCGATCTTACACGTGATCCCCGTATGGTGGGCGCTGCAATGCCCGCTCTGATAGGGCTTCTGCCGATGCCTGGCGGGGCGCTTTTTTCGGCCCCCATGGTGGAAACGGCATTTTGCCATACGACCCTTTCAGGTGAAAAAAAAACGATCGTGAATTACTGGTTCCGGCATATATGGGAATACTGGTGGCCGCTTTATCCGGGGGTCGTACTGGCTGTAGGGCTGCTGCAAGTGGAGATCTGGCAGTTCATGCTCGTGATGATGCCCATGACCGGCGTTACGGTTCTGGCCGGGTTGTTTTTCATCCTGCGGCCCATGGGTAAGCAAGCCGGAACCGGAGGGATTGTCCGTAACGAAAAAGCATTGCAGGCCTTTATTTGGGAAATCATGCCCATTGTCGTTGTTGTTGTAGTGATCGCCGCTGTGGCGGCAACCACCATGACGCTTCGGACAATGGGGATCAACGCGGTACTGCCCGGCGGGTCGGCTATTTTACCGGGGCTTTTGGCCGCAATGATCTGGGTCGTTTGGGTTAACCGGATTTCCCTGCGCCAACTGTGGAAAGCATTGGCAGGCAGAGAGCTCCTGCCCATGATCCTGCTGGTGGTCTCCATCATGCTTTTTAAAGGGATCATGACCGACAGTCATGCGGTTTACCATATCCGCGACGAGTTGGTCTCCTACCAGTTTCCGCTGATCTGGATTGTCATGCTGATGCCCTTTTTATCCGGCCTTGTCACGGGCATCGCCATCGGGTTCGTGGGAACATCGTTTCCGCTTGTCATACCGTTGTTCCCTGTCACATCTCCTGTTGAATACCTTTCATATGCATGCTTGGCGTATACCTTCGGCTACATGGGCATGATGCTTTCTCCCGTGCATCTGTGCTTTCTGGTGACCAAGGACTATTTCAAGGCCAGCCTGTTTCACAGTTACCGTCCGATTGCCCTGCCCGTGATTACCGTCCTTGTGTCGGCATGGCTTTATTTCATGCTTCTCAAGAACGGTGTTGCGGGGCTTTTCCTTTAGCCGTAGACGGGAAGGTCGCCTCGGCTATCTGCCGCCGGTTTCTTCGAGCACTTCCTTTATCGCTTTTACAAGTTCTTTCGTTCGAACCGGTTTGGCGACAAAATATGATTCGCCGCTCTTTTTCAATACATTGCCGCCGGTATCATCCTTTGTCGCAAGCGCGGTCAAAAATATTTTAGGAATACCGCTGGTTTCAGGGATCCTGTTCAACTCGTCCGCCACCTGTTCACCGGACATGCCGGGCATCATGAGATCGAGCAAAATTATATCCGGCGACCGCTTCCGGGCAATTTCAATGCCGTAAGCCCCGTTGGTGGCGATGAAAACTTCAAACTCACCCGTATTGTTGAGATTTTCCCTTACAAAAAAGCAGAAATCCTCTTCATCTTCAATAATCAAGACCTTTTTTTTCATGCTCATCTATCTCATCCTTCATTATATATGCCATGTTTGCCGCGGGTTGAAGCTTGACAAAAAAAGATGTCCCTTCTCCAACGCGGCTTTCCACATCGATAGTGCCTTTCATGCGGTCAATGATCATATGGGCAAGGCTCAAGCCAAGGCCGGTTCCTTTCCCGATTTCCTTGGTCGTAAAAAAGGGTTCGAAAATTTTTCTCGAAACCTCTTCATCCATTCCTTTCCCGGTGTCGATGATTTCAATGACAACCATTTTTTCACCGACTTTAAAGTAATCCGTTTGCCTGTATCCGGTCTTGTAGCCCACGTCGCTGACCGTGATTTCGCAGATGCGTATCGTCAATTCTTTTGTTGGGGCGTCTTCCATGGAATCAACGGCGTTGTATAGGATATTGAGAATCACCTGTTCCAGCATGGTTCTGTTTGCGCCTGTTTCGATTTCGGCGGCCGGATAATTTTTCCTCACGGAAACGTTGTTTTTTCTCAGGTGGTGCCCCGTCAGTTTCATGACATCCTCCATCAATGAACAGACATTGACGGTTTCCATGACAAATGCCGTTTTCCTGGAAAATTTCAATATGTCGTTGATAATGATGTTGACCCGGTCAACGGCGTTGTAAATGCGGTCGATGGATTTCCTGCCGGTTCCATTGTCTTCGGGGATATTGGTTTCCAGGTAATCAATTCCCATGAGGATGATTTCCATGGGGTTTCGGATCTCATGGGCAATGCCTGATGCAAGGCGTCCAAGGGAGGCCATCTTGTCCTTTTGTATCAACTGCTCCCGCGTTTCCCTCAGGATATCATAGGCTTTTTGGAGTTCTTTCTCTTTTTTAACCCGCTCGGTGATGTCCCGGGACATCCCCCCAACCGCAAAAACATCGCCTTTTTCGGGGTCCTTGATGGGGCTCAGGGCATGGGAATACCATTTGTCTTTCTGCTTGTCGTAGGATTCGTACTCGACAAAGGCGCCGGTTGTAAATACCGTTTGCAGGTGCCCCATGAAAAGGTCGGCGTCCTCCGGTTCATGAAGCGACTCATAAGGCATCCCCAGCATTTCGATTTCACTTGAAAATCCGTGCTGCTTGTAAAGCTTGGGATTGGCGGACAGGAACTCTCCCGCAGGGTTGATGGTAAAAATCAGGATATCCGAATAATTGAAAAGCAGCTGGTATTGCCTTTCGGTTTCCTGGAGGCGGTTTTGGCTGTCGGTGTCGGCAATGGTGGCAAGAAAACCGAAAAAAATAGCAATAATTATGATAAGGGGGAGCCGGAGCAGGTATCCAACGGCTTCGTCGCCCGCCAGGTAACCCTGATTGTGCAGGATGATTCCGTAAATTCCTGCAAAGAGCGTCACACTGATCATCAGGTATCTGAATTTCGCGCCCATTGCCGCAAGGCAGATGATAAAAAAGTAAACCAGGTAAAGGTCCGTGCCTGCCATTCCTGACAGGTATATGCCGATGCCGATCATTACGCTGTCAAACAGCGCGAAACCATAAAACAACGGTCCCTCATAAAAATAGCTTTCCGGAATATAGAAGACCAGGAGGCAGGTTGCCAGGTAAAAGGCGATAAACGCGTATCCAGCGTATTTTATCCCGTCTACGGGTGAAAAGACGATAAAATAGGCAAGAACAATAACCACAAGCAGGCGGATGATGTAAATGAGACGTTTTCGGGAAAGGGCATAGGCCATGTTTATCTTTCCGTGCTGATCTTCTTGTCGAGGCCCGATGCAATATCCCGGCTGCTCCACATGAAATCGGCAAGGGATGCGCTTTCCATGCGGCCGACTTCCTCCCGGATCCGTCCGATTTCTTCGATACTGCCGATAAATACGTCAACGATATCCGGATCAAAGTGCTGCCCCTTTTCAGACAGGATGATGTCCACGGCCACGTCGAATGGATAGGGATCCTTATATGGGCGGGTTGAGGTCAATGCGTCAAAGGTGTCCGCTATGGCGACAATTCTGCCGGAAATGGGGATGTCTTCCCCGGAAAGGCCCCCGGGATATCCGTTTCCGTTGTATTTTTCATGGTGGTTCAAGGCGATCTCGTGGCTGAGTTTCAGCACGTCCGCCTTGGCGTTTTCCAGGATGGATGCACCGATGGTGGTATGGGTTTTGACGATGTCGAATTCTTCCTTTGTGAGTCGATCCGGTTTCAGCAGAATGTGGTCCGGAATGCCGATTTTTCCGATATCATGCATGGGAGAGGCAAGCTTTATCAGCTCGACCGTTTCGTGGGGCAGTCCCAGTTTTTCAGCAATGAGCGTGCAGTACCGGCTGATCCTGACAATATGGTCACCGGTGTCTTCATCCTTGTATTCCGTTGCCGCCACGAGCCGGTTGATGGTATCCAGGTATGCGTATTGAAGATCCTGATGGGTGCTTTCCAATTGGGAGGAGTATTTTACGAGCTGTTCGATATTCTCTTCCAGTTTCCTGTTGATCTTTTCCCTATCGATCATCAGGTATCTCAGGCGAAGCACCCTTTTAAGACGAATGATCAGTTCCCTGAAGCTGACGGGCTTATGGATGAAATCGCTGGCGCCTGCCATGATGACGGATTCATAATCGTATTCCTCGGTAAACCCCGTCATCACCATTACATCGGTATTGTATTTCGCCTTGATTGTTTTCAACAGGTCCACTCCGCTCATGCCCGGCATCCGAACATCCGTGATGACAACGTCAAAGGGGTTTTCGGTAAGCAGATCCAGTGCTTCATTGGCGTTTCCAGCACTCATGCAGGCATACCCGCTTCGATTCAGGGTATGGGTAATCATTTTGGTAATGGCGGATTCGTCGTCTACAACAAGTATCGGCACGTTTTCTGGAATGTGTACGGATGAGGGATCCATGGAAAAAGCCCTTTCAATTGGTGAGGGTGCTGATCCGTTGGTTTTTTTTGAGGCAGATCGCCCGGCAGACATGTCAATGCCCGCTGTATATTTTGATACCGGATAATGAAGGATATGCCAAACTATTTCTGTGCTTTTTCGGGTGTCTTATCGTTCAGCAGCAATAACAAATATATAACAACCGGAGTTTTTTGCCCCCTTGTTGTATTATGTTTCTGCTTTTGTATCGTCCAAAATCTGGCGGACTATTACAGCCAGGTCGCTGCGGGCGACGGGTTTGTTCAAAAACCCTTTGAAGCCGGTTTCCGCCGCCTTTGCAACGGTCATGGTTTCGCTGAACCCTGTACAGAGAATCACGGGGATGTCCGGCCGGATCTTCATCAATTGCCTTGCGAGTTGCTCCCCGGTCATATCGGGCATGGCCATATCCGTAATAACAAGTTCAAATCCTTCAGGATTGGCGGTAAATATCTGTAGCGCTTCAATGCAGCCCGTTGTCCTGGTTACAACATAGCCAAGCCTTTCAAGCATCTGGGCTTCCATACGGACGATGGCTTCCTCGTCGTCTACCAGCAGAATCCGTTCCGTACCGGTTGGATATTTGGCTTCCGGGTTCATGACTTCTGCGGCACCGCCAATTTCCAGCACCGGCAGATATACCGTAAACGCGGCGCCTTTGCCGATACTGCTGGAAACGCGGATATCTCCGCCATGCTCCCTGACAATGCCGTAAGCCAGGGAGAGCCCCAAACCCGTACCTTTTTCCTTGGTTTTTGTCGTAAAATAAGGATCGAAAACTTTGGATATCATCTCCGGCGGAATGCCGTGTCCGGTATCAGAAACCGTCAGCAGAATGTATTGACCGGGGGCAAGAATCGTATCTGAAACATCGGTATTTCCCAGTGTTTTCTGTTTTAAGTCGATGGTGATGCTCCCTTTCCTTTCTCCAACGGCCTGGTAAGCATTGGTTACCAGGTTCATCGCAACCTGGTGCATATTGGTCGGATCCGCCAGAACAGGGTCGCAGTCATCCTGGATGTCGGTTTGAATATCTATATAAGAGGAGATGGTGGATCTGGCCAGTTTTGCCACCTCCTTTATGACCTCCTGCATCAGCAGGGGGATCTTCTGGTGCTCTGCATGACGGCTGAAAGAAAGGATCTGATGCACCAGATCCTTTGCGCGTTTGGCGGCGGTATAGATCCCCGCTGCATTTTTATGTTCGGGACTGTCTATCTGCAAATCCTCCATCAGCAGTTCCGAAAGGCCCATGATAGGGAAAAGAATGTTATTGAAATCATGGGCAATGCCGCCTGCCAGGATGCCGATGGCCTGCATTTTCTGGGCCTGCTGCAGCCGCGATTCAATCTCGAGCCGTTCGGTAATGTCCTGAACAAACACAAGGGCTCCGTCCTCCCCTTTGAAGGTGATCGGAACGGCGGAGGCCTCTACCCGAACATGGCTGCCATCCAAGCGAAGATAAATCTGCCGAATCCTGGGAACGTCTTTTTTCTGAGTATTCAGCCGGTTAATACGTTTGGACACCTCTTCGCGGAAATCCGGGTGGAAACGGTTCAGCACCGATTCACCGACAAGCTGATCCGGCGATTGTGCCCCGAACAGGCGCAGTGCCGCCTGGTTGACATAGGCAAAGCAGAAATTGGTCTGTACGAAAATGGCATCCGGCGCACCTTCAACCAGGGAACGGAATTGCGCTTCACTTTCCGTAAGCGCTTTTTCCATCTTCTTTCGATCGGTAATATCGCGGTTGCTTATCCGGCGCCCCAGAAAGCTGCCGTCCTCTTTTATGAGGGGTGTGCAGTGGTGGTCGATCCAGATTGTTTTGCCGGACGCATGCGTTATGCGAAAATCAATATGCGAGCTGCGCGTATCATCAATTTCCGACGCCAGGTGTTTTTTGAAATGCGCTTTATCCGTATTATGGACAATGGCCGTGATCAGGTTTTTATCCGACATAAATGCTTCCGGTTTGTAGCCTGTGTTTTTCTCACAGGAGGGAGATACCCAGATCAGGCTGCCATCCGGGCCTATCCAGTATTCCCAGTTATAGGTGTAATCGGCAATGGTGCGAAGATACTGCTGATTTTGAACCAGGGCATCTGCCATTTCGTCAAAAGTTTTGGCCAGCGTTCCCAGTTCGCCGGGTGCATCGCCCATGTTGCTGCGTGCATTGATATCGCCGGCAGCAAATCCACGTGCGGCGGATATCAGACGTTTAATGGGCGTAAGCAGTGTTTTTCCCCCAACCAGCAGTGCTACGGCCAGTGCCAGGCCTGCGGAGATAAACATCAGTAAGAGATTTCTGGCCAATATCATGTTGGCGGGCTGAATAACGGAAACTTCAGGTCTTCCCGCCCACATGTACATATAGGGGTCCTGCTCATCATGGAGGCGAACCGGTGTAAATGCATAAATCCGGCGTATCCCGTCGGAACCTTCGTGGGTGGAAAATCCCGGAGACTGCTTGCGTTTTGCCTTTTCCCAGGCATCTTTGGCGATCAAACTGCCCACAGGATTGGTTTTTTCCCGGGGCGGATGGTAAAAAAGACGAATACCGTTTCGGTCATTCACCGCTACAAACGAATTTTTCGGCAGCCTTGCCACATCAAAGAAAGTGGAAAAATTCTCCAGGTGCAGCGAGGCGGTCAGAATTATCTCCGGACTGCCCGAAGCATCAAGAACCGGATACGCAAAGGACAGGGATGGAACTGTTTCTCCCATCCGCGTAATAATATACTCTCCGGCAACAAACCTTTTTTCGCGCAGGGCCTGCTGAACATGCGCCCGATCGGCCAGGTTGATTTCACCAAAAGGTTTGGCCGATGCAAAAACATCCCCATTGATATTTACCGCAGCGATATTGATGAAAACCGGGTTCTCTTCAGTAACGGCGAGAAAAATACTGCTGCTGGCCGGTCCGTCCATTCTTCGGATTTCATCCATCCGGGCAAGTGTTGCCAGCGTCTGGTGGGTTGAAAGGGCGATACCCTTTTGTACTTCACTCATGGTTTGCGCCAGAAACATCACTTCGCGCCTGGCGTTTTCAATCGCCTCATTTCGCAATTCGATGCCGGAATAAAAAATAAGGACCAGGGCCGGCAAAATTGCCAGAAGCACCAGCAGGGACAGCGTCTTTTGAATAAAGCTTGAGGTGAATGAAAGCATGAGATCTCATTTCTTTCATGAAGGGTATGCAGGTTTTATATCATACGATTATCCTTTTTTCCATGCCCTTTCACGGCATTCAAAGAAGCCCGGTGAAAGTGGTCAAAACGCGCCGCTGTTTCTGTGCAGAAAGCATAAGGGTAACATTTGAGAGAATGGGTGGCACGAACGATATTCCTCTCCTTTCACTTGACTTGGATATAAGTATATCCTACGAATATGGTTTTGAACCTGTCTCAAAATTGTCTTTCGGCCCCAATCTTTTTGTTGAAATAATCGAAATCGAAAGAAAAGAACCGTTATTCGAACTTGTTAAAGCCAAACCATAATATCAGGAAGAAAATATGTCTTCAATTCAAGACCACGTAACGCAATATAAGAAATTATGTGAAGAATTTTATACCATCCATTCGCAGTTAGCAAGCCTGCGCAATGTTGCGGAATCAATCGATGCGGGCAGATTCCAGCAGCAGGAAAGTGAATATCAGAATAAGCTCGATCAAATCGAGCCGCAGATCAATGAATTGGCAGAGATCATCAGCAAGGCGATTTCCGGACAAGAAACGAGCTTCCAGCAGATGAGCGCAAAAATAAATACTCTTGAAAACAAGATCGGCCAGGAGGACATTCTACTTGAGGCGGGAGCGATTTCCAAAGACAGATATGAAAACATTGTTGCACCGCTGAAAAATGAACTGGCGCAATTGAAACTGAAAGCCGGGAACATCACAGATCGCATTACCTATTTAAAAAGTGCTCTCGATTCCTGCACCGAAGAAAAAATCTTTTCTTCGGCAAATGAATTCGTTGTAGAGATTGATGCTGAAAAGGTTTCAAAAGAAGAGCGCGCTATTCAAAGCAAAGCACCGGCGACGGGGATCTATCTCTCTTATTTGATGGGTCTTTTGATCTGGTTTATACCAATCATCGGAGTGGTGTTCGCCTACGTGTTTCAAGGCAATGCCGACGAGGTTTTGCAAAGCCACTACCGCTTTCAGATCCGAACATTCTGGATATGGTTTTTATTCGGTATGATCGTAATTATTCTGATGACTGTGGTGATAGGTTTTTTCCTGGCGCCCGTACTATTGATCTGGCTGCTTGTGCGCTGTATCGTGGGGCTGAAATACCTTTACGAAGGCAAACCTGTCCCCAATCCGAAGAGTTGGCTGCTCGGAACATAGTCGGTGGATGATGGGTTCTAATATGTCTGCCATCCCTGTCTTTGAGATTGATGGCCTGCATAGAGGTTTCAGGCCAATGCATTTGTCAAATCCAACCTTTCCCGGTCAATTGCATTTCATGTTATTCGAAAGTAATGGACTCGATATGCTGGTTGCTGATTCCGATGAAGCCATGGGGAAAGGTAAATTGTTTTTTTGTCCATTTCGCGTCTTTTTTGATAATTTCGTCCATGGTGACGGAGGTTAGCGGGACGAATTTATCCTTGGATTTTTTTCGAAACAACCCGAAAAACATTCCTTTGATATCATAAAACGAATTGGATATCATTCTGGTTATTATGTGGGCCCTCCTGGCTTCTTCCTGAATATTTTGCACCATTGTGACAGCCCGTTTTTTCTCCATTTCATTGCCGATAAATTCAATTTCATCATAGAAGTAAAAAATTTCCGAAAGCTTGATCTGGATCTTCTCAAATTTTTTATACGGTATGGTTTCATCCAGAAACAATTGTACATCATACATGAGAATAGCATTATCATAGCATTTCTCGTTCGGATTTCTCCAGAACACATTGGAACTGTTCAGCAAATCGGTCGTCCTGAAGTCTGCGCTCGGCACATCCACCATGCCGCTATACCTTTTCCCCAAGGATGTCAGAATCGTCAGTTTTCTTTGTAAAGCGGCCATAAAGTATTTCCTCCTCCAGGCAATGGGATTCTATTTAACCTTTCTTAAAATTCGGATTTCGTTCCATCCGCGTGTTTGCATTTCGAAATCGAAATCGCTATCGAAATCGGTTTTTTCAATTCAAAGAACACGACATCTTCCTTTTGAAATACGGCAAACACAAAGCTTTTCGCGTCCAAGTGACATATTCTTTTTTTTCGATTTCGATTATCCAACAAAAAGATTGGGCAGAAAAATAATTTTGAGATGGGTTCTAATTTTCTTGTATCATAAGATGCCGAATTTGTATACAGTCTGCAAAAAAACCTTGTCGGGAAACGTATTGCTCAAATTCTCTTTACCAAAATCGGATCATTTCATTACAATCGACATCACCATGAGATTTATCCGGCCATGGAACAGGTCAATACTTCTACATCCGCTCTTCTGGTAGTCGTCACGGCAACCACTTTTATGGGACCGTTCATGGTGTCCGGGGTATTAAGGACGAATGGCGTCCGGCCGAGGGGCAGCCCCTGGACGTGCCAGGTATTTTTCTGTACGGGTTTTCGCTTGTCTTTTTTATGATGGGGCTTTCAAAAATACCCGCCCTGTCCGGCATATTTCTTATAATCGGCGGTCTGGCCGGATTTGCCGCTTTTATTCGGCAGGAAATCCGCACAACCTATCCGGTGATCGAAATACAACTGTTCCTTGCAAACCGTGGTTTTTCATTTTCAAGCATGGCCGCGTTGATCAACTACGCCGCCACCTTTGCCATTGCATTTTATCTAAGCCTTTATCTCCAGTATATCCAGGGCATGACGCCCCAGGCAACCGGCCTGGTACTGATTGCCCAGCCGCTCATGATGGCTCTTTTTTCCCCCATGGCAGGCAGATTGTCGGACCGTTTTGAACCGGCAGCCATCGCATCCTTAGGAATGGCTCTCTGCGCCGTAGGTCTGTTCATGCTTGCATGGCTGACACCCACGACTGCCATTTCCCTGATTGTTGCCACGCTGCTTCTTTTGGGATTGGGATTTGCCCTTTTTTCCTCCCCCAATATGAATGCGATTATGAGCAGCGTGAAACCGGCCCATTATGGCCTGGCTTCGGGCACCGTGGCCACAATGCGGCTGATCGGACAGATGCTGAGTATGGCTTTGGCCACCATGTTTCTGGCGATTCTGGTGGGCGATGAACAAATAACATCCAGCAATCATGATCCGTTTCTTTTATCGATCCGTCTCGGATTTGCTACTTTCTGCGTGTTGTGCCTGATCGGAATTTTTTTCTCGTATAACAGGGGGCGTATCCGGCCGGTTTCCTGATTTTAATAAACACCGCATTTCAAACCTTCCTTTGCATTATGCCAATGCCTATCCAGGGCTTTTTTTTGACCTTTTACCGAAAATTGTTCAGATCTTGGTTGAAATGCCAAAAATTATTTATTACCTTATCAAAGGTGTTCTTAAGAATAAACATTGTTTATAGCAAAGGCTCAAAAAGTCCGGTTGTCTTCACGTCGGCTATTTACTTTATACGTATCAGACATTTCAGATGATGCAACATGCTGTTTTTTTATTCGGCATGAAAGTGCGGCGCGGAACAAACGGAGGCGGGCAAGGTCAAAATGGAATCCCAAGGGGGCAGGCCTCGCTCTTTATGTGTTTGCTTCTGTTTTATTTACAAGGGAGGAGGTTCTATGAGGTTGTGGCACTTTTTCCGGGCCGTGCTGCTGGTTGGCCTGTTTGCGGCAAGTGCATCGGCCACGACGGTCACCGGCAGGTCAAGTACGATGCTGGAGTGGTACGATGACCCGGACGGCAATGGCGCCCTTCCCGCCTATCAGTATCTCATGCTGAATGCCCGCGAAATTTCCGATACGGATGTGGATTTCCGTTTCTTCGGCAGACTGGGAACAGACCTCAATGACAATGTGGACGTGGACAACCGGCTATATTACGCCTATGCGGAGAAGCGCGGCATCAACGAGCGGTTTGATATCAAGCTGGGTCGCCAGCTGGTTTTTAATACAGCCGGGTCAACCATCATGGACGGCCTCAAGGTGGACTTCAGGCCCGACGGCCCCTACCACGTCAATGTGTTTGGCGGGGGTGACGTTAAGTATTACGAAAGCTATGAGAGAAAAGACCTTGTCGCCGGTGGCAAGTTTGCCCGCTGGCTTCTGGAGGATGACCTCAAGGTCGGCCTTTCCTATATTCAGAAGTGGGATGACAGCGCCACAACCCACCAGCTGATCGGCCTTGATGCCTTTTACGATCATGGAATCGTCCTGGAAGCTTACGGCGAATACCAGTTCAATTACCTCTCCGACACCATGAGCCACCTGCATCTGGGGGTAAACTACCATCGAAATCCGGAGTGGCAGTTACGCGTCGAGTACATGTATTCCAAGCCGGTCTTTTCTTCAACCTCCATCTATTCCGTCTTTGCGGTGGCCGAGTACCAGGAAATCATGGGGCAGTTGAACTATCGTTTGGGGACAGGCATGTTCGCCTTCGGCCGCTTCACCTATGAAGTCTACGAGGAGGTATCCAACGCCAACGTGATGGAAGCCGGTATAGAGAAAATTCGCATCGATCGGTTCTCCGGTTCCTTTTCGGGCGTTGTGCGGGTGCATGAAGAAGGTCAGGATCTTTACGGCATCCGCGGCAGGGCATCCTATCTGTTGACCCATCGCTTTCAGGTTGGCGGCGGAGCCAGCATCGACGTGCTGGAGCGTCGCCTGGTGGTCTTTGACGGACAGGAAACCGCAATTGAAGGCAAGTACGAAGAAACCACCCATCGCATATGGGCAGATGCAACCATGTACATAAGCCGCCAATCGTCGCTGGAGGCCCGTATATCGCGCATTCAAAGCGACCGCTGGAATGAGTATTACTACGGCAACATTCGCTTTAATTACCACTTTTAGCACAAGGAGCACAACCCATGAACCGAACGAGCCACATCGCATTCATGCTGATTACATGCATTGTGCTGGTGGGGTTGTCCGTTGCCGCTGCACAGGTTGGCACCATTATGTTCAACCATGACCTGCACCCCGAGTATATGGGCTTTGACTGCGATGTCTGCCACGGTGAAAATCTGGAGCGGATCACGCCGGAGCCGGAGTCCTGCCGTAGCTGCCATGCCCAGGAATTCATGGACCAGGTCACATATCCCGGCAAAAAAACCCACGGCCCTGCATGGGCTTTGAACCACGGCACTTACGCCAAAAGCGACGTCAGAAATTGCATGTACTGCCACCAGGAATACATTGACAAGGCCAGGCAAGACCGAGATCCGCAGGCGACAACATGCTACGAGTGCCATACTCCGACTGGCAAGGACAGTGAATTCGGACCTTTCGGCGGCAACCTGCGCAACGTCCATACATCGGATTTTTACGTCACTCACCCGCTGGCCGCCCGCACCGATCCCAGGTTGTGCGTAAGCTGCCATACGGAAGAACGCTTCTGCGGGGACTGTCACGACGATTTTAACCGCAACGAGTTGGCCCTGGAATCTCACCGGCGCAGCTGGAGCGATCTCACTGTTATCTTTAACCGGGATACCGCGCAGATACATGAAGCATTTGATGAAACCCAATGTCAGGCTTGTCACCGGGATGAAAACAACACCATCGTGATTCCCACTGACCGCTGGGCTCGTGGCCATGCGATCGAAGCCCGCAAAAATCTGGCCACTTGTCAGGCATGCCATCCCACGGGTGATAACTGCACCAAGTGTCACAGCGCCCGCACCGGTTTAGGGGTCAATCCACATCCCAAGGGATGGAGCGGCAGCATGAGCGGGCGATTGGAGAGCGCAAGCAAGGGCAGAACCTGTGCAAAATGCCACTGACGCGGTACAGCCAAATTTTTTGATGCACAAGTACGTTGTTTGATACGGAATAAGGAGAGGCGTTATGAAATACCCGAAAGTCCTTTTAATTGCATTGATGTTTGCCACAGCTGCTTTGACTGGGTGCGGCAGTGATAGCGGCTCAAGCGGCAGCACCGTACCGGGTCAGCCGGGTCCTGAAGTGGGTGCCCAGTATGTGGGTGACGTCAACTGCATCAATTGCCATGGGGACCAAACCCGTGAGTGGCTGAAGGCGCACGGCAACCTGGACAGGGAAACACTGGCCCACAATCCCAGTTACCCCTTGCCCGATGAATCCTGCGAAGCCTGTCATGACCGTTCCAGTCTGACCGACCCCGATGCCGAAGGCAAGGGATGGAGCCTGATCGGCTCCTCCGGACCCGCGCGGCCGGTTGTCAGCTGCGAGGCCTGCCACGGGGCCGGCGGTTACCACTTCGGCATGGGCCCTCTGCCTCGTCCCGTTCCCGGTGTGGATACCTGTGTTACCTGCCACAACGCTGATGTGCCCGATGACGGCAGTCACCGGTCTACCCACATTGCTGAAAACTACATGGAAAGCAAGCATGCCCGGAGCCCCGCAATGGAAGGGCGCGAAGAGATCTACGCCCGTTGCGCCATGTGCCATACCGATGAAGGCTTTATCAAGTATGCGCAGGCGTATGGTTTTGAAGGTGATTCGCAGCGCATCAACCAGGGGTATGCCATGCTGGGTGAAAATTTTGCCAGCCGTCCGCCCTACAGCAGCGATGAAGTCAGTCCGATCAGCTGCCGCACCTGTCACGATCCCCACAGCGGAGAGCTGCGTGCTCCGGAAACCAAAGATAGTATGGGAAATATTGTCTACAGCCGCGAGTTCAACACCTGTACCAGTTGCCATCAGGTATTTGTCGCTTATGGTGATCCCCTTGAATCCGCTCCATACTACCTGGATCCGGATATTTATGGCGGAGAATTCGGATTTGACTGGAGTGATGCAGCCAATGCCGGCAGGCTCGAGTACCACCATCCTGTGGCCAATCCATATGGCAGCAGATCCAGTATTATCTCCGACACCCATTTTGCGGGATGGTTCCCGCAGATGGACGAGGATGGCAACGTAACCCAGGTGAGAAGGCAGGGATATTACTTTGACGGAAGCGGGCTTGATCCTGCAGCGCAAAATTCCTGCACCATTTGCCATGATCCCCATGAAGCAATAAATTAACAAATGGCAGAGATACGGCAAGAAATGTCCGGGGAAAAGTCCGGGGAGGACACAAAAGAAAATAGACGCCGCTGGCCGGAACGTAGACGTTTGCCCACTTTACAGGAGTGGCATAATTTACGTGAAAAATACAAAAGGAGAGTGTTATGGAAAAATTATCCCAGTTATCCCGCTACCTGCTGGTAGCATTCTTTGCGCTGGCCCTTGCCCTTGTTATTGCCGGATGCGAAGGCAGTGACGGCTCAGACGGTGCGCCGGGTGAACCGGGTGCCAGGGGCCCGCAGGGCGATCAGGACCCGGTTACCGGCAGGACGGCGGAGCCGCATACGCTTTCGGGCAGGGTTGTCTGGACCCTTGATGAGGAAGCCCCCATTGAAAGGGTTGGCAAGGATGTTGTCATTAAAGTCAATATCAAGGTTGATGGCGAAAATCGTCACGATCTGATTGATTTTGCCGGCGCTGCACGCTATTTCCCCAATGAAAATGAGTCCCACTGGATTTATGACAGGGCAGGGGAAGACATTCTTGACACGTTTACCATAGCGTATGCCGGTGATGGCAACTATGTCATCACCCTTACCGGATGGAACCCCGGTTCTGATCCCACATCCTATATGGTTCGCCTGAACAACGGCGTATCCAGCTACCCTGAGGCCAATATTACCGCCCATCTGACCGGTGACGGGGAGCACGTAAGAAACATTGTCAGCAACGAGTCCTGTATCAACTGTCATGGCGACAATATTTTTATCGGAGCCATGGGTGAATACACCAGCACCCGGGTTTATCACAACTCATCCTATGGCGTGGAGTCCTGCACCACGTGCCACCAGCGGGAAGGCCGCGACAACCTGCCTCGCTATGTGCATGGCATTCACAACGCCAACAACCTTAACGGCAACTACGGCAGCGAAATCACCATTAAGAACAACTGGGACTACTCTGTTCGCTATCCCGGCGACATGTCCAACTGTGCCGCCTGTCACGATACCGAAGAAAGCCTGAACTATGTTCTGGCACAACCGGTGAGCTGGGAAAACTGCATTTCCTGCCACGGAGGCAGCTATGAAACTGATCCGTCACAGGCATGGCGAGGTTTCACCGATGCCCTGGATGAGGACGTTCATCATCCCCTGACGGCAGAGGCAAACTGTACGCTTTGCCATGACGACAGGCTTGCCCCCGCCACGGTTGGTGATTACCACCGCGGCTACAGCGACAGCGGCCTGGCCCAGAAAGTCGCCCGTGAGTTCTTTCAGGTGGAAATTGCCCGGGTAGACCTGCTGGATGAGGAAAACGGAACGTATGGCATTTCCTGGACAGCAGTGAACCCCGCTGATAACAATGCCGCATACAATATCTGCGGTATCACCGCAGTCGACGGACTGGGCAATGTCACATTTGAACCCAATGTGCGTTTGGGCTATTTCGAGCCTGGTGGCGATGATATTACCAATAAGGGGCGGCCTTTTTCCAGCGGCGTTACCGGGCAGCCCGGCAACGCCTTAGGCGTAGGAACCACCTGTGAAGGCGGGGTTGCCACAACAACTGTTACCTTGCATGACGATATTGATCCGGGAATTACGCGCGTAATGGCGATTCTGAAGCCGCAGGCAACGGTTGCTGCAAATGAGCCGGGCGGGTTTTCCGGTCTTGTGCGTATCGCCGCCCTGTCCGATGCCTTTCATATTGAAGATGGTGCGTATTCACCCCGCCGTCTGATTGTAGACAGCGCCAAGTGCCTGGACTGCCACCAGTCCGTGCTTTACAACCACTCTCCAACCAGTGGGCGGTTTGACAATGTGGATTCCTGTATCGTCTGCCACAATCCTTCCGCTACGGATATCGGAGTGCGCCAACTTGCATTTGCAAGTCCAATAGAGGCAAAAGACGCCTATGATGGCAAAGATGCCGAAACCTTCAGCCTTGCCTACAATATGCACGCCATTCACGGCGCCGGTGTTTTTAATGCTTTTTATGTGGTCTACAGGGGAAGAGGTATTTATGGTTACGGGGGTACCGAAACAGCGCCTAACCATCCCTGGCCCTATGATGAAGAAGGCAATCCAAAAACATACGTGTCTGCAGATGATGCGCCGCTGCCTGCGCCGCATTACCTGAAGCAGGTTGACTATCCCCGCCCACTGGCGGATTGCACCGCCTGTCACTTTGAAGGAACATACGGTGTGCCGGATCAGCGCAAAGCGGTTCCGGTAAGCATCGATTTTCCCGCAGCCCAGGTTACTTCGGGCGGATTTCAGAATCAGAATCTGGCGACCCAGCTGAGTCCCGCGGCAGGCGCTTGCATGAGCTGTCATGCATCCGACGACGACTATGATCAGCTTCTGCTGCGATATCATGCCTATCAGAACGGGTGGATTCCCCAGTCATTCGCATACGGTAAACAACATTCGCTGGATCTGCGAGAAATAGAAACCTGCAAGGTCTGCCATAAGGACTAATACGCATCTCAAAATGAAATTGTATTCTGTTCCGGGTTTCCTACAACCCGGAACAGAATACATTTCCGCATTGTCTGATTTTTTAATACGCTATTAAAAAATCAGACGTTTAAACACGCTCGCATTGCCTGCAATGACGTACTCGAGAAATCCTTCCTTATTTACTCTTTTTCACATATTTGAAAACCGTATAAATAATAAATAGTTATCATTTTTCAGTACGGGTAAAATTCACCGAATGCGTATGAAGCATCAATACAAGTGTTGGCACTATATTTGCTTGTATTTATAGAAGCCACCTCAAAACTATCTTTCGGCCCAATCCTTTTGTTGGATAATCGATATGCAAACCAGTCGATGGAACAAAATCCGGATTTTGAGATGGGTTTTGCTAATTATAATAAGAAATTCAAATGGATATCAAAGGCAGTATTAATGAATGACACACGCATGAAAACCATGACGTACGAAGAAATACAGCACACGCTTTCTGAAATGCAGAAAAAACTTGCTGCAGCAGAAGCCGAAAACGAAGCGCTGCACCGGCAAATAGCGGAAGCTTTTGGTCAACTTGCGGCGATCGCGCTGCGTAACAGCCGAAGTCTGGAAGCGCTTGAAGCAAGCGAGGAAAAATACAGGTCCATACTGGAAAAAATTGAAGACGGATATTTTGAAGTGGATCTGGCCGGAAATTTTACCTTCTTCAATGATTCTTCGTGCCGCATCCTGGGATATTCAAAGGAAGAATTGATGGGTATGAACAGCAGAGAATATCTGGATAAGGAGAATGCAAAAATCGTTTTTAATACATACCATCGAGTATTTACAACAGGAAAACCTGTAAAGGCATTTGACTGGGTGTTTATAAGGAAGGACGGAGAAAAGTGCCATGTGGACACTTCTGTTTCTTTAATTACAAATGCCAGCGGCAAGGCGACCGGTTTTCGGGGGATTGCAAGGGACATTACGGAACGGAAAAAAGCCGAACAGGAGAGGGAAAACCTTCAGGCCCAGTTGTACCAGGCCCAGAAAATGGAATCCGTGGGCCGACTGGCTGGAGGGGTCGCCCATGATTTTAACAATATGCTCACCATCATCAATGGCTATGCAGAGATGTTGACCGAGGTGCTCCCAGCTTCCGACCCCATGTATGAAAGCGCTCAGGAAATCCAGGATGCCGGTAAACGCTCCGCGGTTATCGTGCGCAAGTTGCTGGCGTTTGCAAGGAAGCAAACCATCGCCCCTGTCCCCATGAACCTGAACGACAGCGTATCCGGCATGCTTCGGATGCTTCAGCGGCTTATCGGAGAGAACATCGATCTGCTCTGGAAGCCTTGCCAGGATGCCTGGCGGATAAAGATGGATTTTTCTCAGATTGACCAGATCCTTGCCAATCTCGTGGTCAATTCCCGCGATGCCATTTCAGATATCGGTAAAATAACCATAGAGACAAAAAATATTTCAATTGATGAGGAATACTGCAACAGTCATGCGGGCTTTCTTACAGGGCAATTCGTCATGCTGGCCGTAAGCGACAACGGCTGCGGCATGAACAAGCATGTTCTGGACAATCTGTTTGAGCCGTTTTTTACAACAAAGGAAGTGGGGCAGGGCACCGGTCTGGGTATGCCCACGGTGTACGGCATTGTCAAGCAGAACAAGGGGTTTATTAACGTGTACAGCGAACCGGGAAAAGGCACAACCGTCAGAATATACTTTCCCCGGTTTTCGGAAAAGGCCGACAGCGGGGAGCAGGAAAAAAAGAAAGATGTCCTGCTGAAAGGCCGTGGAGAGACCATCCTGGTGCTGGAAGATGAATTCGTCGTTCTGAATCTCACCCGCATCATGCTTGAAAGGCTCAGCTACAAGGTCGTTACGGCAAATAGCCCGAGCGAGGCCATGGAACTGGCCAAAGCGCAGGACGGCAAAATCGATCTTCTGCTGACCGATGTCGTCATGCCGGAAATGAACGGCCGGGAATTTGCCGACCAGGTTACCGATATTTATCCGGAGATCAAGGTACTGTTCATGTCTGGTTACACAGCAGAGGTGGTCGCTCACCATACGATTCTGGATGAAGGGCTGCATTTTATTGAAAAGCCGTTTTCCATAAACAAGCTGGCCGCCAAAGTGCAGGAAGTGCTATCGATAATACAGAGCCGCTCTTTCACTGGCGTTTGCTGACAAAAAATTGAGCCAGAGTGGATTTTGCAGGGAGCAAAATAAACCGTTTTCCTGGTTTGGATCATCCGGATTCATGAGCTACCTTTTTTCCCCGAAGGGGTTCTGTTTCCATTATATGGTACTGTTGCCTTCCCTGCACGGTATCGCAACCAACCCAGATAACTCAACAGAACGAGATTCATGGTAACAGCGTAAACCACGGCGGGAACCGCATACATCGCATCAGCCATAAGAAAAGGACTGGCAGCAATTGCCATGGCTTGTGCGGCGTTCTGCATCCCCACCTCTATGAGAATAGCTCGCCGCGCTGCTTCCCGCAATCGGCCAGCCCACCCCAGAAGTGCTCCCAAAGCCATTGTGACAAGAATCAATGACATCGCTGCCAGTGCTACGGTCGATATACCTGCCAGCAGCACGTCGCGCTGTTGAACCATAAATATGGCAATCATGAAAAGCAGCATCGGCAACGCTGCCTTGCGGAGAATACGGCTGAGATTTTCGGACAACACGTCGCTCTTGGCCCGCACCAGCATTCCCAGGCAGATGGGAAAAAGGATGGTCACCGTGTTTTGACCGAGCACCGGAACGAGGGCCAGGCGCAGGCCGGCGTCCGCGGACATCCAGTGCGCCATGGCAAGATTCACAACAAAAGGAATGGTAAACACGGTGATGAAACTGGTAACAGCGGTCAGGCTCACGGAAAGGGCGACATCGCCGCGGGCCAGCATGGTAAAAGCGTTACTGCTTGGACCTCCGGGACAGGCTGCAAGCAGAATCAGCCCCACCGAGAGGATTGGGGACAAGCCCAGCAGTGAGGCAATTAAAAATGCAGCAACGGGCAAACCGAGCATCTGGGCCGCAAATCCGATCATTGCCGCCCGGGGGTGGCGCATAACGCCTAAAAAATCGACGGGTCGCAGATCCAACCCCAGGGAAAACATCAGCAACATTAAAATCGGTATTATCAATAACAGGATATTCATCAATTTTTTTCCGAAAAGCGATTATTTTGTGCCTTCTTTAGCATGGAATGGCCTTTGGGGCAAGCAGCAGGAGCACTCCGGAGGGTTTACGTTTTTATAGGTGATTCCAACCACCGGTAACTACCATAAATGAGTGGTGTATTTTTCTGAATTCCAGTCGTTGACCATCTGATGCGCTGGGTGTCGTCCCTTCAGGACGTTATCTATGGTGGGGTTCGTGACCGGTGGTTGAAACCACCGGCTAGTTTACCATTCCCCTCCAGGGAATTATTTCCAAATGTCGGGGTTATAGACTTTATTACATATCGGGAAATCACATTGTTCGTAAATCCGCCTTTATAACCCCGCAGGGGTGACGTTTTATAGCCGGTGGTTTTAACCACCGGTAAGAGGGAACTTTAAAACTTTAAAACCTCTCTGGCCAATCACCAGAATACCATGCCCCCGTGTTTCCATCTCTGTTTTGAGACCGGGCCTTTTATTCCACAGGTTCCTTTTTCCCTCCTTTTCGCTTTCCGGTGGCGCTGCGGTCTTCCATTAAAACATTGATTTCCGAACCGACAAGGATCACCAGCCCGGCAAAGTATAACCACAGCATCAGGATAATTATCGCTCCGATGCTGCCGTAGGTAGCGTTGTAATCGGCGAAATTAGCCGTATAAATGGCAAAACCAACAGAGACAACAATCAGCAGGAGCACACCGATCACGCTTCCCGGTGTGATGAAGCTAAATTTCTGTTCGACATTTGGTGCGTACCGGTAAATCATGGCAAACCCCAGCAGTAGTGAAAGAATGATCACCACCCATCGGAAAAGCGCAAAGAACCAGATCAGAATACTGGAAAAGCGAAACTGCGAACCGAGCCATTCTTGAATGTATCCGCCAAGAACAACCAGCGAAAATGCCCCGATGATCAGCAGGCCGAACAGGATGCTCAGGATCAGCGCCGTTATCCGGGCGCGGATGAAGCTGCGTTCCTCCTTCACCGCATAGGTGATGTTAAGCTGCTGCATGATGGCATACATGCCGGTGGATGCTGCCCACAATGTTCCCAGAAGTCCGAAGGAAAGAAGCCCGCCCCGCCGGTTCTGGGTCACCTCCACCACGACACCCTCGACCATTTCATATGCTTCGCCCGGCAAAGCCTGCCCCAGCATATCCATAATAGCCTCATCCACCTGATCAATCGGCAGGTAGGGAATAATTGACATGAGCAGGATCAGTGCGGGAAAGATCGCCAGTGTCAGGTAATACCCAAGGGCGGCCGCCCCGTTAAAGACATTGTCCTCATTGATCTCGTTGTTGAGATCCTTCACGAACTGCTTTATCGAAGTATTCTCCAGCATACCAGCGCCCCCGGGGTTCATGATTTGATTCCACATAAGGAAAAGCTAGCCTCCCTGTTCCAAATGTCAAAATATCATGTTGTTTCTTTTGAAAAAAATTCATGAGGGCAGAGGAATGTTTAATAATATGAAATGGCTGTTTTTAGGGGGGTGAACAAATTTTCAGTCCGGATTGTGCAAAAGGGCAGGCGTCGAGGCTTTTCTTTCACTGCATTTTTGCCATCTGTTTTGTTGCCGGTATTGTGCTGCAATATCGTTGGCCCCAACTCCATAAACGACAATAGCAGCCAGCAGACTGCGAATTCAGTCTTTTTGTCTGCACCAACCAGGAGAAAGCCCACATGGCATTAACAAAATCCCAAATCGTAAAACAGGTGAACGACCTCGGCTTTTCCAACAAACAATCTGCTGAAATTATCGAGACCTCCTCGAAATCATCAAAAGAAGCCTGGAAAACGGAGAAGACGTGCTTGTTTCCGGGTTTGAAAATTTTTGTGTAGAAGTCGCCACGAAGGGGGCAGAAATCCGGCTACCGGTGATCGGGATAGAGGTTATCGGATTGCCAGGGGCACTGGCACTTGGGATGGATGAAGGGCTGCGTTTTTTCTGGTGATGATCCGGATCGTTCAATCGGTTGAACGGGGGTGAGGGAATATATCGGCAATGTGTACTTCAGGATGAGTTTTCCTCGACAGGCATGTAGCCACCAGTGCACTCCAGAGGGGACATCTTTCGGGATGCATGATAGCCGGAATGTGCACTGGGGCTCCCTCCTATAGTCTTGTTCAGGTAATTCACAGATTCAATTGCAAACCGGAATTGGTTCTGATATCTGTAGAATATAACTTCCTTGAAAATCATGTATTTTCACACAGAAGTTTCAAGCATATCGAACCGCCCTCAGGGTTTATGATGATGCTTTGCCGAAGTGCCATAAATGCCATATCCCGCTGGGGTTATTGGTCTAACCATCCCGGAGGTCGTCATGACGGAGGAAAAGAAAAATAGTCCCCGTTCGCAATTTAACGCGACTTCATTTTCCGACCCTGCACAAATCCGCGAACAAGCAGAGCGAAAAGCTCAATCCATTCAGCAACCCGATTTTTCTTCCATGACACCCGAAGAAATTCAACAACAGTTTAATGAATTGCAGGTAAAGCAGATTGAGGCCGAGCTTCAAATCGAGCAGTTGCGCGGCCGACTTGAAGCATGCAAGGATTTGGAAAAAGAAGTCCGGCACCAGGTGATGCTTTTAGACTCCATGATGAACAGCGTTTCCGACCTTCTTTTCGTCAAGGACACCCAAGGGGTTTATCTTGCCTGCAACAGCGAGTTTGCCCGTCACGTGGGGCGGCGCATTGAAGACATAATTGGGAAAACGGATTGCGATCTGTACAGCAGTGAGGATGCGGACTTTTTTCGGAGAAACGATAGTCTCATGCTGGAGCAAGGTTCTCCCCGCCGGAATGAAGAGTGGATATCCTATCCGGATGGACGCAAAATTCTGCTTGACACGATGAAAACCCCTTACAGGGATTCAGCTGGTTCAGTGATAGGCGTTATTGCAATATGCCGTGACATTACCAGGCGCAACCATGCGGAAAAAGAACTTCTTAAAAACCAAAACCTTTTAGAGGGTATTATTAACGGCATACCCGATGTTTTGGCTATTCAGCTTCCAGACCATACCATAGAGCGCTACAACAAGGCCGGTTATGATATGCTCAGCATGACACCGGAAGAGGTTGTTGGGAGAAAATGTTATGAGCTGATTGGACGCGAGCGTGAATGCGATGGATGCGCCACGCGCAAGGCGCTGCAAAGCAGGAAGGTGGAGAAAACAGAAAAATATCTACCGGAGATGGGTATCTATTTGGACTGCTGCAGCAATCCAATACTCGATGAAGAAGGCAACGTGGTTCAGATTGTTGAACAGCTGAGGGATATAACCATACTTAAAGAGCAGGAAAGAAAACTCAAGGAAAGCGAGGAACGCCTTGATCTTGCCATGATGGTCAAAAATGAAGGCATTTGGGACTGGAATCCGGCTTCCAATGAAACCGTTTTTGATGACCGATATTATACCATGGCCGGCTATGCGCCCAACGAATTCCCGCAGAATTTTATCACCTGGAGGGAGCGCGTGCATCCCGATGACCTGCCAAACGCCGATGCTGCAATAAAAGCATGTCTCTCTGGAGAGTCAGAGCTCTACGATACTGAGTTCCGCTTCAGGCACAGGGACGGTTCGTGGATATGGATCAGAGGACAAGGTAAGGTCGTGGAGCGGGACGAAAACGGCACGCCTCTGAGGATGATCGGGACCCATACCGACATAACCGATCGAAAACAGGTGGAAGCATCCCTATGGCAGAGTGAAGAAAAATATCGCTATTTGGTGGAGAATCTGAATGATATTATATATACCCTCAATGACAAGGCTATCATCAACTACATATCTCCAGGCATCGAAAGTGTTGGAGGTTATAAGCCTGATGAACTAATCGGGAAGCATTTTATTGACTTTGTTCATCCCGACGACAAAGAGGGGCGCATTGAACAATTCCAGAAAATCCTTTCGGGCATAGAGGAGCCTGCTGAATACAGGCTTTTGGCCAAGGACGGGACGCTTTTCTGGATAAGAACCAATGCGAGGGCTGTATTTAAAGGCGAACAGTTGCTTGGGATACAGGGAACGTTAGTTGACATCACCGAGCGCAAGCACGCCGAAGAAGCCCTGCGCAAGTCTGAAAATTACTATCGCACCATATTTGAAACTTCCGGCACAGCAATGTTCATTATTGATGAAGACACCACAATTCCCCTTGTCAATTCCAATTTTGTAGAACTTTCCGAGTATTCAAGGCAGGAGATTGAAGGGAAAAAATCCTGGACCGAATTTGTTCATCCTGCTGATTTGGCCGGGATGAAAGAAAACCATTATTTGCGACGTCAGAATCCGGAGGCTGCACCACGGCATTATGAGTTCCGCTTCATTAATCGCCGCAATGAAAAACGAGATGTTTTGGTGGCCGTGGACATGATTCCCGGAACCAATCGCAGCATAGCTTCCTGCATTGATATCACCGAGCGCAAACAGGCCGAGGAAGCCTTGTGCCAGTCTGAGAATTATTACCGCGCCATATTCGAAACATCGGGCTCGGCAATGTTCATTCTTGAACAAGATACCACCATTTCGCATGTTAATTCCAACTTTGAAAAACTGTCAGGCTATTCCAGGGATGAACTTGAGTGGAAGAAATCCTGGACCGAGTTCGTGCATTCAGATGATGTGGAGTGGATGAAGAAAAATCACTATGCGCGCAGGCGTGAACCCCGGGCAGCTCCCCCCAGTTATGAGTTCCGTTTCTTTGTCCGCAACGGTGAGCTGCGCCAGGGCTATCTGACCGTCAACATGATCCCCGACACCACACAAAGCGTGGTTTCTCTTATAGACATTACTGAACGCAAGCGAGCAGAGATATCGCTCCAACAAAGCGAGGCCAAACTCCAAACCATCATGGAGACGGCCGAAGGCTTTATTTCCACACATGACCGGCAGCTGAGAATCGGGTTTATGAACAAGCCGCTTATCGATAAAATCGGCCGGGACGCCACAGGCGATTTTTGCTACAAGGCCCTGTGGGACTTTGAGTCTCCGTGCCCCTGGTGCCTCAGCGATTCGGTATTTAACGGCAAGACCGAGCGCCTGGAATATCAAAATCCCAAAACCGGATTCTGGTACTATACCATTATGTCGCCGATCTTCGATGAAAGCGGCCGGGTTTACAATCTTGAGGCACTCACGATTGACATTACGGAGCGCAAGCGCGAGGAAATAGCTCTTGCCGAACGAGCTGCCTATCTGGACGAGGAAAACATCCGCCTGAAATCCAGCATGAAAGAGCGTTTCCGGTTCGGCGATATCATCGGCAAAAGTCCCGCAATGCAGAGTGTTTATGACATGATTTTAAAGGGCGCGGCAACGGGCTCCAATGTCGTGATTTACGGTGAAACCGGAACCGGCAAAGAGTTAGTGGCAAGAGCGATCCATGATAACAGCGATCGCCGGGATGCGCCGTTTGTGGCGGTCAACTGCGGTGCCATCCCGGATACGCTTATTGAAAGCGAATTCTTCGGATATAAAAAAGGGGCCTTTACCGGTGCGGAACGAGATAAAAAGGGGTTTCTGGCGATGGCAGACGGAGGAACCCTGTTTCTGGACGAAATCGGTGAGATCGGCCACGGTATGCAGGTCAAACTCCTGCGGGTTATTGAAGGATACGGCTATACTCCTGTTGGCGCAAATACCCCGGTTTATCCTGACATCCGGCTGATTGCAGCCACCCACCGCAACCTTGGCGAACTGGTCAAAACCGGCGCCATGCGGGAAGATTTCTTTTACCGGATCGATGTGATTCCGATACACATCCCTCCGCTGCGGGAGCGACGCGACGATCTGCCATTGCTCATTGAGCATTTTCGCCAGGCTTTCTCCGATCAGGAAGACCTTGCCCCGCTCACCGGAGAGATTCTCAATGCAATCCAGAACTATGGCTGGCCGGGCAATGTACGGGAATTGCAAAATTTCCTTGACCGCTATTTTACCCTCGGTATATTTTATAGTCCCAAATCATTGACAGAAATTCCTCAGCCGCAGCCAACAAAGAGCCCGGTGGATCTAAGTGAAGCCCTTGGTCGGTATGAAAAAGATCTTATTCTTTCCGCTTTGGATCAGGCCAGGTGGCACCGGGGGCGGGCTGCTGATCTGCTTGGGATTACCCGCCGCACTCTGTATAAGAAGATGAAGATTTATCGGATCGACTGAACCAAAAATGTGAACATTCTTTCCCAACCCACCTTCACGCACCTTCCTTTCTTTATCTTTCGGGTTTCTTCACCTATAAAGCATTACTTTTTGAGAACGATCCTTCCCACCTCTTTCTTATTTGCACTATTGTTGAAGCTACTATTTATAATATAATTAAAGTGTTACGCTAAATACTTTGGCTGGCACAGGTCTTGCATTAATAATAGTGTTTCCTTTTTTAATGCACATATATCTTTGTTTTTATCCCTCAGGAGGTGTAAATGGCAACCAATTTCCGGATAATCACATCCCGTGAAAACAATGCCCTTCACTTGAATTTACGTGGAGATTTCGACGGAATGTCTGCGATGGAGGTAGTTTGTGTCATAACAGACAATGTCGCCTGGGCAAAGAAAATCTACATTCAAACCGATGGATTGAAATCCTTACTGTTTTTCGGGTGCGATATGTTCCAGAAAAAAATAGCTTTGTGCGGCGCTGCATCCAAAAGAATTATTGTTATAGGAGCGCATAGCAGCAAGCTTTTTCCCTGATGGTGATGTGGGCAAAAAAACAGGGGTTTTGGCTATTTGCATCTCTTATTTGAAGACAGTTATAAAAACGGCGGTAAGGCTAAAAAATCTATATTTTATCAGGAGGTTGTGTGGATTTTACCAATATGTCAAACGTATGTAGCAAGTGTATTCTCGTTGTGGATGATGAACTCTCAATCGTTGAACTCATTCGACTGACCCTTGAACGCGCTGGATATCGTGTAATTCCTAAAACGAGCAGTATCAAGGCTCTTGAAGGGTTTTTAAACAATCCGGAAAAATATGACCTTTTGATCACGGACATGATCATGCCGGAAATGACAGGGTTCAAGCTTGCATTTGCTGTCAGAACAATCCGTCCCGATATTCCTGTTATTGCCTGTACGGACTTCAGCTCAGAGATTGAGCTCATGCCCGGGGATCTCAAAGTCAACAGTATCTTGATGAAGCCGTTTGACAAAACAGCTCTGACGGAAACTGTTCATAAGACGCTCAATCATTAGTCTGGGAGATGAACGGCAAAAAAAGCCTCATATTGCCGTTTGGCGTGCTTTTACGCCGATACGGACTGTTAAAATGTCCATCCGGGGACTGAACTCGGATAGGACTTCAGCTTGGGTCTTACTAATAGTCTCGATTCGCCGGGCAGGGTTACGATCCTTGTTTCAAAGGGTGAAAACATAGGACAAATGCCGCATGTCACCCATGACGTCTTCGGCGGTCTATTGGATCCCTTTTTCTCCCAGAAAATCATGTATTTTTTAAATCAGAAGTTTCAAGCATATCGAACCGCCCGAAATGCGCCTTTTATGCCCCTTTCAGAATCATACGGGCATGAAAAGCTGCCCTATATATTCATTGACCCCGCCCCCCCTGGAGGTGGTTATGACCGATATAAAAAACAATCCCCACTTGCCATCCAACCTATCTCCACTTCCCGGCCCTTCACAACGCCGCCAACAAGCAGAACAAAAGGCCAAAGCCATAGCCTTTCCCGACCTGGACTCAATGTCTCATGAAGAAGTCCGGCACATGATGTATGAAATGCAGATCAAGCAGGTTGAGGCGGATTTGCTGGTCGAGCAGTTGCGCAGCCAGCGTGAAGAAAGGGATGATCAGGCCGAGATACTCAGTATCGTCACCGAAAATATGCTGGATATGGTAGCGCTGACCGATATGGAAGGCAACTTCACTTATGCCGGAAAGGCGCATGAAATCCTGGGTTACAAGCCCGGGTTCCTGATCGGAAAAAATGTGATGGATTTTGTTCATCCTGAAGATTTCCCTTACATAATGAAAGAATTTGGAGAACTTGTTGAATCAGGACTTCCTCGTAAGGTTGAATTTCGATACAGGTGCGAAGACGGCACATATCTCTGGCTTGAAACCATGGGGAATGTTATTAGGGATGAAAATGGTATCCCTCAAAAAATCGTATTCAGTTCAAG
>JAABUA010000030.1 GCA_011389515.1 Desulfobacteraceae bacterium
CCCTGCAGATACCATCTCTTCTGAAAAGCACCGCCCCCATGCAGAAGGGAATGCACAGACGGCTTTTCAGCAGACAGCACTTTTTGCACCGTCGTCTTTGGAGCTGGCAACGATAATCGGCCAGTTCAACAACACCTATATTCTTTGCGAAAAAGAAGAAGAGCTTCTTTTCATCGACCAGCACGCCGCGCATGAACGAATTATTTATGAATACATCCGCAGCCGGATGGAACCTGGCGGGTCGATACAGGTTCAAAAACTTCTGGTGCCTGAAACCATTGAACTGGGGTACAGGGAAAGCGCGGCCCTTGAACAGATACTTCCCGAATTAAACCGGGCCGGTCTTGAAATCGACCATTTCGGCGCAAACACCTTTATTATCAAGGCAGTCCCCGAAATCCTGGTCGAAAAACCCATTCAGCCGCTTATTGAAGAAATCGCCGAAAGGGTAGACGCCTCGGGGTATCGACAGGGAATAGACAGGGCAATCGAGGCTTGCGCCGTTCTCATGGCCTGCCACGGGGCTGTCCGGGCCAACCAGCCGTTGACCGATACGCAGATGAAGGCAATTATCGAGCAGCTCCTTGCCTGCGAAAACCCCTACACCTGCCCTCACGGAAGGCCGACCATGATCACATGGCCTGCAGCCCTGCTGGAAAAACGCTTTAAACGAACATCATAGAACCCATCTTCTATAACTTGCGCCGCAATATGTCGTTGACCATGGCCGGGTTTGCCTTTCCGCCGGTTTCCTTCATGACCTGCCCCACGAAAAAGCCCATGAGCTTCTTGTTGCCCCCCCTGTATTTCTCCACTTCACCGGGATGCGCCGTGATAATCGTATCGATGACCGCTTCTATTTCATCGGCATCCGTCACCTGCACCAATCCTTTTTCCCCCACGATTTCATCCGGCGTTTTCCCGGTTTCGGCCATTTCCGAAAAAACGGTCTTTGCAATCTTGCCGCTGATAACGCCCTTTTCAATAAGGGATATCAGCTTTCCCAGGTCTTCCGGCGCAACAGGAGATTCGGCTATGGTTTTTCCCGCGGCATTCAGAAGGGCGGTTAATTCGACCATTATCCAGTTGCTTGCGGTCTTTGGATTTTTTACCTGCCTGGCGCAGGCCTCAAAATAATCGGCCATGTCCCGCCCGCTGGTCAATAGGCCGGCATCGTACTCGGGCAGACCATATTCTTTTACAAAACGTTTCTTTTTCTGATCGGGGAGCTCCGGCATCGTTTTTCTTGCCTCTTCGATCATTTCTTCCTCCACCCGCAGGGGTACCAGGTCGGGATCAGGGAAGTATCTGTAGTCATGCGCCTCTTCCTTGCCTCGCATGGAAACGGCCATGTTCCGGTTCACATCCCACAGCAGGGTTTCCTGCACGATTTCCTCGCCGTCCTTCAGGGCCTCCATTTGTCTTTTGATCTCATAGGAAAGGGCTTTTTCCACGAACCGGAAAGAGTTCAGGTTTTTGAGTTCGGTCCGCGTGCCAAGTACAGCGGCGCCTTTTTCTCTGATCGATATGTTTGCATCGCAGCGGAAACTGCCCTCTTCCATGTTGCCGTCGCTGATATCAAGATACCGGAGTATGGACCTCAGCCGTCGCAGGTACGCTCCTGCTTCCTCCGGGCTGTGCATTTCGGGTTCACTCACGATTTCCAGAAGCGGCACGCCTGTCCGGTTATAATCCACCAGGCTGACGGGGCGCGAGGGATCATGCGTCGACTTGCCCGCATCTTCTTCCATGTGTATACGCGTGATCCCGATTTTGCGAACGGTGCCGTCTGAAAGCGTGATATGAATATGGCCGTGCTCGGCGATGGGCCGTTCGTATTGAGAAATCTGGTATCCCTTGGGGAGATCCGGATAGAAATAGTTCTTCCGGGCAAAACGGCTTTCTTTGGAAATACGGCAGTTTGTAGCCAGGGCCATCCGTATGGCATATTCCACCACCTTACGGTTCAATACCGGCAGGACGCCCGGCATTCCCAGACAAACCGGGCATACATGCGTATTTGGGGGGGCGCCGAATTTCGTGGAGCATCCGCAAAAAATCTTGGTTTTGGTTTTTAACTGGGCATGCACCTCAAGCCCGATTACCGGCTCGAACATCATGAATCATATCCTTATAGTATACAATGGGTGAACGACAAAAGCGCGCAGCATGAAAAACCATACACGATGACGCCGGTTTGTTCAAGCGCTGCCTTGACCCCCCTGCAAGATGTTTGACAAAACAAGGCCAAAACGGGTATGGTCAAGCGGTTCAATTTTACCAGGAGGTTGGTTGCAATGGAATTTTTCTTATGCGTGCTCGGGGTGGTAATGGTTATTGAAGGGCTTCCCTATTTCGCTTTTCCGGAGCGCATGAAAGAAGTGATGCGCGCCGTAATCGAAATGCCCGATGGCACTTTGCGAACGATCGGTTTTACCCTTATGGCGGCCGGTATTGTCATCGCATATATCGGCAGGATGGTGTAGACCTGAATATGTATCAACTTTCCGACTATGATTATGACCTGCCGGAACAGCTTATTGCGCAGGTCCCGGCTGCAGACAGAAAAGGCTCGCGCCTTCTGGCCCTTGACCGGAACACGGGCAGCGTGTCCCATCACCGGTTTTCAGACATCGCAGACATGCTGTCCCCGACGGATGTTCTGGTCGTAAACGATACCCGCGTCATTCCCGGGCGTCTTCTGGGCCGAAAGTCGACCGGAGGGAAAGCCGAGGTCCTGCTGATCGATTTTGCCGGGGGCACGCGGGAAAAACAGGGCGACCGGAACGTGTTTGCATGCCAATGCCTTGTAAAGTCATCAAAAAAACCCGGCATCGACACCGAGATTCTGTTTGAGGCCGGGCTTTCCGCCCGAATCCAACACCACCATGGCGAGGGTGTGTATACGGTTTTATTTTCAAGCGATCAGCCTTTTGAAAAGGCCCTTGAGCAGCAGGGCAGGGTTCCGCTACCGCCGTATATCGCCAGAAGTGAAAACCGGGAAGATTCCCCGGACGACAAAAACACCTACCAGACGGTATATGCGGCAAAAAACGGGGCTGTTGCCGCACCTACGGCAGGGCTTCATTTTACAGGGGATCTTCTTGCCGCAATCCGGGAAAAAGGCGTTGAAATCCATGCCCTGACCCTTCATGTAAGCTATGGCACGTTCATGCCGGTGCGTGAAAACGACATCCGAAACCACAAAATCCATACGGAACGCTACCATGTGGACGAAAAAACGGCCGGCCGCATCAACGCCGCAAAAAAACAAGGCAGACGCATTGTGGCCGTGGGAACCACATCGGTGAGGACGCTGGAATATCTCGCTGATGAAAACGGCAACATCTCCGCCGGTTCGGGGTCATGTGACCTTTTCATATATCCGGGATACCGGTTTAGAATCGTGGATAAAATTATCACGAATTTTCATCTTCCCAAATCAACCCTGCTGATGCTGGTTTCCGCATTTGCCGGCAAAGGCAAGATACTTGACGCTTACCAGGTTGCCATCAATGAAAAATACAGGTTCTACAGTTATGGGGACGCGATGTTCATCGGATAGCCCGGCACCTGATCCGGGGGGGAATTGTAAAAACACAAGCGGCTTGACTTTCCGCGTCACCGGAACCTCCCGTAAATCAAGGGCGCGTACGGGCATCCTGTCCACTGCCCACGGGACAATACGCACACCTGTTTTCATGCCGGTGGGCACGTTGGGCACCGTCAAGGGCATCACCCCTGAGGAACTCAGAAACATGGGGGTACAGATCCTCCTTGGAAATACGTACCACCTTTACCTCAGACCCGGTATAAATGTGATCGGTCGCTTCGGGGGGCTGCACGAATTTATGAACTGGGATGGTCCGATTCTTACAGATTCCGGCGGATTCCAGGTTTTTTCGCTGGCACAGATGTCGAAAATAACGGAAGAAGGGTATGCGTTTGCATCGCACATTGACGGGTCAAGACACCTTTTGACACCTGAAGACACTGTTGATATTCAGTCATGTATTGATTCGGATATCATGATGTGCCTTGACCAGTGCATCGCCTACCCGTCTGATCACGACAGCGCATTGAAAGCGTTGGAATTAACCACACAATGGGCAGAGCGCTGCATAAAACGCAAAAGCATTTTGAATATAGAGAAAAACGCGCTGTTCGCCATCATACAGGGAGGGATGTACCCCGATTTGCGGAAGCGTTCCGCAGAAGAACTCATTCAACTTGATTTTCCCGGCTACGCCATCGGGGGGTTGAGCGTAGGGGAGCCGAAGGATCTCATGTATGAGATCGGCGAATCCACCCTTGCACTTCTCCCAGACAAGAAGCCCCGGTATGTCATGGGCGTCGGAACACCAGCGGATATCGTGGAACTGGTCGAATCCGGAGCCGACATGTTCGACTGTGTCCTGCCTACCCGAAATGCCAGAAACGGTCAGCTCTTTGTCAATTCCGGGACGATCAACATCAGCAACGCCCGCTTCAAAACAGATCCCCGCCCCGTGGATGAAAAATGTGCCTGCTACACCTGCACCAATTACAGCCGGGCATATTTGCATCATCTATACCGCAACCGCGAACTGCTTGCCTACAGACTGAACACCCTCCACAACCTGGATTATTACACCCGCCTGATGGAAAAGATGCGAAATGCGATTGAAAAAGATGAATTTCCGGCCTTCAAAAGGGATTTTTACAGTAAACGGCAGCCCCCGGGAAAAAACGGCCAATGAAGCGCAAACAAGCGACCTGTGGTCGATACCCCGGGAAACCCGCGGGTTTTCAATTTTAATATTTGCATATGCGCCATATTTGACTTATATTCAGGTGGCATTTACTTGCTTGTAAAATGTTTTTCTGCGTTTTTGGCCCCTGCAGCCGTTTGCCATGGGCGCTGATCATCGCAAAAAGCGTTTTTAGATGATTCAATTATAAATATAAACACCGGTTACAGAAAAGGAGCCACCCATGGAAAAGGAACAGGTACAAAGCGTTATAGATAAAATTCGCCCTTCACTGCAGGCAGACGGAGGGGATGTCGAACTGGTCGAAATCGACGGTGGAGTGGTTAAGGTTCGTCTTCAGGGTGCCTGCGCCGGATGCCCCATGTCTCAGATGACGCTCAAAAACGGCATTGAACGAATATTAAAAAAAGAACTTCCGGAAGTGACATCCGTAGAATCCGTATAGCAGGCAGATAATTGGCGTCCCCCAAAAGCCGGAGCCGACAATGAGCATTGCAGCAAAAATTGCGGGATTCATAGAATCTTCCTCCTGGATACGAAAAATGTTTGAGGAAGGCGCCCGCCTGAAGTCGATACATGGAAAAGATAACGTCTACGATTTTTCATTGGGAAATCCCTGCATCGATCCGCCGCGTGAATTCAAACGGTATCTCAAATCCATCGTTGAAAATGAAGTACCCGGTGTTCATGCGTATATGCCGAACACCGGGTATCCCCATGTTCGTAAGGCCGTGGCGGAATTTATAACCCGCGAGCAGGGGGTTGATCCCGGCGAAGACGGCGTGATCATGACCTGCGGCGCTGCAGGCGGGCTGAACATCATCCTGAAGGCGATTTTGGATCCTGGCGATGAAATTATTACACCGGCTCCCTATTTCGTGGAATACGGTTTTTACGCGGACAACCACGGTGGAACGCTTGTCCCTGTAAAAACAAAAGAGGATTTCAACCTGGATATCGATGCCATTGACCGGGCCATCGGCGAAAAAACAAAAGCGGTCTTAATCAATTCGCCGAACAACCCGACGGGGCAGGTTTACCTGGAAAAATCCCTTACCATGCTGGGAGATCTTTTGCGGGAAAAAAGCAGAAAGACCGGCAACACCATATACCTGCTATCGGATGAACCGTACCGGAAAATTACATACGACGGCATTGGCGTGCCGTCTGTTTTAAAATGCTACAACAACAGCTTTATCGCCACGTCATACTCAAAGGATCTATCGGTGCCCGGCGAACGGATCGGCTATGTGGCCGTATGCCCGGAGGCGGAAGACAGAAATATGCTTATTCAGGCCCTCGCCCTTGCCAACCGGATTCTGGGGTTTGTCAATGCCCCCGCACTGATGCAGCGCGTCATCGGCGGGCTTCAGGGCGTCCATGTCGATGTTTCCGAATATGCGCGGAAAAGAGACTTGCTGTGCAACGGGCTTTCGGATTTCGGTTACCACTTTGTGCGCCCTGCCGGGGCTTTCTACCTTTTCCCGCAGTCGCCCACAGCCGATGAAGTCGTTTTTGTTCAGGCGCTCCAGGAAGAGCGGATACTTGCGGTTCCGGGAAGCGGCTTCGGCACTCCCGGCTATTTCCGGCTCAGCTATTGTGTAGAGGATCGAACCATTTCCGACGCTCTTCCGGGATTTGAAAGAGTGTTCAAGAAGTTTACCTGAATTCAGGCGTAAAATTTCAGCAAACATACACCAAAATCCGGAAAAAAGGGTAGTGCCATGAAAGTACGTCAACCCGTTTTCGCCGGAAGCTGGTATCCGGACGGTCCAGGTGAATGCAAAAACCAGATCGAATCCTTTTTAAAAAATGGCCGTTTCAATACCCGCCTCACCGGTGAAACAAAAGCCGGCATCGTTCCCCACGCAGGCTGGTCCTTTTCCGGCGATCTCGCCTGCAGCGTTTATGATTCCCTGTCAAAAAACAACGCCGTAAAACGACCCGACGTCATCGTCGTTTTCGGCATGCACATGCCGCCTGGCGTCCCGCCGGTCATCATGAAGGAAGGGGCCTGGAAAACCCCCCTTGGAAACGTGGAGGTAGCGGAAGCGCTGGGAGAAAAAGTGGCTTTCCATCATCGCTTCCAGGTCGAAACACCCGATGCGTTTGCCCCGGAAAACACAATCGAACTCCAGATGCCTTTTGTCAAATACTTTTTCGACGGGGCAACGGTGCTTACCATTGGCCCCCCCGCCGGCCCGGCAGCATTGAAAATCGCGGAGACGGTTGTGAAGGAGGCCCAATTGATGGGCCTTGACCTTATCATCATTGGTTCTACGGATCTGACCCATTACGGGGCCAGCTTCGGATTCACGCCGGCAGGAAGCGGGCGCAGCGCCTATGAATGGGTCAGGGACCAAAATGACCGGCAGATAATAGAAAAAATGCTTGCAATGAATCCGGAAAAGGTTATAGAAGACGCCCTTGCAAACCACAATGCATGCTGCCCCGGGGCGGCAGCGGCAGCCATTACCGCGGCAAAGGCCCTTGGCGCAAAAAATGCCGATCTTCTGGGATACAGCTCCAGCTATGAAAAAAATCCCGGCAGCACCTTTGTCGGATATGCAGGAATCGTTTACGCCCTGTAGGGCGAATATCCTGGGTATACTCACTTACGGCTTCCCCCGGAAAAGGTGCGCACCGCTGGTGCGGCCTTTTTGATTTTTCAGGGAGATTATGAACGAAACAAACAGACAATTGGATAAACGCGACATGCAAAACTGGAAAACCAAAATCGTATCCCCGCAAGAGGCACTGAAAAAAATCGAACCGGGAATGCACATCTTTCTGGGAACGGGAACGGCCGAACCCCTGACGCTCGTCAAGCACCTCATGGCATCCACCGCCGGCAACCTCCATGACCTGGAATTGTTTCAACTGATATCCTTTGGAGAGGCCATCTCTCCCAAAACCCTCCAATCCCAAAAATTCAGGTTGAAAACCTTCTATTCCGGATGGGTGGCCAAGGACTCAATATCCGCCGGGCGCGTGGATCTCATTCCCAGCCGTTTCTCCAGGCTCACACAGTTGATCGCATCGGAGAGAATTCCTTTTGATGTGGCCTTTGTGCAAATAACACCCCCCAATACAGAGGGGTACGCCAGTCTCGGGGTCGCCGTTGACGTGGCCCACCTCGCCATTAACCAGGCCTCCCTTGTTATCGGGGAGGTGAACCCGGACATGCCGGTCACCAGTGGGAACACTTTCGTGCCGATCGATTCATTCGATTTTCTGGTAGAGGCAAAAGAAAAACCGATCTGTTTCAACCGCTGGCCGGCCGACGATACCTTTGATGCAATTGCCAAAAACGTGGCCTCGGTGATCAATAACGGAAGCTGCATCGCTTTTTCCAATGACCCGCTGTTTGAAGCGCTGGGCAAGTATCTGCAAAACAAAAAAGATCTGGGCGTTCATACGCCGGTATTTACGGATGCGCTTATGGACCTCGTGAAAAGCGGCGCGGTAACGAACCGCACAAAAGACCATTTTCCCAATAAAAGCCTGACTTCCTATGCCGTCGGCACCCCCGAACTGCTGAAGTGGCTCCATCTGAACCCGCTTGTGGAATTCCAGGGGCTCGACAAGGTCTTCAACCCCATGCGCATCGGCAGAAACCCCGGATTCGTTTCCATACTCCCCTGCAGAAAAGTCGACCTGACCGGCAGGGTGGCCCTCCACACGAGCAAAGGAAATGTCACTACCGATCCGGCAATGGTAATCGATTTCTTAAACGGCTCGGAAATATCGGAAGGCGGCTATTCCATTTTGGCGCTTCCCAGCCGCAACCGCGAATGCCAGCCCAACATTTTGATTTCAATAGAAAATTTTCCAAATCAGTTTAACGTGAGGGAATCGGTCGACCTGATGGTGACGGAATATGGGGTTGCCAATCTGAACGGGCGCAGCATACGGGAAAGGGCCCAGGCCCTGATTGAAATCGCGCATCCGGATGACCGCGCAAAACTGGTGGAAGAGGCCAAGGAAAAAAACATCCTCTACAAAGACCAGATATTTTTGGCGGAAAGCGCCCATCTCTATCCATCGGATGTTGAAACGCGGCAAAAAATCAAGGATATCACCATCCGCTTTCGCCCCATCAAGCCTTCGGATGAAGAAGAGATGCGGCGGCTTTTTTACCGGTTTTCGGACGAAGCGGTATATTACCGCTACTTTACCCATAAAAAAGCCATGCCGCACGTCCGTATGCAGGAATATGTCAATACCAATTACCGGGACACCATGTCCATTGTGGCCGTCGTGGATGAAGACCGGAAAGGACGGATTGTGGGTGAAGCCAGGTACGTCAAGTATCCGGACAAACCCCACGGCGATGTCGCCTTCATCGTTGATGAGGAATATCAGGGCTACGGCATTGCCACGTATATGTACAAGATGCTCATGCGGCTTGCCAAGGAGAGGGGGCTCCAGGGCTTCACGGCGGATGTGCTTCCGGCCAACAAATCAATGATGAGAGTCTTTGAAAAGGGGGATACCGAGGTGAAAGCAACCCTGGAAGAAGGGGTATACCATCTGGTCATCCCCTTTAAGTAGCGTGCCCATCCAGGAAAGGTGAATTTGTCCAGAAATGAAAAATAATCCGCGGGTATCGGTCATTATCCCGACCTATAACCGGGCAAAAACGCTTCCCCACGCGATCGATTCCGTGCTTGCCCAGGATTACCCGCATTTCGAACTTTTGGTGTCGGATGACGGCTCCACGGATGAGACGCCCGGGATACTCGATCGATACAAAGAAAAACTCACCGTTATCCGCCGGGAAAACACCGGGGTCAGCCGGGCAAGAAACCGCGGCATCCAGGCTTCCAAGGGGGAACTGATCGCGTTTCTGGATTCTGACGACTACTGGCTGCCGGGGAAGCTCTCCGCCCAGGTCTTCTGGTTTTCAGAAAATCCGGGCAAAATGATATGTCAGACCGAGGATCTCTGGATACGAAACAACCGCCGGGTCAACCCCAAAACAAAGCATAAAAAGCTTTCCGGCGATATTTTCATCCCCTCCCTTTCCCTTTGCCTCATCAGCCCTTCTGCTGTTATGGTCAGGCGCGCCCTGTTGGACGAAACCGGCATGTTTGATCCCGATCTGCCGGCCTGCGAGGACTACGACCTGTGGTTGCGGGTGACCTGCCGGTTTCCCGTCGGGCTTATCGAAAAACCGCTGGTTGTCCGCTGCGGGGGGCATGCAGACCAGCTGTCCGCCATGCCCGGGCTGGACAAATACCGCATCCGCGCCATCCGGAAAATCCTCCATACCGGCCTGCTGACGACGGCGCAGCGAGATGCCGCATTAAATACGCTCAAAGAAAAATGCACGATTTATGCAGATGGATGCGAAAAACGGGGACGGCATGAAGAAGCGTCATATTACAGAGAAATGATCGATATACAGCAATTATAGGCTGCCATATCCCTCCGGTTTACCCCAATCAGCTTCCTTTATGTTTGAGGAACAAATAATAATGATGAATTCGTAAAAAGTCACAAGATACGTAACAGATGGCTAAGTTAAAAGTTCCATATACAAGGCGTAGCAATTTTTCATACGCGAAGGCATATATGTAGTATGTTGAGCGGATGAAAAATTGCTACAACGCAGTAGATGGTACTTTTAACGACGCCATCAATAATAATGCGGTTAATTTCAAAATGCCGGGGGAAGTGTTGCCGTAGCAACTGTGAGGCCTTGGGGCATCTCTATGGCTTGTTCCGCAGAACCCTGCAGACTCGCCCCGCCGATGGCGGGACTCAGACAATGCAATGTTCTTTGCTCCACTTCGCCAAGAGCTGCCGCCAAGCCCTCCCAATGTTGCTCCGGTCAACACTCCCCCCCCGGCATTTTGAAATTTTCCATTTTGATAACTGCACAGCACAAGCAAAAACGCTTCAATCCCCTGTGCAAAAGCCTCCATTGCAGGAGACCCTTGTTCAAAACCCCCGGTCGCACACCGACAGTCTGGCGTTGCCTGAAAACAATATATAACCACAAAAAAGACAAAACCATAATCGGATTGAGTTCTATCGATCACTATGCACCGCCGATTGCGGGGAGACAAACGATAAGAATAGACAATTTCATTAAAGGTGGGCAGCCGGGTGTTGCCTGAAAACAACATTGGGAGGGTTTGGCGATAGCTCTTGGCGAAGTGGAGCAAATCATCCTGCATTGGTTTTAATTGCAGGATGATGCGAAGCGAGCCATAGAGATATCCCAAACCCTCACAGTTGCGAAAGGCAATATCCGGCTGCCCGCCTCTAATGAAATTATCCTTATCCTTATATCTCCCCCTTATATCTTCCCAGGCGTCGCCTACAATCGGTCTTCGAGTATCTCCTTGCAGCGCTCCTGGAGGCGCTTTTCGGAAACCCGGACGGCGGTTTTCAGTTCCTGGGCAAAAAGCTGGACCTTGTACTCCTCGATCATCCAGAAATAGTCCTCCACCGCCGCCCGCTTTTCCTCCGATTCCCATGTTTGAAGGCTTTTTACCAGTTCATCCAGCCGATCGCGGTGTTTTTGAATTTTTTCGTCCTTGGCGCTGTCTTTTTCCGGGTCATTGACCCCCCTTTCAAGCCTCAAGGACAGGGCTTTAAGATAGCGCGGCAGATGATCGATCCGCTCCATCGAATAATAGGCGATGAAATTATCCGGCACCAGCCCGGCAAGCGACGCCTCTATACGCGCTACAAACGCTGGCGGAGCAGACGATGAAAGACTGCCCAGTCGCTCCCGGATTTCCCGCAGCCCCAAAAGCACCGGCTGGATTTTATCCAACAGTGTTCTTCCTTCCGGCAGGATGCGGTTGACCATATTTGCGGCATGATCATAAAAATCCGCTTCCGTTCGAATGTTGTACGCAAAAAGGCGGGTAATGATATTTTCGACAATGGCCGATGCCACCTTTTCTTCACCGCCCAACATCATGGAGGACGTTTTCATATTTCCGGATAAAGAGATATTTTTTTTCAGATGCTTGATTTCTTTTGTGAAATAAATGGAATAAAGGCGCGCCAGGCCTTTTTTGTGCGTGTCAAAAGCCTTTTCCCGATCGGTATACAGCCGCAGATTCACTGCCCGGCCGTCGGCTTCGAGCACAGGATAGGCTGGCAGCACCTGGCCGTTTGCCCCTTCGATGGATATCATTTCAGGAAGATCCCCCGCTACCCAGGTGACGATTCCGGTTTTCTCCCACGCCTTTTTTGCCGCTGCCAGGTGATCCGGGTCGATTTTTTCATGGGGCAGACCGTTTAGAACGCTTCGATCCCGTCCACTGAACAGGACGTTGCCCCTGTTGTCCACCAGGGAGAATCGAAGCCTCAAGTGTGGCGGCAGGTTCTCTTCGGACCATTGGGAGACCGGAATATCCACACTGAAATGTTCCCGTATGAACCGGCTGAGCGTTCCAGCCAGCGACCCCGTATACACGGGCATCTTTTCCATGATCACCGCCACGGTTTCATTTACCGGAACGAGTTTCTTCCGGTACCCTTTTGGAAGGCCTTTTATCATGGCGGTGATCTTTTCTTCGAGAAGCCCCGGCACAACCCAATCCGTTGATTCCCTGGGCATGGTGCCGGCCGCTGATACCGGAAGGGTCAGCGTGACACCGTCATCATTCTCGCCGGGATTGAAACGGTACGAGAGGGAAAACCGCCCGTCGCCCAGAACCATATGATCCGGAAACCTTGAAATTTCCTTATCATCCGGGGAGACGTCCATGAGATCCGAAACGGACATTTTTAAAAAATCATCCGAACCTTTTTGACGGATAAGCCGACGCAAGGTGCGCATGTCATATATACCGCCGATGCGATCTTCATAAAAGCGGACCATATCCTCCTCGCTTGCCAGCAGGTCCCTTCTGCGGACGCGGTTTTCCATGTCCTGTATTTCATCAACGAGTGCCCGGTTATGCTTCATAAAGGCGGGAGGATTTGCAACGTCCCCGCCGACCAGGGCATCCCTGATAAAAATATTGGCGGCGGTCTCAGCATCGATCTTTCCGAAATTGACCGGTCGGCCGGAAACAATAATCAACCCGTAGAGGCTGACCTGCTCCCGGGCGATCACTGATTCGCTTTTTCTCTGCCAGACCGGGTTCGAATGGGTATACCGGCAAAGGGACTTGCCCAGGGGTTCCAGCCATGCGCTGTCAATATTGGCCACTGTTCTTGCAAACCGTCTCGTCGTTTCAACGATTTCGGCAGAAACGATCCACTGCCCGCCCCGGTTGAACACCCCGGAACCGGGAAATACCATGACATCGCGCTGTCTTGCACCGCGATACAAATTTTTATCTTTTTTTTCGGCGATATTGGCCAGAAAACCGCTTAATATCGACTTGTGTATAGCAGTATAAAGCGCGGAAAACCCGTTTTTGACGGCTGCTTCTTTTTCCGCAGCCGGAAGAGTGGAAGCATCATTGCCCATGTCCGGGAGCATTCCGGAATCGGATATGATGGAGGTGACCTGGTCATACACGTCGATCCATTCGCGCATTCTCCGAAAAGACAGAAAATATTCCCCGGCGTATTCCTTCAGCTGCTTTGCGCGCACCTGCGGCCTGCTGCTCCCGCTGTCTCCAACCAGACCCCGCCACATGTTATAAAAGGTTATGAAATCCGATGACGGGTCGACAAACCGGGCATGCGCCTGGTTCGCCTGTGCTTCGCTGCCTTCCGGGCGCTGCCGGGGATCCGGCAGTGTCAGCGCCGAGGCAATGGCGCAAACGGGATACAACACGCCATTATCCCCAGCCTCTATGAGCATCCTGGACAACCTCGGATCAAGGGGCATCTTCGCCATCATTCGCCCCTTCGGCGTAAGGCAAACGCCGGCACCGGAAGCCTTTTTTCTTTTGCCCACTCGCTTTTCAATGGCGCCCAGCTCGAAAAGGATCGTAAAACCGTCCCTTATCTGCTTTGCAGGCGGGGCATCGACAAAGTCAAATTTTTCAATGTCGCCCAGGTCCAATGCGATCATCCGGAGGATGACCTCCGCCAGGTTGGCCCGCAAAATTTCAGGCGGCGTATAAAGTGTGCGGGAAAGATAATCCTCTTCGGAATACAGCCGGATGCATACACCGTTCTGTACCCTGCCGCACCGACCCATCCGCTGGTCGGCGCTGCTTTTCGATACAGGAGAGACCGGCAGGGCGGTTGTGCGGGTCGCCGGAATATAATTGGATATGCGGGCAAGGCCGGTATCGACGACGTATTTTATGTTGGGAATGGTAATGGAAGTTTCCGCGACATTGGTGGCCACGATAATTTTCCGCCCTGCGGCAGGCTTGAACACACGGGACTGATCGGGCGCGGATAGCCTTGCATAAAGCGGCATCACTATGGTTGCTTTGTACCGCTTCGCTTCCAGGATTTCAGAGGTTTCCCGAATATCCTGTTCAGTGGGCATGAACACAAGGATATCCCCGAAAGGGGAACGTTTCATGACCCGGTCGACCGCATATGCCGCGCCATCCACGTATGAGAAATCGTCATTGTTTTCGGAAAAGGTTTCCGGCGGCATATACTCGACGTCAACAGGATACATCCGACCGGATACATTCACGATGGGTGCATTGAAAAACGCCTTTGAAAATTTTTCCGTATCAATGGTCGCAGACGTAATAATCAACTTCAAATCCGGCCGTTTTTCAACAAGCCGCTTCAATATCCCCAGGAGAAAATCGATATTGAGGCTTCTCTCGTGGGCTTCGTCCACAATAATGGTATCGTATTCGTTCAGGTATTTATCCGTCTGGGTTTCGGACAGCAGCATACCGTCGGTCACCATCTTGATGACCGTCTCCTCGCTGATTCTGTCAGAAAAGCGGATCTTGTATCCCACGCTCGCACCCAGCTGCTGACCCATTTCCTCGGCAATCCTTGCGGCCACGGTAATGGCGGCAATTCTGCGGGGCTGTGTGCATGCGATACGCCCCTCGACTCCGCGACCGGCTGCCAAACAGAATTTCGGCAGCTGGGTGGTTTTCCCAGACCCGGTTTCCCCGGAAACGATCACTACCTGGTTTTCGGAAATCAGTTTTACAATTTGTTCTTTTTCGGTTGAGATGGGCAGATCGGGTGCAGACAATATCTTTGGGAGATTTCGTATGCGTTTTTCCTTGATTCTGCCGGAACGCTCAAGCATGCGCTTCAACGCCGTCAGCCGGGAGACCCTCCTGGCATCATTCTTATCATTTTTGTTTTGCCTCCCGCGCATTACCGGATCGCGAATAACGGCCTGCCGGTCCCTGTGAAGAGCGCCCGGCATGAGGAGCCTTATTTTTTCAAGTAGTTGGTCAAGATTTGTTTTGGAATTCATAAACATACAGTGAGATGTTGTGTTTGCAAAAAACCATTCCGGCAGAAAGGAACAAACCCTACAATACAATGCATCTGCAAATCAAGGAAAGCATAAAGGCAAACAAATTCTTTTCTTTACCGCTAAATGCATGTTATGTATCATATCTGATCGTTGGCCATCAGGCACTTATAACTTATCATTTACGCTTATAGCTTATTCGGTCCCGCGTTGAAAAAATACCCCAGTTCAGCGATTCGTTTGTTTGTTTTCACCTGCCTGTATCTGACGGCACCGGTTTTTTCATCTGTCTGTTATCCCGCCGAAACCCTTCCGGTTGCAACGGTTCCGGCGGGATCCGTGTTGTATCCATGGCTCACCGGCACCGGCATCGCCTTTTTCTGCCTGCTCATGGCGATAATCCTCCTGACCGCACGTCTTCGGAAAAAGACAAAAGCGCTCCAGGATGAAAAACAGCGGCATTTTATCACGGCGGAGAAAGCCTCCCGCAACGAACGGCTGGTCAAAGAAATCTACGACAATACCAACGACGTTTTCTTCTTCCATGACCTGGACGGCAACCTGAAAGATGTAAACACCACGGGAATGCGGGAATCCGGATACACGCTTGAACAATGGAAGCGGCTGAACATAAAAGACCTTGTTGTGGAGAGGCTGAAATACGAATGCAATCTTTACCTGGACAGGATCAGGAAAAACGGAGAAGACCGCGGCTACATGATGATTTGTACGAAGTCCGGGGGGGAAATCCTCCTGGAATATAACAACAGCCTTGTAAAAGATCCATACGGAAGACCCATGGGCATCAGGGGGATTGCGCGAAACATCACGGAACAGCACAACACGAGAAACGCGCTCAAAAAAAGCGAGGAAAAATACCGCACCATACTCGATTCAATCGAGGACGCCTATTATGAGGTCGATCTCGCCGGCACCATCACTTTTTTTAACAGCGCGGCGATAAACATGCTCGGTTATTCCGCCGAAGAACTCAAGGGGAAAAAATACCGGGAGCTGGTTCATGATAAAGATAAAAAGACCATGACAGAGACATTCAATTATGTGCACCGTACCGGGAAACCGGTAAAAGCCTCTGACTGGCGATTCATTAAAGCGGATCAGACGGTCTGCCATGTGGAAGCTTCCGTCGCCCGCAACCTTTACAGGAACAATACCCCCATTGGTTTTTTAGGTATAATAAGAGATGTAACGGATCGGTTTGAAGGCGACAAAAGAAGAAGGGAGCTGGAAGCGCAGCTGCACCAGTCACAGAAACTGGAATCCATAGGGACTCTTGCCGGCGGGATTGCCCATGACTTTAACAATATCTTGTTTCCCATCATCGGGTACACGGAAATGACCATGGAGGAGCTGCCCAAAGACAGCCCCCTGCAGGAAAACCTGCAAAAGGTCATGAAATCCGCCTCCCGTGCCAAGGCGATGGTGCAGCAGATTCTTGCCTTCAGCCGCCAGCGTTCGGAAGAATTTGACGAACCCGTGCAAATATCTCCCTTTATAAAAGAAATCATCAAGCTTCTCCGGAACACATTTCCCAGTACGATTGTTATCGAAGAAAAAATTGCAGCGGAAACCGGCAGGGTATCGATCAACCTGTCGAGTTTTCGCCAGGTGCTCATGAACCTGTGCATAAACGCATTGCATGCCATGGAGGAACAGCCCTCGGGAAAACTCACCATCACCGTTGAACCGCTCCGTATCACAAAAACCGACACGGTAAAATACCAGAACCTGACAACCGGTGAATATATAAGCATCCGTGTCGCCGACACCGGAGAAGGGATCCCGCCCGAAAGCATGGGGAAAATATTCGAGCCCTACTTCACGACAAAGCCCCAGGAAAAAGGAACGGGACTAGGGCTCTCCGTAAGTTATGGGATCATTAAAAACGCCGACGGCATTATTACCGTAGATAGCACCCCCGGCAAAGGCGCTCAATTTAATATTTTTCTTCCCATTGAAGATGAACAGCAACCCGTGCCCGTTGAACAAAAAGAATTTTTCACGCCGCTCCCTACCGGAAATGAACGAATACTTCTTGTCGATGATGAGCATCGCATCGTGGAACTCGAAAAACAGATGATAGAAAGCCTGGGATATAAGGTTTTTCCCAGAACAAGCAGCATCGAGGCGCTTGAAGCCTTCAAGTATGACCCCCATAAATTTGATATCGTCATCACCGATCAGACCATGCCCAACATGACCGGCAAGGAACTGGCAAAAGAGATTCTTGACATACGGCCGGATATACCTGTTATCATCTGCACCGGTTTTTCCGAAAAAGTGACCCTGGAAAAAATAAAGACCATCGGCATAAAAGCGATTTTGACAAAACCCATTCCGAAAAACGACATGGCGGTTACCCTTAGGCGGGTGCTTGACGAAAAGGACAACGCATAAGACAAAGTGACCGGCTGCTTACCTGAAATCAGACCCGGAAAGGATTTTTATGGACATTTCATCCATCAAAATTCCCGATATTGTAACGATACTTGTAGTTGATGACGAACCGGACATTACCGAAATGATTTCCCATGCCCTTACGCGGAAGGGCTATGCCTGCAGGACCGCTGAAAATGCAGATGACGCATTGAAATTACTGGCAAAATTTTCATTTGATGTCGTAATCACGGACATCCGGATGCCGGGCATGAGCGGTGTTGACCTCTTAAAAATTATCAAGGCCGAATTCAACGCCGATGTAATGGTCATGACGGGCTTTACGGAAGAATATGATTACGAATCCGTTGTCGTGGCCGGCGCCGCCGATTTCATCCAGAAACCGATCAGCTTCAGGGAGCTGGTCATACGCCTTAAAAGGGTTCTTCATCTGAGATACCTGATGATCGAAAGAGACCAGATCAACAGGGAACTGGAAAAAAATGTCGATCAGCTTGTAAAGTATTCTTCCCAGTTAAACATCACCCACCAGGAACTTCAATATGCATACCTGGACACCATCAATCGTCTCGTTGCGGCAACCGAATACAGGGATGAAGATACCGGAGAGCACATTGTAAGGATCAGCCGATACTGCACGCTGATTGCTGAAAAACTGGAATTGCCCCGCGAAACGGTCGAATTGATACAGTATGCTTCCCCCATGCACGATATTGGAAAGATCGGCATCCCGGACCATATTCTCTTGAAAGCGGATCGACTCACCCGGGAAGAATTCGAAATCGTCAAAAACCACACCACTATCGGCGCATCCATCCTGGAAAACTCCAGGGCCGACGTGCTGAAACTCAGTCGCGAGATCGCCCTGACCCATCATGAACAATATAACGGCAAGGGATACCCCCATGGGCTTGCAGGGGAGGAGATCCCCATTTCAGGCAGAATCCTGGCCATAGCGGATACGTTTGACGCGCTGACATCCAAGCGCCCTTATAAAAGCCCCTATCCCACAGAGATTGCTGTCAATATCATCAAATCCAAGAGGGGAAAACATTTTGACCCGGAAATAACCGATATATTCATCGACAACATCGATGTCATCAAGCGCATCAAGGATGAAATCGGCAGCCGGGAGAACGTTTCCCTTGCCGACTTCATTTGGAGCAGCCGGGACATTGCAGCGGGCATGGATAAAAAAATCATTCAGTGAACGGCTGCGAAAAAACGCCTTGTGCTTTATTCACCAATGATTTTAACCAGCACCCTTTTTTTCCGCCCCCCGTCAAACTCTCCGTAAAAAATCCGTTCCCACGTGCCGAAATCCAGCCGTCCGCCTGTGATGGCGACAACCGCTTCCCGGCCCATAATCTGGCGTTTCATGTGGGCGTCTGCATTGTCTTCACCGACGTTGTGACGATACCGGGAAACCGGCTCATGCGGTGCCAGCCGCTCCAGCCACAATTCATAATCATGATGCAGGCCGGACTCGTCATCATTGATAAATACCGAAGCGGTAATGTGCATCGCATTAATCAGTATCAAGCCTTCATTTACACCGCTTTCGGCAAGGCATTGCTCCACCTGCGGCGTAATATTGACAAAAGCCCGGCGAGTGGGGATGTTGAAATACAGTTCTTTGCGGTAGGATTTCATCGGTTGCTCCTTTTCTTGTGCATTGTTGTTCGTCCCTTGTCCATTAACAAACACTGATGCCATCGTAAAAAATCGCCAAAACTGTCTTTCGGTCGTCCGTAATATATAGGTTTAATTTCATAGCCGGGTGGCCTGGTACCGCCCTCAGCAACCGTGCGGTGCCCGCCCGATGTTGCTCACGGGCGGCACCAGGCCACCCGGCTATGAAATTGGTCATTTATGAAGTCGCCAAGATTGATTTACTCGTAAAAAGCCGTGATCAGAAGGCTTTGAATCACGCCATGGCGTGACAAGATCAAGGCGCGTGCAATTTTTGAAGAATTGATAGTACTTAGCCGTACGTGAGATTCTTCAAAAATTGTGCGCAACGCAGATATTGAGCTTTTTGCGAAGTCGTCAAGATTATTTTCCCACGAAAATGCCCCTGTTAAAAGAGCGAAATGCACCCATAATTTTATTTATTGAATTTATTTGCTTGCTTTTTTTATAAAAATGGGTATTATGAAAATAATCAGTAAAGACTCGGGCTTGATTGACGAGTCGGTTTCATTGAAGGAAGAATCCGTTTTTTTGAATGGTTGCCTCCAGTTTGAGACCTTGAGAAATTTAAGAAAGGAGGAACGGCACCATGAAAAACGGAACAGTAAAATGGTTTAACGACAGCAAAGGCTTCGGTTTTATCGAGCAGGAAGACGGGCCCGATGTATTTGTTCATTTTTCCGCAATCAATTCAAATGGTTTTAAATCATTGAGTGAAGGCGACAAAGTGAGCTTTGAAGTCGAGCAGGGACAAAAAGGCCCATCTGCGGTAAATGTAACCGTCGAATAACGGCTTTATCTTTTAAAAAGGGTGCTTTTCACGTGAAAAGCACCCTTTTTTTTATTACAAGCATCTCAAAATTGTCTTTCAGACCCAGCGTTATTGCTCCGGCCAGGTACACCAGCCTTTGAACATCGGGAAATACAGGGCTCGCCGGATTTTCCGGCCGGGCTCTTTTTTTTCCATAAGCGCCGCATAAAGAGCCGTCTGCTTGTCATAGCGCATCCGCTCCTGCGCCATGAAAGCGTCGATTCCGCCGCCCTTGTGTATACCGCTCTTGTAATCGACAATCCAGCGAGTGCCGTTTTGATCGATGAACGTACGATCGATCACGACGTAAACCATCCGGTTATCCATCAGCCCCGCCAAGGGATATTCACATTTTCCGCCATGGTGTGGGGAAAGCAGCCAGCGCCCGGTTTCATCGGCAATCGTCGAATGAAGCGCGGAAACCACCAGGTTGGCCGCCTCATTGACTTGATCCCTTTCCAGGCCCATTGAAATCAGGTTTGCACTGATTTTTCCAGCAGCCGCCCTGATCCGGTCTTCATCCCACCCGTTCAGGCCGGTCTCGCAAATATTACGGAGCCACCTGTGAACAACCGTGCCGGTCATTCGCACGGTTATGCCCGCCCAATCAAACTTCAATTCATCTGCATACGCCGAACCTGCGGAAATCGCTGCATGCGGTTTTGTAATGCAGACATCTACCGGCGGCGCAGGCGCCTTCCACCGAGAAAAAAGCCTGCGGATACAGGGATAATCGGGCGGGGATTCTTTTTTTGCCGGATCACCGGAAGCGTCTCCATGGTCCTTTTCGCCGTCTTTTTGCATATCCCCACCGGTGGAAAGATAAATGTCTTTCACCGCCGGCCACAGGCAATACAGAAGGGAACGCCTGTCCGGGATGGCAGGATCTCCGGTGTTTATCCGGTTGACGCATCCGGCCAGATGAAGTCGCTTCCGGGTGCGGGTAGCGGCAACATAGAGCAGGCGGCTGGTCTCATGGGCATTTTTTTCCATGTGCAGGTTTTTTATATAACTGTACGTAGGCTCTTTGCCGCCGCCCGCTTCCGCAATGGGCGCCAAAAGAAGCCCTGCCCGGGACAGGTCTTCATCCGGCATCTCCTGCCAGAGAAGCAGCCTTTCCGCATCTCCCCTGGGAGCCCTTTCCAACCCCGGAATAATCACCGTTTCAAATTCCAGCCCCTTGGCCTTATGGATGGTCATCACCTGAACCAAATCCCCCGATTCCGGGTCAGGATGGGAAAACAGGCGCATCAGTTCGTCTTCAAATGTCCGGTAATCGGCCATGGCGAAGGATTCGATTCTGCTTTCCAGAAAATCGAAAAATGCGGATGCGTCGGTTATATCCCCTTCCGTTACACAAGCCGGACCCCCAAGTGCCGTCCATGTTTTTTCCACCAGCCACCGGAGAGAAAGTCTCCCGCGCATGCCCATCGCCCGTTTCAATACCGGAAGTATTCTTTCAAGCCGCAGCCGACCGTCGCCGGACATTTGAGACAACCGTTCCGGATCGCATATGAGATCATATATCGTGTTTTCATGATCCTCGCCTGCAAGAGCGAACAGGTCGTCAAGCAGGAGACCGCACCATGGTCCGCGCAGCAGTGCCAGCCAGGCCACTCGGTCGGCCGGATGAGACAGGGCGCGGGTAAGGGCCGTCAAATCGGAAATTACCGGTCTTTGCCCCAGGGCATCGATTTCCACAGCCTTGTAACGGATGTGTGACCGCCTGAGGACCGGCAGGATGTTTTTCAAATGCGAACGGCTGCGGACCAGAATCGCGATGCTGCCTTCAGGATTCATGCGGCGAGCGTTCAAAATGCACTCCACCACCGTTTCAGCGACGCGAAAATCGTCCCCATCGATGATGGGGTGCACGCTTACCGCAGGGGAGCAACCTTTGGGATGGACCGCCTCGCAGGGAGAATAGGCAACCGCGCCGGTTGCAGGATCATTATTTCCCGGAAACACCCTCTCAAATGTCTTGTTCACCCAATCGACAATCCCTCCCTCAGACCTGAAGTTTGCGGCAAGGGTCAGCCCTTTGAGTGGCAGGTGCGTGCCCAGCCCCCCCTCCCACGCCTTTAAAAAGAGCCCTACCTCGGCCTCCCGGAAACTGTAAATGGACTGCATGGGATCGCCAACGGCAAAAAAGGTCTTCCCGTCGCCGGGCGTCCATCCGGCGGTAAGCTTCAAGAGCAGTTCAAACTGGCTGATACTGGTGTCCTGAAATTCATCCACCAATACATGGTGAATTGAGTAATCCAGCAGCAGGGCAAGATCCGAAGGCGCCTCCGCCTCCCCCAGGGCGGATTCCGCCCGAAGGGCTATTTCCGTAAAATCGACACCGCCGTATTTCCCAAAAACAAGATGAAGATGCGCAAGGGAAAGCTTAAGGATTTCAAACATCGCTTCCACCAGGTGCCACTGCTCGTCCGTATAATACGGCTCCGGGAGCAGGCGAACGGCATGAAGGGCGGCGGCAAATGCTTCACAATCGGCGATTTCGGATAAAAGCGCCTTGAATTCAGATTTTTGGTGCGCAAAATATGCCTTGCCCTGTTTCTCCCCGGAAGACGGGTCCGCTCCCGTTGGAAAGCCGATGCGCGCGTCCGCGTTTTTTCTGAACGCGCCGCTTTTCGTCAACAGAAGTTCGGCAATACCCTTCCACGTTTCCAGTTCATCCGGTATGCATTCCGGGATTGTCTTCATTTCCAGACATGCGCATATTTTCGACCCCGGAGAACGTGAAAAAAGGTTCTTTGCGGCAAACCGGGCCGCCTCCGGAAGCCTTTGGACAACAGCCGCCGGCATGTGCGTACGAATCCGTAAAAGGGCTTTTTCAATTACACCGCTCAAGGTGTTTTCAAGACTTTCCCGTTGAAGCCGCTTATCTGAAGCATTCACAACGTGCCTCAACCACTGGTCCCTGCGCGACAGCATTTCGGCAATCAACGTCTCGACCTTGCCGATGTTGTTATCCATGTGCCGGATAAGGGCTTCAACGGCATCGGACCAGTCCGCTGCCGATTCAAGTTCCATCACGGTATTCGCAGCCGCTTCCCGGTAAAGGGGCGCGGCATACTCCCTGATTTGCGGCTGCATGCCGAATCCCGAGAGAATCGGCATCTGCCGGGTCAGGGAAGCACAGAGCGAATCAATGGTGGAAATTCTCAATCGGGCAGGATTTTGCATGATGTGCCAGCCATGCATATCGTTTTGCCTGCGGACGTTTCGGGCAAGCTGCCACGTTACTTTTTCATGCGGTGTTTCCGGCGGATCATTTGACCCCGCTCGCTTCAATGCCTGAAGCACCCTTTCCTTCATTTCCGCTGATGCTTTTCGCGTAAACGTAATGGCGATGATTTCCTCTGGAGATCCGACCCCTGCAAGCAACGACAGGTAGCGCTGTATCAGCAGACCCGTTTTTCCGCTGCCCGCCGGCGCCTGCACAATAAAAGACGCCTCCGGATTCAATGCCTCCCGGCGCGCATCCGCATCCGGTATTTTCATGGATTGAATATTCATATCACACCCGGGCTTTCCGCCCCTTCTATGCCTTTACGAGTCCCATTTCCAGCAGCTCATGGATCCTGCAGACCGGTTTAAGATGGCAATAGCGGCAACTTTTATGAATCGATACCGGTGATACCGGCGCATACCCATGGAAAAGCTCCTCTGCAAGGGCCTCCAATCCGGCCTTCCAAAAATCGACGATGTCTTTTATACAGCCAAACCGGCTATAACCCTCTCCGCTATCCGCAACGGCCTTTATACCGTTTACAATGGATTCATCGTCTGCAATACCGATGTATTTCATATCCCCCTTTTTGACCCTGGCAAAAAAAACGCCTGCCGGGATATTGTCCAGCGCCAGACAATAGAGCGGCAGCTGGGGCTCTGCAATCCGGTCGGCAAACCAGTCTTTTACGGACACGTCTCCGCTTTTGTAGTCGATGATCACCTGCCTGCCGTTCTCAAGACGTTCGATCCGGTCCGCAAATGTATGGAGCCGGATATTTCCGACGTGCACACTCAAGCCACACTCTGTACCGATCACTTCAAAAAAAGAACGCGCTGCATCCTGTTCAAGCCATTGCATGACAAGCGCTTCAAGTCGTTGCTTTTCAATGCCGGCAAACCGGCCGGTAAAAATCCGGGGACGCCCTTTTGCCATGGCCGATATGGCCTCTGTGACGGATTCTGAAACCATCTCCCATAGCTCATTTTGCTTTTGCGCAATTAACTGCCTGTGATTGCCGATCTTCTGCCATACCAGTTCCAGCACCTTGTGGACCAGCATGCCTCGGTCTGCAGCATCAATTCCGGGAACCGGGAAATCGAGCGGTCTTGCCCCCAGGCGATATTGAACAAAAGCGCTGAAAGGGCATGCGGCCTGGGATTTGACCACGCCGGTTCCCCCGGGAATTTTTTCTCCTTGTTCAAAGGGAGGGCCCGATACGTCTGTAAACGCTTCCAAATCTCCCGCAGCCGACAGAAGAAACCGGTAATCTTTCGAAACGGGCTGATCCGCATTGAACAGGACTTCCGGCAGGTGATCGATCAGGGCGCTGGGAAACAGCGGACTGTCCCCGGAAACAGCCGGACGGCTGACAACCACCTCGCATGCGCATGCCATCAGGCGTCGGGTAATATTTCGGGCGAATTCGAGTTCACGCGCTGCCGTGGCGCGGGGCAGTTTATGGTATCGTTGCAGGGGCATCGGGATAAAGGGATTGGGAGCCGGCGGCCGGGGCCACGCATCCGAGGTAAAACCGGTTATCCAAACCGCATCAAACTGACTACCCGCCGCTTCCAGCAGCCCCATGATCTGTAAACCGGCATCTTCCGTTTCCGGCTGAAACAATGTTTCTTCAAGCAGACGCTTTACCATGCTTTCCGCCCGTCTGAAAGACAGGCCGGATGAGACTTCTGCCACGGCCGCAAACCGGATCAGGGCATTCTGCCAGGCTTCATGGGTCTGATATTCATCACTGTCGAGGGATTGATCCCCCGGCCAGCCGAAGGCATCGAGCATCGCGGAAAATGTCATACACCATGCCGACGGCGACTGGATATCCGGCATATCCAGGCATATTCTTTCAAAGACCTCAAGGCTCTTGCACCACACCGGACAGATATAACCGCCTGATGCCGCATCGCCATTTTTGGTTTTCATGGTCCTGAATATCTGAATAAGCGGCATCCGGACCTGCTTGCTTTTCCGGATAAGAACGTCGGCGCGCGCCCGCAGGGTCATCTCCCTTGCAGCGCCTTTTGTATAAGGAGAAAGCAGAAGTTCGCCAACCGTTGCCGTTTCCGGATGATCCTTGACCATATCAAGGATGGTTATGGCGCTTCTGACCAGGGGGTACGCTGAAAGCGGCCTTCCCATGGAAATGTTATACGCCGGTGTTTCCACAGGCTGCACGGAAATCATGGAGGAAGGGTGCAGGACTTCTTCAAATATTCGGCACACGGTATCCCGGCTCTGCGATAATGCGCCGCTGATGATCCCTATTCGCTCTGCGGGGTTTCGCTCCATCCTTGCCCGGGCCCATTTCGCAGCAGCCTCCAGTTCCATTTGTTCGTCTGCAAGAACGGTTCGCACGGCGCTGCCCGCAAGGGAAGGAAATGCCTGCATACACGTTGTAACCCCATTTAAGGCCAGTGCTTCCATTACCTCTTTTGCCTGCGGGGAAAAATCGTCAAACCCATAGAAAATAACGACTTCAGCGATGCACGCACGACCTTTGCCAAACATATCCCTGACAGTATCTGCCAGGCGGGCGCGATCCATCCAGTTGCCTCTACGACAACGGTTTTCAAATTCCCTTGACCATGAAGCGAATGCCGCCGCATCGACTGCCGCCCACAAGGGCCCTGCATCAATGGGAATGCGCCACTCAACGCATAACTGACGGGCCTGATCCGCCATTCGGGCGATCGCAGCGGGCCGGAAAAGCATCTTGTGCGAGGCGTCATTTTCGATGATCTTTTCCCACAGGACTTGCTCCTGGAGGGGTCGCAGCAGCACCGGGGCTTCCTTCCCGCCTTCCGAATCGATATGAACAGTGCTTTCCTCCAGGCATCGTTCAAGCCAGGACCTATAAGGAAGGATATCCGGCGTTTCCCAGGCCGAAAGTCCCGATTCAACCTGTTTTTGACCGTAACGGCCCATGGCGTATTTTGTCAGCCTTCGGTTTACGGTGACCAGGGTTGCTCCCTGTTTCAGCATTTCGTGGACTTGCCGCTCTGAAAGCGTTTCCATGGTTTGCATAAATGATCCGGTTGCTTCGGATTGATTCTGCGGGGCGGTTTTTTTATGAAACAAGCGTACCATATATCGACTGCCGGAAGAATCATAAAAAGGCGTTTGCGGAGTGAAATGGCCGGACATATCGCCTGCCTCCGTCACTTGCTGAAATTTCCGTTTATTTTTTCTCATAAATATGGTACGCGGAAAAACCGTAAAAACAAAAAAGAAGTTATCATCGGAATAACAGTGGCAACCGGGGCAACCGGGGCAACCGGCACTTTAAACGAAAGACATCTGGGATCAATGACGAACATCGGGGCAGACAGCAGCAGGATAAACAACAGGAAAACATCCAAAAAAGAACTGGTTGCCGACTGGGACCACCTGATGCGGGTTTTTCTGCGGCCGGAAGACGATGCCAGCCGGCAGACCCTGATCAAGTACATGGAGCAGATGCTTTTCGGTCTGCACGAATTTTTGAAAAAGCACGTGGGCATTACCGAGGCCAAAAGCCTCAAAGATCTTTCCCGGCATTTCGAGAATGCGGTCATCAGCGAAGGGCCCGAAAAAAAGCTTGCCGACGTCATCACCTGCCTGATCCGGGAAATCGCCCCCCATGCGGTAAACGTGGCATCACCCTATTTTGTGGGTCACATGACATCCGCAATCCCGTTTTTCATGGTTCACCTCAAAACCATCGTCTCCGCCCTGAACCAGAACGTGGTCAAAGTGGAGACATCAAAGGTTGTATCGGTGATCGAAAAACAGGTCATCGCCAAGATCCACAACATGATATACCGCCGGGGGGGGCAATTCTACGATGAGCATGTCCAGAACACAGAAACCACCCTGGGTATTTTCACCGAAGGGGGAACCACCGCCAATCTGACCGCCCTGTGGATGGCACGAAACGCCCGGTTTGCCCCAAAAGACGGGTTTGCAGGTATTGAAGTGGAAGGGGTTCCTGCGGCATTTGCCGCTTACGGGGTCGACCGGTGCGTGATTCTGGCCTCGCGTCTGGCACATTATTCCCTTCGAAAATCCGCAGGCGTGCTGGGGCTCGGAAACAACTGCGTCATTCCCATTGAAACCGATGCAGACTATCGAATAGACATTGCGGCCCTTGAGAAAACCATAAAGCAGATTCAATCGGAAAGCCGCCGCACATGCATTCTTGCAATCGTGGGTATTGCCGGCGCAACGGAAACGGGAACCGTTGACCCGCTGGCCCGGATCGCGGAAATATCCGCGGAACATAAAATCCATTTCCATGTGGATGCCGCGTGGGGCGGACCTACGCTGTTCTCGAAACAATATCGGCATCTTTTGGACGGCATCCAGCACTCCGATTCCGTCACCATTGACGGGCACAAGCAGTTCTACATGCCCATGACCTGCGGCATGCTGTACGTAAAAGATCCCGCAATACCGGACGTCATCGCCTACCATTCCAATTACGTAAACCGAAGGGGGAGTGTGGATCTTGGGATCAAATCGCTTTCCGGCTCCAGGGAGGCCAATTCACTGGTTCTTGATTGCGCGCTTAAAATAATGGGGGCAAATGGGTATGCCCTGCTGATTAATCACGGTATCGAAACCGCCCGGGCATTTGCTGAAGAAATTCAAAAAAGGGATGATTTCCAACTGGTAACATCCCCTGTGCTCAACATCCTGACCTACCGGTTCTGCCCCAGCCGGACGCAAAAAAAACTTGCCGCTGCAAGCACTGCGGAAAAAGAAAAAATCAATTCTGCTTTAAACGTCATCAACCGGGATCTGCAGCGGCTTCAGCGGGAAGCGGGAAACAGCTTCGTTTCCCGTACAACACTCCGGCAGAATGTGTTTTCTCCCTGCGAAATCGTGGTTCTCAGAAGCGTTATCATGAATCCCATGACCGATATCGGTATTTTACGGGAAATCCTCGACGAACAGGAGCAGATCGCGAGAAACCATCTCTGGGAACTGCCGGACTAAACCGCCTGTCTGCCCAAATCAAACGCCTTCAGGTTGGTTTCGAGGAATTCGTGCCGCGTGGTCTCCCCGATGGCGGCTTTGATGCTGTCCTCTGAAAGGGGAAGCAGGCCGGTTGCGGCAAGCGCCCCCAGCAAGACCATGTTCACGGAAAGCACATTGCCCGCCTGCGAAGCCAGGGCGGTTGCATCGAGGTCAATAAGGCGCGCCGCGTTTGCCTCAATGTGAGACCGGATGGTTTCAATCTCGGGGTACACCCCCTTGCCGATGGCCGCGGTAAACGGAGGCAGGGGTTTTGTGTTGGTGATGACCACGGTCTTTGCATTGCATTTTTTCAGGGCCCGAAGCGCTTCCAGGGGCTCGAAGCTCACGAGAATATCCGCCTCTCCATCCGAAATGACGGTGCTCTCCGCCGGGCCAAAAATCAGGGCGGATTCCACGACGCCCCCCCGCTGCGCCATGCCGTGAATTTCACTCATTCGAACGGAAACCCCCTCCCGGCGAGCGGCCTCACCCAACACCTTGGACGCCAGCAGGTTGCCCTGCCCGCCCACAGCAACAATAATCAGTCGTGTGACATCCATATTCTTTTTCCTGTATAGCAGCCTTAGCCGCAGAAAATAGAAACCAGAAACTGGAGACTACAGTTAAAAGTTATATATTCATCTACGAAAGCCAACCGTTTTAAAGAAGTCGAACAAATCAGCCATTTCTGGGCAGCGGTACGATGGCATTTTCCGGACATACCTGCGCACACACCGCGCAGCCGGTGCACAGTGCGGCATCGATCTTAACCCGCCCTTTTTCCATATAAAATGCCGGACATGCCAGTTCGTTTATGCATGTACGGTGATTTTTGCAGCGATCGCTCACGGTAAAAGCCCGGCCTGCAGCCTTTTTCGTCCCCTTGATCTGGAGTGCGCAATCCTGCTGGGCAATGACAACCGACACGCCTTTATACTCGATTGCCTCCTTCAGGACGGCCATGCTCTTTTTCACGTTGTAGGGTTTAATGACGCTCACATGCCCCACCCCGATTCCCCGGACGACGGATTCTATTGATATCTGGTTAAATCCCGTCATGCCGTACGCGGCCATGTCAACACCGGGATGCGGCTGGTGTCCGGTCATGGCCGTCGTACGGTTATCCAGGATAACCAGCGTCATGTCGTGGTTGTTGAAAACAGCGTTGATAAGGCCCGGAATGCCCGAGTGAAAAAATGTGGAATCGCCGATGTAGGAAATCACCTTCTTGTTCGTGGCTTTTGAAAAACCGCCGGATGTGCCGGTGGACGAGCCCATGCAGATCAGAAAATCACCCGACGACAGGGGGGGAAGAAAACCAAGGGTGTAACACCCGATATCCGTCGGCTTGATCGTCTCCATGTCCGCCGTGACCTTGTTTACTTCATAGAAAACCGCCCTGTGGGAGCAGCCCGGGCACAGGTTGGGCGGCCGCTGGGGCAGCTCGGGGATGTCGGTGAGATCCGTTTTTGCAGGCGAATCATAGGGAATGCCAAAATAGGCGGCAATTTTTTCCCGCACCATTGCCGGATCAAATTCGAACAGGCGGGCAAACAATTCGTCCGCCTTGCCCCGGATGGGATTTACAAATCCGGCTTCCTGTGCAACGGCCTTGACCGCTTCTTCCATGTATGGCTCGCCTTCTTCCACGATCAGAACCTTTTCGCAGCCGGACAAAAATTTGCGGACAAGGTCTGCGGGCATGGGGTGAGAAAACCCGACGCGCAACACCCGAAAACGGTTTTCCGCTTCCAGATCCCGGATCGCGTCCTTGACGTAATTGAAGCTCACACCATTGGCAATCACGCCGAAAGGGCCGCTTCCTTCGATAAAATTGTATTCCGACTCACAGGCAAGCGCTTCTGCGCGCTTGATTTTTTCCAGCAGCTTGACATGAAGGCTTCTCGATACCGCGGGCACGGTTACAAGGTTGAAGGGATCTTTTTCAAAATGCCCCGCTGTTTTCGGAGGAATCATACTGCCAAAGGCGACCTGTCCGGTTGAATGGTTGATCCGGGTGGTAGTCCGGACAATCACCGGCAGGCGTAATTTTTCAGAAACATCAAAGGCGTATCCGATAATCTGTCTCGCCTCATCGATCGTGGACGGCTCAAGGATCGGAAGCCCGGACAACTTCCCGTAATACCGGTTGTCCTGTTCATTCTGGCTCGAAAACATGTATGGGTCGTCCGCGGAAATAATAACGAGCCCTCCCTTGACGCCCACATACGCAAGGGTCATCAGGGCATCGGCCGCCACGTTGACGCCCACATGCTTCATGATGCACATGCTTCGCAGGCCGCTGTTCGCCGCGGCTGCGGCAACTTCCAGGGCCACCTTCTCGTTTGTGGAATATTCGAAATAGAGGTCGCTTTCCCGGGACATCTGGAAAAGGGCAAATGATATTTCCGAGGAGGGCGTACCGGGATACGTGGATGCAAACGCCAGCCCCGCCTCAACCGCACCGCGCGCGATGGCTTCATTCCCGAGCAAAAACAGCTTTTCACCCGGTTTATCCTGAAGTAATTTATGCATTTTGAGTCCTTTATGGCGATGGTAGAACACATTTTACTCTTGGTCGGAAAAACCGAAAAAATTCCCAAAAACGGGCACTTCAAAAAAGATTCATATAACAGGGATGTTCATCATGTAAAGTTTTTTCTTGCCCATCCGAATTGACGGCTTGACAGTTCCACACAAAAAACCAGTTTACAATCTGCCTGAAATCGTTTATATAAATTTGCTTTTACAATTATTTTACTCTTTCAAATCCGGCAAAACACTTTACGTTGTTTACAGATGCGGGTAGCATATATATCATTCCTATTATAGACCTATTATAGAATGTGTCATGGACGAGACAACAACAATCGTAATCGCCACCCGGAATCCGGGAAAAACATCTGAAATCAGGGAGATTTTAAAAAATCATCCCATTGAAATCAGAAACCTTGATGATTTCGGCCCAATCCCCGAAGTCGACGAAGACGGCACCACCTTTGAAGAAAATGCCTACAAAAAGGCATCTTTTGCCGCCCGGGTTTTGGGTTTTCCCGCCCTTGCCGATGATTCCGGCCTTGTCGTTGAAGCCCTTAACGGCCAACCCGGGATTCACTCGGCCCGTTTCGCCGGCCTCGATGCCGACGATGCGCAGCGCTGCAGACTGCTGCTCGAAAAATTGAAAACCGCCGCCGATCGAAGGGCCGCATTCGAGTGCGTCATATCCCTTGCCATTCCAACCGGGCAAGCCCTGACGTATGAAGGCCGATGCGAAGGCGTTATTGCAGAAGAACCTGCAGGCAACAGCGGGTTCGGCTATGATCCCGTATTTTTTTATCCGCCGGCAGGCAGGACTTTCGCACAGATGCCCCCGGAGGAAAAAAACCGGGTTAGCCACCGTGGCAGGGCGCTTGCAGAACTTAACGATGAATTCGACAAGGCGCTCAAGTGGATATCGCTCCAGATGCCGGTTTTCCCAAAATTCCCATGCAAGCGATGATTTTTGAGGCTTTTAGCCGTTTGTTGCCGGCAGACGATATAATTTTCAAGTTCCTTGACAGCGTCATTTATCAGGCAAATTCAAACAACAACCAGTGAAAACAAAAGGTGAGAGAAAAAGCTATGAAATTAATCAACACGTTAAACCATATGCTGGAAAATCACCCGGAAGTCTACACCGACACCCCCCGATCAAGCGTAATCGAGCATGCCATAAAACAGAATGAAGCCCTGGTGCTGCCGTGCGGTGCGTTGTCCACATGGACGCCGCCGGAATCAACCGGGCGCTCCCCTGATGACACGCTTCTGGTCAGACACCCCGAGCTTGAAGAACATATTGACTGGACCTCACCCAACAACCTGCCCATAGACCCGGAGATCTTCAACGAACTCTGGAAGGACGCGCTAACATGCCTCTGGAAAAAGCCGCGCCTGTTTATCACGAACCGTGTGGTCGGGGCGGACGCGGACTATGCACTCCCGGTGCGCACCATCACCAATTATGCCCTTTCCAGCCTTTTTACGATGAATATGTTCCGCCCTGTGCAGGAAACCATCGATCAAAGTGTATTTGCAGACAAGCCCTTTACACTCGTCGTCGCCCCCTATGACAAGGTCGATTCTGCCCGGTACGAAGGAAAACTCAGAAAACTGTCCAATGGTGAAACATCGGACATGGCAATCGCCATAGACTTCAAGAACCGCCTGGGGCTGGTGTTCGGTTCCGCCTACTGCGGCAGCGCCAAAAAGCTCATATTTACCGCAATGAACTATTACCTGCCCTTTGAAAATATTCTTCCCATACACTGTTCTGCAAACGAGGACAGAAAGGGTACGGTCACCCTTTTCCTGGGGCTTTCCGGAACAGGTAAAACCACGCTTTCGGCAGACAAGGACCGTCTTCTCATCGGCGATGACGAGCATGGATGGAATGACAACGGAATCGCCAATTTTGAACATGGCTGCTATGCCAAGCTCATTGATCTGAATCCTGAAAAAGAACCGGAAATCTATTCAGCGGTTTTCAGTAAAAGAGCCCCCCTGGATAACGGCGTGATCATCGAAAACTGCATGACCTATCCGGACGGCAGTGTCGACCTGTCCGATGACCGGCTTACCCAGAACAGCCGCACATCGTATCCCCTGCGCTACCTCACCAATGTAAAGCTCGAAGCCTGGGGAGGGCATCCCAGTACAGTGATTTTTCTGACAGCCGATGCCAACGGTGTACTCCCCCCCATATCGGCGCTGAACGCCGAGCAGGCAATGCTCTGGTTTCTCATGGGATATACCAGCAAGCTTGCCGGAACGGAAACCGGCATTAAGGAACCGCAAAGTGCTTTTTCCCGTTTTTTCGGACAACCGTTTATGCCCAGCAAGCCTTTCTACTATTCCGACCTTCTCGGGAAAAAAATGAAGGGACATAAAACACAGGTTTTCCTTGTCAATACCGGCTGGAGCGGCGGCCCCTACGGTGTTGGCTCCCGCATCGACATCTCCCTTACCCGGGCGATGATCAATGCCGCCATCACCGGGCAGTTAAGCGATGTTGAATATACGCATAGTGAATTGTTCCACCTTGACGTTCCCAAAACATGCCCGGGCGTGCCTGATGAAATGCTGATCCCGGAGCATACGTGGAAGGACAAGGGCGCCTTTGAAAAGCGGGCAAAAGCCCTGGCCGTTGAATTCTCAAATCATTTTGACAAGGCATACGGGGATGCGGATATCGATGAGGCGGTAAAATCTCAATGCCCTGGCAAATAAGATCAGAACCCATCTCAAAAGTCCGTTACCACGGGGTCGGAGCCTAAGCCAGCATCCGACCCCGTTCCTGCGGTCCATTAAGATAAATCAATGCACCCCAAAGAGCCTTGACAGGAAGTATGAATCCTGTCAAATTCAGGCAAAATCCCAACGAAAAAACACACTGTTTATCATTTCGCTATATCGCGCCGTTATTGGTTCCCCCGCACTTTCACCGCTACCAGAGATCACGTCCCGGACAACGGAACCTGCGACGGCAAACTTACCTGTTGCTCCCTTGCCGCAATAGCGATATTATTTGATTATACAAGGTGAGGAGGCATATGGAGACAGACCCCAAAACAGAAGCAAAACAACTGGCGGAACTGCACCGGCAGCGCATGTCCGGCCTTCTGGCCGACAAGAAACGGATATTTGCCATGGCGCCTGAAAATGCGTTAAACGCGATCCTTGAACACCCCATGAACACGGCGCTGGTTCATTCAATGGCGGAGGAGGATTTTTTCTTTTTAATTAACGATATCGGCCACTATGATGCGCTTGAACTCCTTTCCCTGGCTTCCAACAGGCAGTGGGAATACATTCTTGATATCGAAGCATGGCAGCGGGACAGAATAAAACTGAAAACGGTCGTATACTGGCTGAATCTTCTGCACCGGGCAGACCCCGGCCGCTTTCTCACGTGGTCCATGGAGGAAAAATACGAACTTCTGGAATATTTTCTAAACAGGACCGCTGAAATTTTTATACGTGAGCATGACGAAGATCCGAGCGACCTTGGAGACGGCTTTTTCACCTGTGACGACATATTTTATGTCCGCTTTTCAGACGACGCCTTTCCGGACTTCGAAAACGAGGAAGAAAGAGAGGAAATTGAAGAGTTTGCATACACCTTGATACAGCGTATTGCCGATGAAGACCACATGGCATACCAGTTGATGCTTTTGCGTGCCGCATCGGTTATACCCGGTGAAAGCGAGGAGGAAGCCTTTCGATTCAGAAACGTCCGACTGGCGGAAAAGGGTTTTTTACCTTTTGAAGAAGCCGTGGGTGTTTACGCACCCCTGAAACCCGGTGCAATGAAAAAAGAGCCCCGGGGAAAAATCAAGAACGAAACCGGTGCGGATTTCACTGTACCGGTTCCGCTCAATCATGCGTCCATGCTCAGAAGCGATACCCTGTTCGGAACAGCGCTGAAACATATCGATGTCGAAGCGGCAGTAAACGATATACAGATTGAATTCGCATCTCTTTGCAACCGGATCATCGCAGCGGATCAAGACCCGATCAAAGAAAAAGAACAGCTGAGAGCCATCGTCAACAAAGCATGCGGCTACCTTGGCATCGGTATTCACCGGCTGGCGAAAACAAAAACCCCGCCCCTGTCCGCCCAGAGTGCGTCCATCATATGCAGTTACGCCCTTGCGGATATTTTCCGCACTGGCTATGCAATGGTGCTGGAATTAAAAAACAAGGCCCTGCAATGGCAAAGAAAAAGCTGGTTTGCAAAAAACAACCTGGCACTCGCTTTCTGGGGGGAACACCTGGTAGGGCATATCGGGGGGCTGATGCTCAAACAGCCCAAATATTTCGACAACTATGTAACCGGCAGCCTGTACAGGGAGTTTGCCTCCGTCGATGACATCAAGGAAGCCGAAAAAGCCCTTACTGAAGCCATGACTTTCGATAACATATTTTCTGTAATGAACATCGATACAAAAGGATTTCCGGATCGATCCTTTGTCACATTTCATACCGTTTTGCTGACACTGTGGGCAAGAAACCGGTTGGGCCTTTTGCCCCATGATCGCGTTTTACCTGTTGACATGGAAGCGTTTCGCCCATTTTACAGATCGTTGTGGGGCAGCGGAAAACACACGACACAAATCACAGATTCCGCCAAATCGGATTTTCTCGATTGGCTGTCCGTCTCCACCGGGCTTGCGGCCTATGAAATTTCCAGGAAAGCCGCCGCATCTTTGGAAAATCTTTTTGCTGCCATTGAAGACGAATTTGCAAATGTGGAGGAAAAAAATCTGGACGCTCGGTTTGCCAACCTGTTTTTACTCAAAAAATAACCGGGGCTTTCAGGCGGATAACCGCACCGGGATGAAATAATCGACAATTCGGATGGACAGTAAATAATGAAAGACATGACAATCGCAGCAACGGATGATATCGACCGGATGCTGTCGGTCATGCCGCCGCACATACGCGAGGCCATACGACAGCATCCGGACCGCGACGAGTTGATTGAAATCGTCATCGACATCGGCCGAACACCCGAAGCACGATTTCCCGGCAAGCTCCATGAAATCTCCGGCGACGCCGCTACCCAGGATGACATCGATTATATTGTCGGAAGGGTGGGACGCTTCACGGGGGACAACCGTGCAGGCATCGAACGCACGCTGCATCGGATATCCGCCATCAGAAACCGGTTCGGAGGGGTCATCGGGCTCACGTGCCGCGTCGGCCGGGCACTTTACGGCACGGTCGACATTCTTCGGGATGTTATTGAAAGCGGATTCTCAATGTTGCTTCTCGGCCGTCCCGGGGTCGGGAAAACGACGCTTCTGCGCGAAGCGGCCAGGGTTCTTGCCGATGATCTCGCAAAAAGGGTTGTCATCGTAGATACATCCAATGAAATTGCCGGAGACGGAGATATACCTCACCCGGGCATTGGAAGGGCAAGACGTATGCAGGTGCCGTCGATCCACCTCCAGCATGCGGTGATGATAGAAGCCGTCGAAAACCACATGCCCGAAGTGATCGTTATCGACGAGATCGGCACCGAGGCGGAAGCATTTGCAGCCAGAACCATTGCCGAGCGGGGTGTTCAACTCATTGCCACAGCACACGGCAACACCGTGGACAACCTGATGGCGAACCCCACCCTGTCGGACCTGCTCGGGGGGATTTCATCCGTTACAATATCTGATGAAGAAGCCCGCAGGCGAAGAACCAGAAAAACAATCCTTGAGAGAAAAGCCCCGCCGACCTTTGAGGTTCTCGTGGAAATCCAGGATCGTGACCACATGGTTGTCCATTATAATCTGGGATGTGTGGTCGATGCCATGCTGTGCGGCAGCCCTGTCACGCCAGAACTCCGGCAGCGCAATGACCAAGGGCGAATTATCACCAGAAAAACGGATGTTCCTGTTTTCCGCCAATCTTTTATTCATGCAAAACCTGGCGATACGATCGGTGCAGACCGGACGATTCGCATATTTACATACGGGGTCAGCAGGAAGCATATGGAACGGTCAATCAGCAACCTGCGCGTTCCCGCATCCATGGTTTCAGATATGGAAAGCGCCGATATCGTTCTAACGCTCAAATCCCAGGAGAAGAAAAAGCCCCTCAGGCTTCGCGAGGTGCAAAAAAACGGGATGCCCGTCCACGTGATCAAAAGCAACACCATTACCCAGATCGAAAACTTCCTCCGCGGCATTTTTCCGGCGTCCGCCTCGGAGTCCGCCATTGACACGAATACGGTTGGTCGCAAGAGCAGTCCGGATGAATCGGCTGCGGAAAAAGAAGCGGAACAAGCAGTTATTGAAGTATATAAAACCGGCGCCCCGTTTGAACTTTCACCGCAAAACGCCCGCTTCAGAAGGCTGCAGCACGAATTCATCAATCAGCAGGGGCTTGAAACCGAAAGCCGGGGGCAGCCACCCAACCGAAGGGTAGTGGCATATCCGGCATAGATTTTCAGTTGATACACTGAACCACTGCAACCGCATTTCCCTCCGCGTCCATTGCAACGATAAAACAGCGGACTTCCCTGTTTTTTAATTTTTCCATCGGGCATGCATCCTGTTTTCCCGGATACAATTCCGGGTCATTTATACCGGCAATCCGGATGCATTCAGA